>CAYURW010000087.1:0-11462 GCA_964447145.1 uncultured Clostridiaceae bacterium
GGTATGTCAAGATTTATGCTTTTTTTGTGCAAAAATTAGAGTTTTGTGTGGATTAACTAAGGAGAAAAGTGGTTAATCAGCCTAATCTGTGCAAAATATTGAGTTTTGTGTGGAATTCCTACTTTTCATTCACACAAAACTCAATATTTTGCTCACTTTTGCTTATATTTTTGACATTGCTCAATTGCTCCCCCGATACCGCCCCATACCCTGATGCCGTTCCTCGGAGACCCCTCTAGTCGTAAGTTCCACATGGGCTCTCATCTCCTCTGACCACGAGTAATAGGTTAGGTGGCTCGTAATTAATGTGCCTTTACCTTGTTCCCACGATTATCTGCCCCGTCTCCTGATTTCAAGCCTTTTCAAAGCATAATAAAACCACCAACCGATAGAATATTTTCTATCAATTGATGGCACTGTATTAGTAATTAACATATAACCATATGCAGAATCCTACATTTGTGGTAATATATAGAATTATGGGCATACACATAAAAATTATGTTATATTATGCCTATAATGCTTAACATTAACAAAGGGGGATACTGTATTGAAAAAACAACTTTTCAGGTCTGCTGCAACAATACTTGTGTTAATAATGGTATTTACTCAAGTATTGACAACACTCGCCGTCAGCGATACAGGCTCCGGTTCAGCCGAAGTTGCTTCTGATAGCAAAATCAGAAGGTCAGCTGAGGAAAGCTTTTACAAGAGTATAGAACCGGGAGAAACCGGCAAACCGGCAACTCAGAGAAGTAATAGTACAAAAAGAGAAATGACGGCTGAAGAAAAGCAAGCACCAAAACGTGGTTTGGGCTTGAAGGACGACGGGGAATCAGAGATTGTCCCAAACCAGATCATAGTCAAGTATAAGTCCGGGATTTCCAGCATGGCAAAAAGTGCCCTTAACTCGCGGGTTTCCGCAGTATCTGAGAAACCCGTAAATAAGCTTGGGATAACCCAGCTTGAGCTCCCAAGAGGCACTGATATCAATAGTGCGATGGACAAGCTTAAAGATGACGCCAATGTGGAGTATGTCGAACCCGTTTATGTAAGAGAAGCCCTTGGGATGGCTAAGTATGAAAGCAGTTCGGTAGTTGAATCGGTATACTGCAGTGAGCCATTCTATACAAATGGCTGGCAATGGGGCTTGGAGGCCATAAATCTGGAGGAAATGTGGGAAGCTGTTCCCGCAGCCGACAGGGCGGATGTGACAATTGCAATTATTGATACAGGCATTGATATAGATCATGAGGAGTTTGAATACTGTATCGTTCAAGGACATGATTTCGTAAATAATGACAATAATGCCGATGATGACAACGGTCATGGAACCCATGTGGCAGGTATTGCTGCGGCAGCCCATAACGACAAGGGTATGGCGGGGGTTGCCGGCGGTGCAAAAATAATGCCTGTCAAAGTCCTGAACGGATTTGGAAGAGGCAATACTGTCACTGTAATCAATGGAATACTTTATGCAGTCAATAATGGAGCGGATATTATCAACCTGAGTTTAGGGAATAGTAGACCCAGCAGAGCAGAAGAAGAAGCAATCCGGTATGCATTAGACAGAAAAGTTACAGTAGTTGCCGCCGCAGGAAATGGACATGGTGGCAAAGTCCTCTACCCTGCCGCATACGATGGAGTCATAGCAGTAGGAGCTGTTGACTGGGATGGGACAAAGTTTGTAGTTGCGGGTTTTTCAAGTGTAAGACCTGAACTTGAACTTCTTGCTCCCGGGGTAGACATATTGAGCACAATACCGAAGGAATTGGATAACTTGGAAAATAGGGTACGGACCGGCACAGGTGATATATATCAGGATGGATATACAGTAATGGAAGGCACATCCATGGCAGCGCCTTTTGTGTCAGGTATGGCGGCACTGCTGCTGGCGGAGAATCCCGGCCTAAATTGTTCGCAGGTTCTGGCGAGCTTACAGTCCAATTCACTCAATTTTCATATCGACGATGGGGATATTGATACATTTGTTCTTAATGGAGGCAAGAAAATTAATAATTCTCCCAGCTTCCGCCGTGCTGAGCTGGACATTTTAGCAGTATCCGGAAGTCCTGAAAAACGGCAGTTTAACTTATTTATTACAGATTATAAAGGCACCGTTACAGATGAAGTTTACGGCGAATTTGACCTGATAATGAGAGAATATGAATGTTTTGATGAATTTGAATGGATAGGGGAGCCATTAAACACAGTGATTGATGTAGTGGATGGAACAGGGACTGTTCTTGTTGATACAGAAATGGGTACCGATTACATATTTTATGTTAAAGCAAAAGGCGGATACATGGAGTCCGATTCTATCTTAGTCGCATGGGATGGGAATGACGACTTTTATGATTCTGTGATTTTGAATCTGGGTAATGAAGCCAATGGTTCAATTGAAACTTCATCAGATGAGGATTATTATAAATTCCATGTTATCAGCGAGGGTTATTATGTGATAGAAAGCACAGGGGAAACAGATACTTACGGTATTCTTTTTGATAAAGATGATTATGAGCTTGCCGAGGATGATAACAGCGGAAATGATATGAATTTTAAAATGCAATTTGATTATGCTGATGGCAGGTTGTATTTGGTCCCGGGCTGGTATTATGTAGCGGTTGGAGGATATGAGCCGGGAGACTACGGAATAGTTTTCAGAGAAGCTAAGACCATATCCGGCACCATATCATTACCTGAAGGTGATAGTGCAGAGGGAGACATATCCATAGGTATTTACCTGTATGCGGGAGAAATGGGTGCAGGGGATGAGGAATTTGATTATGAGTACAGTGAATATAAGCAGGTAATTATTCCTTTAGGGAAGAATTCTGTTGATTACCGAATACTAGCCTATGAAGATTATGATCAAGTGGTAGGATATTGTATTACTAATTATGATTCAGATGATTTCTTGGATTATGCATACTCAGGTTACTACTGCAGCAAGCTTAATACGGTCCCCTTCTTTGATGACGCAGCACCGGTAGCCGAAGGAGCCGATAATATTGATATGACCTTGATTCCAAGCTCCGGTTTAGGGGATGAAGATACTAATACCTTCGCTAAAGCAGCTCCCATGCAATTGGGAGTGGGGAAAAGCGGAATTATGCACTATGATGGGGATTATGACCTGTACAAACTATCCATAGCTGAAGAAGGTAATTATTTAATAAGGGTTGAAGAGTATCCCGGAAGTAAAGGAAGCATGAGGAGAGGGTATTTGTATAATTCCTCAGGTGATTCTGTAAACGGAATAAATAACACCTATTATTCCAATGAGGATGTGTCATCCTATAGCACAACGTACAATTTAGCGCCGGGGAACTACTACTATGAGGCTTACGGGTATGGCGAACCTTTCAATCCTTTTGGATATAAGGTTACCGTCGAAAAAGCCTCAATCATATCGGGACTTTTTTCTCTGCCCGGAGGCACTTTAGCACCCGAGCGCGAAGACGTATGTGTTATAGCGGAAGATCAACAGGGAAATGAATACGTACACGAGATAAGGATTATTGAGAATAAAAATAGTTCTGCTTATACCATAGGCGTTCCCTCCTCCGGCAGGTATATTGTAAGTTATTATATGTACAGATATCATGATGAGTTCAAGGTATACGCCAAGGAAGGATATTATTCTTCCATAGGGACTAAACCGGACAAGGCTTCTGCATTAAGGATGAATGCAAGCAGCGACAAGAACAACATAAACCTTGAGCTGATACCATTGACGGATGAAGACGGGGGCAGCAAGGAGACTGCAAAACAGATAAGCACAGGCGTAGAGATAATAGGAAATATAAATAGCGTGGATGATAGAGATTATTATCGGTTCACAGTCCCTCAGGGAGGAGGTAATTACAGTATTAATGTTGTGGGGGAAAGGTGCATAGGGGTATACTTATATGAAAACGGGGATTGGATATTTTATGATGAAGGTAGGAAGTCTTATTCCGGAGGCTTTTTAGCGGAAGGTACACACTACCTTATGGTACGTGCTGAGGATGAATTCAGACACAATCATTATGCACTTGGTGAATATGTCTTTATAATAACTGGTATGAATAAGCCCATAGCAACAAGTGTTTCAATAACGGGCTCTGCACAGGTAGACAGCACGTTAACAGGAAGCTATACATATTCTGACCCGGATAATAATCCCGAGTACGGTTCAACCTACAGGTGGCTGAGGAGTAGTACGCCCGGCGGAACATATGCACCTATAACAGGAGCAACCTCAAAGACATATGAATTGACTCAAAGCGATCTTAGTAAATACATTAAATTTGAAGTTACACCAAAGACAAATGTTGAACCCAAAATAGGAACTCCTGTACTCAGCAGCGCCAAAGGTCCTGTGCAATCAGCTTCAACAACCCCCGGCGGTACCAGCCCCGGAGGCGGAGGAGGCGGAGGAGGCGGAGGCGGTGGCAAAGTCCCTGTTGTCAAGCCTGTTACAGAGCAGGCGGAAGCAGGCAGTGCAACAATAACAAAGGGAACCGACGGCAGAACAACTGTAGATGTCCTGATTGACAGGGGAAATTTGGAAAGTTCATTGAAACCGGGGGGTAAAAAGCCGGTTGTACTGGACGTAAAAACAAAGGCAAAACAGGATAACCTGAAATTGAATATACCTTCCGGTATATTCTCAGATGCGGCAAAGATACAAAAACAGATTGTGGTGGACTCCAATGATGTTGCATTTACCTTTGAACCCGGAACCCTCAGCCCGGAAAGCCTTAACGGCGATATTAAACTTGAAGTATCACAGCTTCCGGCGGACAGCGTTCCGGATATAATGAAAAACAAGGATGCCGCCTCAGATGAATTGTCCTTGGTATTCGATTTTAACCTATCCATTGGTGATAAAAATATTACCGATTTCAACAAACCTGTAACAATAACAGTCAAATTTGATGCCTCCAAGGTTACTGACCTGAGTAAGGTAGGCGTGTACTACTATAATGAAAAGGATGGCAAATGGGAATATGTCGGCGGAAAGGCAAACCCTAACGGAACCATAACCTTTACGGTAGAACATTTTTCGAAGTATTGCACGATGGAATACAAAAAGACCTTTGATGACATTAAAACACACTGGGCTAAAGCGGAAATTGAGCTCCTTACTTCGAAGCACATTGCAAGAAGCGAAAATGGCAAAACCTTTGCGCCGGATAAAAACATAACAAGGGCTGCCTTTGCATCAATGATTGTAAAAGCTCTGGATATCAGAGAAAGCAACACTGATAAGGTTTTTGCTGACATACCTTCCGGCAGCTGGTATAAGGAAGATGTATACAAGGCATATGTTGCAGGCATCATAGATGGAGTCAGCAGCACGGATTTTGCTCCTGAAGATTTTATTACAAGGGAGCAAATGGCTACAATGCTGATGAGAGCATATGAGTACTCAACAGGTGAGGAGCTTGAAGGAATAATCACAACAATGAATGTCAGATTTACCGATGAAGGCAGTATTTCAAGCTGGGCAAGAAGAAATGTTACTCTATCCAATGCAACAGGACTTGTGCAAGGAAACCCGGACGGTACATTCAATCCCAAGGGGAATATGACAAAAGCACAGGCAGCTGTAGTAATAAAGAGGCTGATGGGGAAACTAAACAAGCTGTAAGGATGAAATTCTCATTACAAATTATACATATTTACGCCCCGGGGATAATCCCGGGGCTTTTCTTCATTTTACCATCTCACCGTTCCAGTCGGGGATGTCCCCGAAATCATGACATTAGTGTTAATTGCCGCAAATTAGATAGCTTTTGATAGGCTAATTTGGTAGGGTATTGGTAAGCCCCGGCTTAACTCCCATCTCTACCTCAAAGCGCCTGCAAAATTGCTGCCTCAGCGATGCGGCGCGGCTTTTCTGTCCGGTGACTTCATGGAGATAGATAAGCATGCTGCAAGCCTTTTCATCGTAGGGGTTGTTTTCGGGGAAATCCCTAACGAAAAGGCGGCAACTTCGTCCCTTGTGGACTTTCACCACAGATTTACAGCATGCCCGTCATACCAAAAGGGGACAAGAGGGGCAGATACACTGCCCTCTTGTCCCCCTTTATTTTACTTTGTTATTGTACGATCCTAAACTCCTGAATAGCACGCTCAAGTTCTTCTGCCAAAGAACTCAAATTAGAAGTAATTTCATTCACTTCTTCAAAGACTGCAAGCTGTTCTTCTATGCTGGCTGTCGTTTCCTCAGTGATAGCTGAAGTCTCCTGAATAACCGCAGCCATATCACTTATGCCGGCTTCCAATGCGTTATGAGATTTATCAACATCAACTACTGTTTTTAGCATTGTTTCTACAGATGTAGTAACATTCCTTGTAGACTTTTGCAGTCTGTCAAAGTCATTATCCAGCTTATTAACAGTTTCACTGGTTTTCTCAAAATCTTCAAACGTACTGGTAACTTCTGAACTTACTGTATTTATGGCTTCTGTAATGCTTACCATAATGTTTTTGATTGTAGTAGAGTACTCCTTTGTCTCTTGCGCCAATTTCCTGACTTCTTCTGCAACAACGGCAAATCCTTTTCCTGCATCCCCTGCTCGTGCGGCTTCTATAGATGCATTCAATGCCAAGAGATTTGTTTGTGATGAAACATTTTCTATGCTTTCTACAACATGTGCAATCTGCATACTGTCTACATCTAATTTTTGAACTTTTTCGGTAACCTGTCTCAGCTTGCTGGAGAAATCTGTCATATTGCTATTTACTTCAGCTATATTATGTTTAGATTGCTCACTTACTTCCATTTGTTCAATGGTTTCCGAATTAACTGCTTTTATCTCTTCTTTTAATACCCCAATCTTATTTGAGAGGATATCCAGTTTGTCACGGGAGTCTTCAACCATTGATGCACTGTTCACAGCTCCTTGAGCAACCTCATTTATAGCCAGAGACATCTGCTCAACGCTATCAGTGGTTTGATTAATGCTTTCTTTGACACTGATAGATGTACGCCTAACCGTTTCGGAACTCCCTTTCAATTCTGACACGAACTTGTCAAGCTGGTTGCACAACTCCCCTACTGCATGGTTCACTTCGCCTATCTCATCATCGGTTATTTTATGCTTTGTCTTTCTAATAATTAGCTTTGATAACTCAGTTATTTCTAATGCCAGCTTCTTCAATCTTGGTTTGACATTAAGGTTTAGATACACTCCTATTGTTATCAATACTGAAAGAGACAAAATAGCAATTCCGATTACAATGGTAGATTTTGCTCTATTTGTATTGCCAAGGCTTATTCCTATATTAAAAGCACCGGTTACTTCTCCATTTGCATTCTTTATGGGTAGAATTACATCATATATAGTTAACCCCCTGTCTTTGCTGTAGTATTTCCCGGTATATGGTTTTCCGCTCATAGCAGATTCTGTACCCGCATCCTTAAACTCCATACCTATGCGTTCGGGGTTATCATGGGTAACAGCCTTAAAATCTTTGTCAATAGTTAATGCATAAACCATGTTTTCGATTTCGCCTATTTCGTTAACAACCTTTTGGTCATTTTCAATTTGTCCATTTACCTTCTGAACAGCAAGGTTAGCAATAGACATCCCTTCAATAGAAAGCTCCTCAAGTAAAGCACTTTCGATTTGTTTAACAACAGCATAAGAAAAAACTGCTGAAGACAAAATCAAAATTACAGCCATGGCGAGGATCAACTTAGAGACTAAACTATTTTTTCTCTTCATGATATCTCCTCCTTTTCTATAGTAAATATGATGAAACCGTTCATAAAATTGTATTATATTTATCATATAGTTTAAGTGGGATAGGGTCAAGAGAAATATGTAGAATTATGTAGAAAGATGTTGTAACTTATTTATTTTCAAAACTTTCCTTCTATTAAATCAACACTGGTAATTTCTTAAATCCTATTAGGCTAATAGTAAAATGTATTTCTGTGAATATGCAAGGAACCTGATGCTTGTGAAATGTCCCCACTAGTGTTCAATCGAGGTGCGGTCAGCTGCTTTCCTATATACATAATTCTCCATCCCTGAAGGCATTATATCGCACTTTTGATTGTCTGCAGCACTTGCCCTACAGGCACGGGAATACTTCATTCAGACTTTTATGCCGGTTCTGGCAGGGAAGGATTACACTATAGGCTACAGGGCTGATGATTCATATTTCTCCTTTGCGGAGGATTTTGTCAGTGGGATCCTTTCTTTGCGGGACTTAAGCGAGGCTATGCGTCTTGGAGCTCTTGGCGAGCAAGTGGTTTTGATTTCTTCAAAGGCTTTTGAGCAAATCCATTTTGAAGGCTATGAAGCGGCAAGCTATAAGGAATATCACATTAAGCGGATGAATTCTTCATGTTGTTCTTGCGGTCCGGGCTTGCGGCTGAATTCGGCAGAGGCAATCCAAAATATATTGCAGGGAAAAGCGGGGTTGAACTAGCCCGGGAAGTCATTTTGATTACAACCGGTCAGTCTGTGGATGTAATTCCTGCGCTACACTTTGAGTGCTCGCCGGTCTATTGAGCTGCTTGGGCACAGGCGTCTTCGCTAAAGAGCTTGGCGCAAGTGCTGGGATGTAGGATTGAAGATTTGTTTGAATGATATTTATCTCCGAATTTTACGGTTTTCAAAGCAAAGTGTAGAAAAACCGTAGAAAAATAGCTTGCGAAATAACCTTAAGATGCTTTAAGACCCGATACTTTTATAGCACACAAACCACAGCGTATCCTACCATTGACATTGATTTTTAAGTGAACAGCCAAGATCAGCTTTACAGGATTTGCCGCATAAGTAAACGAAAAGCCACATGGCTTTTAGAAAACGGATATATCCCCTGCGAGGATACAGGAAAAAAGACCCGTAGGTTCAAAATCCGAACAACGGATGTAATAGAATACCTTACCCGCTTAGAAGATTCTCCGGGGTCCCCGCTGACACCTTCCGGGACTTTTTCAAGTGGAATAAACCTAATGAAAAAACATTAAATTGAGTGGCAGACTGCCTATGACGGGCGTCGTCAAAAAGGGCTTTTGCGCCTTTCCCGTGACCCTTCTCAACGAGCCAGTGGCTTTTTGACCCTTGCAGGCGGGGTTATCATCACCTTCGCAAAGGAAACCCTTACCCTTATCACGGGCTAAAATGATATTTTCCGGAGATAAACGCCATGTCAAATTATATTGACAAGTGCAAGTGCTATATCCACTCGCTCAAGCAGGACGAAAAAAATGTGCTGGGCGAGATATGGCACATTCTGACGCAATCGCCGCCACGCAGATCGGCAATGTCGGCGGAGAGCCTTACTGGAGCTGGTACGGCTTCGGGAGCCGGATGGCGAATGCAACCATGTGAGTATCGTTGAAAGTGTGGCCGATGGAGAGGTCAATACCATTGAGGGCAACTCCTGCGATTCCTTCCGCAGATGCTCGTATGACCTTGGAAATGTTAAAATCTATGGTTATGGTGTCCCCGCATATCAATAGCTGACAGCGGCCTGATAGCCGCTGTCTTACATATATTGAAATTATTCGAGGGAAACAGATGGCACACAAATACGGATTACAAATTCGCTTTCGGTTTCAATCATCAGACTTCCGTCAAAGGACTCCAGACGCGTGCGCATGTTTTGGATACCGTTTCCTTCCTTTGGAGGTTCGGAGGGGCAATAACCATTATTTGAGACGCTCATTCCATGTCCCGATTCCCCCTCATCGAAGCGCACAAAAATACGCGTTGCTCCGGCGTGCCGGAGGGCGTTGGAAAGCGCTTCGCGCAATATTTTTACAAACACATCGGATATTTTATCCGATGCGGGCAGCCGCCCCTCACAGGCTATATCGATGCCTATGGTTTGGTAAAGCCGGACGAGCTGCTCCAACCGTGCCTGCGGTGTAAGCTCCGGCTCATAAAACAAATCCTGTCCGACGCTCGCAAGGAGACCTTTGATTTCTTCAAGCTGCTTCTCCACGGGCGTTTTCTCCAGCCCGGAGAGCAATACACGCGTCAGAGAGAGCCTTTGACTGAGGATGTCATGCAGACGGGCGCGCGAATCCAAGATTTCTTTCCTCCGGGCATTCTCCTCCGCAAGTTCTAAAAGCCGTTTGAGCTTTAGCGCGTTTTCCTCCAGTCGGCGGTTTTCGTCCTCTATCTGCCGCGAGACACAAAATTCTGTCGTTACGTCCCGCAGGTAGAGCTGGGTAAAACGCCTATGCTTAATTTCAATCGGGTATTTCAGAAAATAAAAGCAGGGGCCTTCCTTAAGACATATGAGAAGTCCGTCTTGGCCGTCATCTCCCTTTACGCGGTTCGGGTGACACGCAAGCTTGTCCCAAAGAACATCGATACGATCGTAAGGCGAAAGGCCAAGTCCGCCGATGATTTTCCGCGCCTGCCGGTTTACTGAAACAGGCTGTCCACTCGATCCGGCAAACAGCATCCCGTCCGGCAGTTGGTCGAGCGCTTCCTTGACGGACAGGCCGGTAATGTTTTTCCGGAAGTCCGCAATCCGCTTAGCCATCTCTATAAGACCGAGCAGAATCAGCGGCGCGCCGGATACCGCCAAACGCAGACCGAGCATACCGCCCGAAACTCCGTCAAATACAGGCAGCAGCAACAGAAGCATAAGGGCTGACAGAGCGAAACGCAGGCGACGGATACGGACCGTCAGCCAAAAGCCCAGAATAATGGCGGGGATTAAAGCCATGCGAAGGTCGGCTCCGGGCAAAAGGATAAGTCCGTTAAAAAGATTGTCCTTCAGAATCCCGATAAACCAGCTGATCCAAGCCAGAAAGCAAAGGAGTAACGCTTCGAAGGCCACGGCGCTTTTATTCGGCTGCGTACCCATCAGTGTAAAGTATACAAGCAGGCACTGAATGAGCATCCCAGCAAAAAAGAGGGCAAACATAAGGTTTAACGTGAGTCCGCCAAGCCCGACCAGCTCAAGCATCGCATGTCCCCTCCTTTCTCAGGACCAAACGCAGGGAGGGATCTTCCGGAACAACGTAAAGGTTAAAGCCATTCTTGGAAAGCATCGGCCGCTTGCTTTCAGAAAACGCCTCTAGGATTTCAATATACTCAGGCGGCAGATCGCAGAGAAAGCTGATCGTCAGCTTTTCATCCGGAGCGTCGGCATGAACGAATATGCTGCCGGATTCGCAATCGCGCAAAGCGAAAAACAAATCACGCAAAAAATCAAGACACAGGATTGCCTTCGGCAGAGGGAGCGTACCGGTGAACTCCCCATATGGAGCCGTCTCAACGCCGCATACCGCAAAGTCGGAGCAAATTTCCCCAAGCAGAAGCGTCAGCAATCGCGCCGGCACCGACCCGTCCGGCAGCGCACTGAGATGCAGAAGCCCCGCCCGCTTGCAATAGCCGATCTCGTCGATGATGTCGCACAAAACCGTTTTGAATTGGGTCTTGGATAAAGACGGCGACAGCATACCGGACATCTTTCTGATCTCGTCGAGGCGA
>CAYURW010000088.1:0-11333 GCA_964447145.1 uncultured Clostridiaceae bacterium
AGGGCATTATCACTCCCAATGAATCCTCCGGAAAGGCAATTTTGATAAGTGCCGCTGCAACCGCCGAATCAATGCCCCCCGAGAGGCCAAATACGATTCCCTTTGCTCCGGCCCCCGCTGCAGTACGTTTTATCCACTCTACCGCTTCATTTATTACTTTTTCGATGTTACGCATAATAGAACCTCCAGTATTGGGTGCAGCATTCTACCCCTGTCTATATATATATTGCCATCATCAAATGCAGTATTCTCTACCCTCTATATATATTGCCATCATCAAATGCAGTATTCTCTACCCTCTATATATAATATCATTATTGAATTTTGATGTAAATAATATTGCAGAGCTAATGCCTATCCTATATAGAATATACCAGTAAGAAGCTAATTAGAAAATTTACGGCTTTGTCGCATTTGGTCTTATACAAAATCTATTTAAACATCGCTGAACATATTTTTGTTACTAATGAAAAAAGCAAATTATTGTACAAAACTTGGGTAAATTTCATTTTATAAAAAAGCTGTGAACTGCAAAGATTAATAACAGTGCTTATAGCAAATGTCTATGCAAACATATAATCAAGGGGGCAACTATGAAAAAATCAGGAAATATTTTTATTACTGCGCTGATAGGTTTTATTACCGGCCTCATTAACGGTATTTTCGGTTCAGGAGGGGGAACTGTATTGGTTCCATGTCTTGTATTCTTTATGGGCGTAAAGGATCATAAAGCCCACGCAACAGCGATCTCCATAATACTCCCATTATCCCTGATAAGTTCTTTTGTATATTTCAAGTATGACGTAGTTGATTTGCCTCTTACAATGAATGTTGCAATAGGATCCGTAGCAGGTGCATTGGTAGGCTCCGCAATATTGAACAAACTTCCAGTGAAAGTATTAAGGAAAATTTTTGGTGTATTTATGATAATGGCCGCCTTAAGGATGGTGTTTTAATGATAACTGTAATAGCAGGCTTTGCTGCAGGCATTATCAGCGGCATGGGAATAGGCGGCGGTACCTTGCTGATACCTGCATTAATTTTTGTCGCCGGAATTAAACAGCAAATAGCCCAGAGCACAAACCTATTGGTGTTCATACCCTCAGCAATGGCAGCGATTTTTGTACATATAAAAAAACGCAATATAGAAAAGGGACTGTTCTTAAGGCTTTCTATAACTGGCTGCATAGGTGCGGCAATTGGGTCCATGCTCGCAGTCAACATTAATTCGGCTCACCTAAAGAAATATTTCGGAATATTCCTGCTAATTATGGGAATCTACGAAATAGCTTCAAAAAGTTGCAGCCGCTGATCCTCATTTCTCAATCTTATTGAACAGCTTGCCCAAAATGCCTTCACATTGAAGCATTATTATGGAACCAACAATCAGCAGTATGCCTGCAATTTGAATGCCCTCCATCCTCTCTCCCAATACTATATATGACATCAGTATTGTTGCAGGCAGCTCAAAAGTTGCCACAATACTTGCTCTGTCCGCTCCCACTATACCTATGCCTTTGTATAGGAATACTGCCGGCAGTATTCCGGAAATAATCGCAAGACCGATAATATATATTAGCAGCTTAGTATTTACAGCAAACCTGAACATAAAGAATCCCGGATGAATTGCAAGAGCAACCGCCAAAACCGTCATGGTACTGTAAAATATTATGACAATAGGGTCAATGCCCTTAAGTCTCATTTCTGCATTAATATTGTAAAATGCATATGCAACGCTGGCTAATATTCCATAAATCAGTCCTATTAAAGGGGTCTTAATAAGGTTAATATTAAAAATATCAATAACCATAATGCTTCCCAAAAAAGCGGCAAACAGCGCCATATTGCTTATAATAGTTATTTCCTTGGTTTTTGCAGCCATATAATAAAGGCTGATAAGCACGGGGTGAGTAAATAAGAGCATTGAGGCTATTCCCGCATCTAACCTGTTCAATGCAAGATAAAAAAGAATTGTTGTTCCTGTACTTCCAAGCAAACCCTGCAGCAAAACTGCTTTCAGACTTTTTTTATCCAGGCGCAGCCTTTTGATATCAACTATAGAAAAATATAAAAGCACAATTATCAATGAAGTAGAATATTGCATAATTATCAGGTCAAAAATGCCCAAACCGATATTAATAACGGTCTTGCCTATGACTGCAACCGATGCGAAAAAAAGTGATGCAACAAAAACAAACATATATCCCTTAAAATTTTTATTCAACCTGATACCCCCGTTAATTAATCAAATATTTCTTTAGACGCCCGTAACTGATTTCATTTATACCGGCCTTTACATAGACCCCCTTCTCTCTGTATTCTTCGGATATGACCTCATTTGCGCTATCAAATATTTCAGAAACTGCGTTTCCCTCAGAATAAGGAATTAGAAGCTCTACAGTCCTCAACTTCAGATCTGCATGCTTTTCTATTAGGGTTAACAGCTTTGGCAGGCCCGTACCGTTCAGTGCTGATATGTATACTATATTGTCGGCACTATTGCACTCAGGTTCGGGAAATTCGCCGGGGCATCTGTCTATTTTATTTATCGCTGTTATCATTGCTTTTCCCTCTGCGCCCAGTCCGGTCAGAACATCCATTACCGCCTTCATCTGAATATCATGATCCGGATTGCTTCCGTCAACGACATGTATCAGTAGATCGGCATACAACACTTCTTCAAGGGTTGATCTGAAAGCCTTTATCAAATCGTGGGGCAATTTTTTTATAAAACCCACAGTATCCGTAACCAGCACCTCCCTGCCGTTATGAAGGGCTGCCTTTCTGACGGTAGGGTCAAGGGTGGCAAAAAGCTGATCCCCGGAATATACCTCAGAATTTGACAAGCTGTTAAGGAGAGTGGACTTCCCGGAGTTTGTATAACCTACAAGGCATATCTGAAAGGTCTTCTCCGGACTCCTGCCCTCCCTTTGAATCTCCCTGTGCCTTTCGATCATTTTTATTTCATTTTCCAAATCATTGATTCTGTCTCTTATCCTTCTTCTATCTGTCTCAAGCTTCTTTTCCCCGGGCCCCCTGGTTCCTATGCCACCGCCGGTCCTTGACATCTGTACCCCCATGCCGGTCAAGCGCGGCAGCATATACCTGAACTGCGCCAACTCCACCTGGAGCTTGCCTTCCTTTGACCTTGCCCTCTGTGCAAATATATCCAGTATCAGCTGAGTCCTGTCTATGACTTTCACCCCAAGGGCCTCTTCCAAATTTCTTATCTGGGCGCCGGAAAGTTCCTCATCAAAAACCACAAGATTTACATTTGCAGTCTGACTTAGAAGTGATAGTTCCTTTAGTTTTCCTTTTCCTATAAAATAGGCAGTATCATTTTTCCCTTTTGTCAGGACTATTCTGCCGGCTTCAAAACCCCCTGCGGTTTTTAACAATTCCCTAAGTTCTTCGAAATCCGCTCCACCTCCGGAACTTGCCAGTATTGCCCTTTCTATATCGTTTTCGACTAAATTACTTGTTTTTCGAACTTTCTTAATATAGGCCTCCGCATTATTGATCAATTCCAGAATATTAATTTTTAGGAGTCTTTCCTCCGAATAAGGGCCGACTATTATTGTTCGGGCCTTCCCTTCATCATCCAAGCCTAAAAAAGCCAGGCTGCCATTGGTCATCAATCCATCAGACACTCCAATGGCTGCCATAATATCAAATTTTGTCTTTTCCAGAGCGGACAGGTCAACCTCAGAAAGCATCCCGTTGCCTTTAGGATGTGTATGTATACATCTGACACCGCTAAGGCCTTCCATCGACCTTCTGTTGCTAAGTGCTTTCAATGAAGCGGTATCCTTGTCGCCAACGCATACATCAAGCACGGTACCCCTTCTGTCTATATATACAACGATCTCCCTGCCTGTTTCCTCTGTAATATCGCAGATTTCCTCCAGTATTTCCTTGGATATCAGCTGATATTTATCAACATTAAGATTTTTCAGACTTTCAAGTCTGTTCAAAATTGTTTTTTTAATTGTTATCAATGAATTATTCATATAGCAATCCCCCTGTTCAAAGGCATTACCTTCCACCCCTGTAAACAATTGATGACAGAAATTCACATTTTTTTGCCGCTATAAGATATTCTATCACATATCTGCATACAATATTGCTATTATATGTTTTGCACTAAGCATATTTCGTGATATAGGTGATTATAGTTTTCTACAATATAAAATACATTGATTTAACTGCCGTGCTAGAATTTTTTTCAGAAAAGGCCCATGGGTGGCAAATGATAAACCTTTTTCACAACATATATACAAAACTAATCCTATTGAGCTTATACCTGTACAAAGGAGACCAACTATGAAATTCGACTCTGAGTTGCTGAAAGCATTAAGTTTCCCAAGGATAGTAACTGCGTTTATTGCAATTATTTTAGTTTTTTGTATTTTTACATCAATCTATACCGTAAGAGAAGGTGAAATAGGTATACTGCGCACCTTTGGTAAAATAACCGGAATAACACAACCCGGCATACATTTTAAGCTTCCCTACCCCATACAGCAGGCCGATGCTATTAATATGAACAAGGCTAATGTTATAGAAATAGGGGTTAATAATATTAAAAAACAAAAAAATGAAAATCTCCAAAAAAATTCAATGTATATGGCCGGAGAAGAAAATATTATATGGATAAATATGACCGTGGAGTGGATGGTTTCGGATCCAAAAGCATACCTTATAAATTCCGTAGCCCCTGATGAGATACTTTATAATGCTATTGTTGCAACTATAAGAGCAGTTATAGGAAGTTCATCCATTGATTCAATAATGGGAAGCGGAAAAATCGAAGCTCAAACAAAAATTAAAAGACAGCTGGGAATGCTCATTGAAAAATACGATATAGGCATACGGATATCGGATATAAAAATACAGGAGGTTCGCCCTCCGACTCAGGTCCAGAAATATTTCGACAATGTCACCGATGCGATGGAGCAAAGAAATATGCGTATTGCCAAAGCTGAAGACTATAAAAATCAAAAACTGAATGCCGCAGAAAACGAAGCTCTAAAAATCGCAGCAGAGGCCGAGGTTTATCATGAGGAAATTCTCAACAAAGCAAAGGCCGAAACCATGCGCTTTGATGGTATATATGAACAATATAAGCTGGGTAAAGAGGTCACAAAATCAAGGCTTCTGATCGAAACTCTGGAAGAGGTGCTACCGGGCATCGATATATATATTACTGACAACAAAAATGCAGACTTTTTACATTTTCCGATCAAAGAATCCGGAGGCGAAGAACGATGAACACTTCAAATAATTTGGGCCGCAAAAATAAAAGCATGGTTCTGAATGTTTTAGTGAAAAAACTGCTTCTTATCGTCATATCTCTCATTTTTGCTGCAGTGGCTATAAGCAATATGCTTATTGTACGGGAGGATGAAATAATTGTGATAGAACAGTTCGGCATCATAGAGAAAATAATTGATAAGCCCGGAATTTATTTCAAATTACCAATTACTCAATCCATCAGCTCTTTAACAAAAAAGCTCTCCAGTTACATGGTTCAATCGATTAAAGCAATTACTGCCGATGAAAGAGATATAACAGCAACCAGCTATGTAATCTGGAGAATTACAGACCCTCAAAGCTTTATAAACAATGTGGATATGGGTGCTGCTGAGATTCTGATCGAGCAAGCGGTCAGTTCGGAATTAAGGCAAAAATATAGTGGCTTGCAGCTCAAGGATATAATCGGGGGTCTTGATGCCGATAAAGACATTAACGATGAAATTTCCGAAAAGGTTCGAAAGCAGCTAAAGGATTCAGGGATCGATATATTGGATGTCAGACTTGTTAGAATTGAGTTTTTCCCCGATGAAATTGAAATGTTATATGAAAAAATGATAGAGGAAAGAGAAAAAATAGCAAAACAATACATCGCGGCAGCAAATGATGAAGCCTCCCGTATGGAAGCAGAAGCTGACAATAAGGCAAAAATTATATTGTCAAATGCTTATGCAGCCTCTGAAATAACCAAAAGCAAAGCGGATTCGGAAGCTGCAAAAATATATGCCGCAAGCTATAACAAAGATCCTGAATTTTACAGATTCATTAGAACTCTGGAATCCTACAAGAAAACCCTGTCTGGGAAAACCACAATAGTATTGCCTATCAACTCACCTTACACAAAATATCTTACCGAAAATTGACAACGCATTAATTTTATCAAATGCTCGCAGCGCATTGCACACAAAATACGCAAGGAAAGCGTTGAAGCGCCCGCATTTTGGTGCACAATTGCGCAAGTGCTCATTAATACTAAATGCCACCATCAACTGGACCCTTCCGGTAAACACCATGGGTCCAGTTTTGTACTGTAAAAAAATTCACATGAATTTTATATTTGTGCATATAAATGTACAAGCGCAAATTCAATACCATGTAATTGATTCACCTTTATGAAAGGAGAGATTTGAATGACTTACCACAGACAGCATTCATTGGAGAGGAGTACAAACGCAGAAGAATTAATAAGATTTTTTTCGTCTGATTCTATTAGAGGTTTGAATGAACATTGGGTTGAAGAAAACCGTAAAAGATACGGTGAGAATAGAATTACCCCCGCACAAAAGACACCCCTTTGGAAACAATACCTTGATAAATTCAAAGATAGCACGATATTGGTTCTATGCTTTTGTGCACTTTTAGCCATTGCAATCGGACTATACAAAAATGAAATACCCTATGACGGCTTTGCAATAATAATTGCGGTAATTATCTCTACTGCAGTAAGCTTTTGGAGTGAATACAAGGCTGATAAGGCCTTTGAAATATTAAAATCTGACAATGAAAATATTTCGGTAAAGGTAATAAGGTCCGGTATCCTAAAGGTCATTTCAACCGTTGATTTGGTGGCAGGGGATATAATTCAACTGGAAAGCGGCGACAAGATACCTGCTGATGCTGTTTTTATTGACGGTGCAGATCTGGTAGCAGATGAATCCCTTATGACAGGTGAATCCGCGCCTGTCTCGAAGGGTCACGAGGCCACGGGTCTTATTGGCGGAACCATGGTAATGACCGGCTCATGCAAGGCAATAATTACAGATGTAGGCGACAGTATGCATATGGGGGCAATACTCAAATCCCTTTCTCTTGAAACTGATGATGAAACCCCCCTCCAATACAAGCTTGGTAAGCTTGCAAAACAAATCAGCATCATCGGAACGACAGCAGCAGTGTTGATTCTTATAACCTTGCTTACCTCCTCTGTTTTGATGGGGGAATTTGGTACAATATCCGATACAATCAAGCATAAAATTGTCCTCTGGCTTATATTGACTGCATCTTCATCTATATTCATATTTATTTGCGGAAATAAGTCAGTTAAAAATTTCATCTCTTATGCAAGCCCAATAGTTGCTGCCGGTGGTTTGATAATCCTGACCTTTTTTATTGGAAAACCGACAGGTACATTGTTCTCAATCAATAATATCCTTTCAAACATTAGGCATATGATGGATTTTTTTATAGTAGCTGTAACAATTATTGTGGTAGCAGTACCGGAAGGACTTCCAATGGCTGTTACTATTAGCCTTGCTTTGAGCATGCGAAAAATAAGACAGGACAACAACCTTGTCAGGAAAATGCTGGCAACCGAAACAATCGGTTCAGTTAATGTAATATGCAGTGATAAAACCGGAACCCTTACTAAAAATCAAATGGAAGTCAGCGAAGTGCTCTATGCAGGAAGGGAATATTCTCATAATAATTTTCGAGACATATCCAATAACCCTTTTTATGAGCTGCTTAAGATTTCAATAGCCGTGAATTCGACTGCCGTTATATCAGTGGACGAAACCGGCAGGCACCCAAAAATCATAGGGAATGCCACAGAGGGGGCCTTATTGAAATTTTTGACTTATACAAACTCAGACTACCTGATAATCAGGGAGATTTCCCCAATCTTCAGGCGAATATCCTTCGATTCAAACAGAAAACTTATGACTACAGTTACCGGATATGCAAACTGCAAATCATGCAAAATAAACCCTACCGGCAGCAGCTCACGCTGCCTTGCTTCTTACAGAAGCAAAAACCAGGGCTGCAAAGTAGTGCTGGTAAAAGGTGCTCCTGAAAGGGTCCTTGAATCATGTACGAAAGTAAACATTGGATCAGAAGTCGTACCCCTTTCCGAACATATTGAAAATGTTAAAAAGAAAATGTCAGAAATGACAAAAAAGGCAATGAGGGTCATAGCCTTTGCTTATAAAGTCGAAATAGGTTCAAATGCTTTGGAAAAAGCTTCATTAGAAAATGATTTAGTTTTCTTGGGATTGTTCGGAATCAGCGACCCTATCCGGGAAGATGTTCCGACGGCAATAAGGGCAGCTAAAACAGCAGGTATTAAAGTAATTATGGTAACTGGAGACAATATTGAAACAGCAAGGGCAATTGCATTTGACGCAGGTTTGCTTTGCAATGAACAAAGAGAAATATTGATGGAAGGTACGGAATTCAGAAATAAAAAAGATCAAGAGATTTTGGAATTACTGGATAATCTGGCCGTACTTGCCCGGGCTACCCCCCCCGACAAGGAAAGGCTTGTATACCTGATACAATCTACCGGTAAGGTTGTCGCAGTTACCGGCGACGGAACAAACGATGCTCCTGCGCTCAAAAAAGCCGATGTCGGGATTGCAATGGGATTGAAAGGCACCGATGTAGCCAAGGAGGCCAGTGATATTGTTCTAACGGATGACAATTTCGGCAGTATCATTAAGGCTATCAAATGGGGAAGAACATTATATGAGAATGTACAAAAATTCCTCCAGTTTCAATTGACCATAAACTTTTCTGCCCTGGCAATTGCAATCCTTAGCCCAATACTCAAAACCGCATTTCCGGAGCATCATTTTCAAATGATGCCTCTGACAGTCCTTCAGCTGCTTTGGGTAAATATTGTTATGGATACTCTTGCAGCATTCGCTCTGGGGCTTGAACCTCCTAAGGATGAAATAATGAAAGAAAAACCAAAAAAGAGGGACGATTCATTTATTAATAAATATATGATATTCAACATACTTTCCATGGGAATATTCTTTACAGCGGTAATAATGTCCTTTCAGGCATATGACATATTAGGTACATTAAAATTAAAGGGTAGTTTGGCATTCTCAACCAGCTTGTTTACATGTTACATATTCATGCAGGTTTTTAATTTGTTTAATGCAAGAGTAATAAAGCCCGATAGCTCAATAACAAAAGGATTAAGCCAAAGCCATAGCTTCCTTTCTGTCCTTCTTCTTGTTTCCGTTGTTCAAGTATTGATCACACAATTTGGTGGGAAGTTTTTTGGAACTCAGCCGCTGCCATTAAGTATGTGGCTCAAAATAATGTATGTGGGTTTTTGGACCCTTATGGTAGGAACCTTATTCAGAGAGTTGGAGAAATTTCTTTATTTTAATAAAGAAAAAATTAAAAAGTATACACAACCGCCAAATGTAAGTCATTGACCCTTCCCAAATGCTCGCAATGATATGAAAAAGTCGGTTTAAGCTCTTCTTAAACCGACTTTTTTGCAAGGGTTATAAAATCTTAGGCTCAGCTTCGGAAATAATGAAGTCAAATTTTCCAAAGGACATATTAATAGGAATACAATAAGCAGATTTCATACCGGATAGCGTTCTGTCCGCCTCAACAACCTGCGGTTCCATATCTAGTTCAACACCACTATTAGACATGTTCACCAGGAATAGTCCATTTTGCATGTTTAACAGTTCTCCCACAGATGCTTGTGTAAGCTCATCAGCGGAATCAAACTCTTCATTTGCAAACTTACCGCCCAAACAGGTAAATATGTCTTCCTTTGCAGCGATACAGGTAAATAAGTTAAGTTTACCTTTAATTTTTTGATATGCTATCCAATCATTTTTATATGTATCAATTATTGTTACGCTTCCGGGGTTAATATTGCTATCTACAAACCTGATTAGACTCTTTATAAGAAGAGAAAAATAATTTGCATAAACTTCTTTGTTTTTTGTGTCTTCAAAGTTATAAAATATCTTTACTATTTCATCAATATTATTCTGCTGTACCGCATTAAATTGTTGATCTGTAAGACTATACTCATCCTTATAGCTTTTTAATGCTGCCTCAAATTGTTCGAGAGTCATATATGCCTTATCAATTAAGGCTTGTCCAAGCAACAAATGACCATGCTTTTGAGTTGATAATAGTATATCGAGCTTTTCTTTTGTTAGAAATCCTAACTCAATAGCAATTTCGCCAAATTTTTTGTCTTGGGTTGCTTGGGTTTCGTGTATTTTTTTAACTTGCTCCGCTGTAAGATAACCCGAATTTATTGCCAATACACCAATTTTAATATGGGCATTTTGCTGATAGTCCAATGCATCTTTTAACTGATTGAGGCTTATCAAGTTTTTATTTAACAAAAAACTACCGAAAAATTGCGTAAACATTTATTATTCCCCCCTTCTAATTTGTTTATCCAAAACTGATTTTATTTGATGTTCATTAAAGGGTTTTTGTACAAAATCATACGCTCCCGCTTCAAGGGCATTTTTTATATTGGCTTTTGTGCCTGCTGTTGATAAAATAACAATCTTCGCTGACGAATCAAACTGGACAATTTCTGCTACAGCTTCTATGCCACTTTTCCCGGGCATTACCAAATCCATAAATACCAGATCCGGTTTGTTGGATTTGTAAAGATCGATAGCTTCCTGGCTGCCGGCAGCTTCTAATACATCCTTGCAGCCAAATGACTGGAGACAATCGCTAAGCTTTTTCCTAATAAGCATTGAATCATCACAGATAAGTACTTTAAGAGAAATTGATTCCATTATATATCCCCCTTTTTTTTAATTTGTATGTTATTCTAAGTTAATACAAAATCCAAGCTATAGCTATCACCATATCAATATGGTGACCCTATACATCCTAAAAACATACCGGATACGACTTGTAGCTAAAACCCTCCTTCCTGACTTGCTATTCTTTCTGCCATATTGAGGTTGTCAGTGCCCTGCTCAGACAGTCCCGCCAAATCTCCTTTAATATCGGTAAGAAAACAGGTGCCCCGTATCACCAAAGGACTCTGCCATTACTCTGAGAGTAATGATTTTCCCTGTACCGGCTGCTTCTACTATCAAAACATCTATCATGTATAATGAACAAAGGCGAATGTAACCACATATAGCCTATATGTATTTTCCGGATAGAATTCTGGTGCGGGCACTTAAACCAAGGCTTTGTTTTTGTATAGGATGTTATACACTCCTATATTAATCGGGTAGGAGGTCACCCATTAATTGAGTGACCGACCTCCCACAGCACCGTAC
>CAYURW010000089.1:0-3971 GCA_964447145.1 uncultured Clostridiaceae bacterium
GCAATGTCAAAATTATAATTGAGTCTATATAATGGTGTAAATTAAGAAAATAAGAAAGGAGAACATGTTTCTTCTATCGGTTATAATGTAGTTAGCGAAACAACAAAACCGGAGGTGAAGAAACATGTCTCAAGTTAATATTACAGTAGATTACAAAGAAGTGGTAGCTCTTTTTACAAAAGAGCGAAATGAGGCATTTGCATACCTAATGGAGAAAATCCTAAATGCCTTTCTACTAGCAGAATCAGAGGAGCAAATAGGAGCTGCAATGCATGAAAGAATTGATGGCAGGATGGATTATCGCAACGGGAGCCGTGATCGCCCGCTGGTAACGAGGATAGGCTCAATTACTCTCAAAGTTCCGCGTCATAGAAACGTCCCTTTTGTTACTATGATATTTGATCATTATCAAAGGAGTGAAGCCGCCCTTCTTACAACAATGATGGAGATGGTGGTTCAAGGGGTTTCAACGAGGAAAGTATCAAAGGTCGTAGAAGAATTATGCGGGACCAGCTTTTCTAAATCAACGGTATCAGAGCTATGTAAGCGCCTTGATGCAGGTGTCAATGAATTTAAGAACCGAGAATTAACAGAATCATATCCATTTGTAATAACCGACGCAAAGTACTTCAAGGTAAGAGAGAATCATAGAATTGTATCGAAAGCTTTTATGGTTGCTATGGGGATTACAACAGAAGGGCAAAGAGAAGTTATTGGATTTGAAGTATATGAAGATGAGTCAGAGGCGACTTGGAAACAGTTTTTAGGACAGCTAAAAAAACGAGGTCTTACCGGCACCAAGATGATAACATCTGATGCCCATAGCGGTTTGATAGCAGCCCTTAAGAAGGTATATCCTGATGTGGCCTGGCAAAGATGTCAATACCATTTTCTGAAGAACATTCTTGATGCGGCTCCCAAAAAGGAAAGGGCGGGACTTCAGACAGAGCTTCGTGAAATATTTAGAGCCAAGAGTATTGGTGAAGCCAGGCAGATAAGGAAGGAAATCATCAATGACTATATGGAAATAGCCCCAAAGGCCATGGAAATACTAGATGAGGGGTTCGATGAGGCTATGACAGTGATGGAATTCCCAGAATTTATGCGTGTGCCCTTCCGCACATCGAATTACATAGAACGAGAAAATGGGGAGCTTGGCCGTCGATCAAATGTAATCCGCATTTTTCCCAACATAGAATCCTTAAACCGCTTGATGGGTGCAGTTCTGATGGAAAGGCATGACATAATGGGTGCCAATAGACGGCCACTATTTTCGAAGAAAAGATACGAAGAAGCAATCAACGAGATAGGAACAAGGCTGGTTGAGATTGCCAAAGAGCAGGTGAAGTTGCTAAAGGCAGCCTAGTTAGTAAGCTTTTATGCCGCGAAAGCCTATTGATATGGGGGGGCACCCTCTGGTAAAATCTGGGCGGCGGAAGCTGCCTAATATAGGCTGATTCCGCCCAAAAATAGGTGTCCAGAGGGTGCAGGGGCCCCCGTGTCAATAGGATCGTGGAATAAATGCGACAATCAGTACTAATTCCAATGACCACTGTTACTTAGTTGGTAACTATTACTATAGCCGAAATGAATTTACACACAAAAATGGGCTTGACCAAATTTATGAGCAAAAGTGTGCAAAATATTGAGTTTTGTGTGAATGAAAAGCAAGAATTCCACACAAAACTCAATATTTTGCACAGATTAGGCTGATTAACTACTTTTTTCCTTAGCGAATTCACACAAAACTCCAAATATTGCACAAAAATATCATGAATCTTAACATACCTGTTTTGCACAAAAATATCATGAATCTTAACATACCTGTTTTGCACAAAAATATCATAAATCTTAACATACCTGAATCTAGTATGACATAACCTCGAACTGCATTACGACATATCCGAACTAAATGCCATCTCCTACTTTGTAAAATTAAACGCAACCACCCTCGGGCTCTTTAGTTTCATTTACATTGTCAATTGAGTGAAAACGCTATGCATACAAGTTATGATAAACACTGTAGACATATTCAAGCTTTCCTGATATTATGTAAATGTTATATATGTTTTGCCCATTTGCTTTTGCTTCACTTATACGGGTTATACAATCTGCAAGAAGTGAATATTAATGAAACTGATGATAGGTCGAATGCTGTTTTGCAAAGGATGTGCCAGTTTGAAAAAGCTTGAATTGTACTTGCCGTATCTTGCAGGGTCTGGTGTATCTTTGATATTCGGGTTATCTTTTCTATTTACAAAGGAGGCTCTGAATAGCCTGTCTACAATTTTCCTTCTATCCTTCAGGTTTATTCTGGCTGCTCTTGTTCTTACTGTACTCCGGTTGACGGGAGTAATTAAGCTGAACTACAAGAATAAGCCTTTCAAGGAACTCCTTATATTGGCTTTCTTTCAACCTATTGCCTACTTCACTTTTGAAACAATCGGAATCAAGCTTACCTCCGCTTCCGAAGCGGGTATAATGGTCGCCTTGATTCCCATAGTAGTTACGATACTGGCTGCGATATTTCTCAAGGAAAGGCCCGGTAAAATGCAATTGGTCTATATTCTTGTCTCTGTAGCCGGTGTCATTTTTATTGTATTAATGTCTGGAGATCTGGAGGGCTCCGGTCATATATTAGGAATACTTCCTCTGTTCGGTGCGGTGTTGTCCGGAGGCATATATAATATACTATCCAGGAAATTGTCTGTTAAATACACTCCCCTTGAAATTACTTATGTAATGATGTGGTCAGGTGCAATTGTTTTCAGCATTTGCGCAGCTTTCTCCGGCAGTGTAAATGGCAATTTGGGCACTTATGTTGCTTCATTAAGCTTGATTAACACTATAGTCCCAATCCTATATCTTGGTATTCTCTCTTCAGTATGTGCTTTTTTTATGCTGAATTACATGCTGTCAAAGCTGCCGGCCACCAATTCCACTGTATTCTCCAACCTTGGCACCGTTACAACAATTTTGGCAGGTGTGAGCATAAGGCATGAGGCTCTGTATTGGTTCCAGGCAGTAGGCGGTTTTTTAATAATCTTAGGTGTGGGGGGTACAAACCATTACAAAAGTCAGCAGGAAATGCCTACCCAACACACACAAAGTATCTGAGTAATAGAAGGGACGTATCAGTACAAATCCAATACGTCCCTTTGTTTAAGCTATTTTGACCTCTGAGGCAATCCGCCTGTTAACAGCCGAATAATCAGCCCTTCGAGCTATAGATCCCGGATCAATGTATCACTTGCAGTACAAATCCTGACGGAGCTTTACGCCTGTGGCTTTTCATTGATCAGATTAAAGAATTTTATAAAAATGTCTGCACTTTGGGCCCTGCTTACTTTGGCTTGGGGCTCCAGCAACGTTTCTGATACTCCTGCGATCAAGCCGTGTTTTAATGCCCATGCCATTGCAGGTTTTGCATAATCGCTGATCTTGTCATTATCAGAGTATTTATTCAGGATCCCGATATCATAGCTGATATCATGCCCCTTATACCCCGCATAGCGATATATGAAGGCAACTATTTGCTCCCTTATCAGGGTGCCGTCAGGATTAAACTCCAGACTGCTGATGCCGTATGCAATCTTATTCTGGAAAGCCCAAGCAACGGCATTCTTATACCAATCCTGCGACAGATCGGTAAATACCGAGCTGCCTGAGGGAATCTTGTCGTCACTGCCAAATTCCAGCTTGCTCA
The DNA here is from genome assembly GCA_964447145.1 of uncultured Clostridiaceae bacterium. GTDB lineage: Bacteria > Bacillota > Clostridia > Lutisporales > Lutisporaceae > BRH-c25. The sequence goes on from CAYURW010000089.1 coordinate 3,707, forward strand.
AAATAGTTACAAACATCCCTCTGTTGATAATAATGTTGGGACCAAAGTAATCCTCGGAAATACCCTTTAGGAGTCCGTTTATGAAGACAAACCTTACAGAGCCGTAATGCCATGCATTTTCCGGAACATCCTTAAAGCCTGGATATGCAACTCCTTCCGGAATCTCTTCCTTAAGAGCAGCAACTATTTCGCTGGGACTGATGCCGCCTTTACTGCTACTACCGCCTTTGTTGCTACTGCTGCTACCGCCTTTGTTGCTACTGCT
>CAYURW010000089.1:4071-10418 GCA_964447145.1 uncultured Clostridiaceae bacterium
TACTGCTACTACCGCCTTTGTTGCTACTGCTGCTACCGCCTTTGTTGCTACTGCTGCTGACGCCTTTATTGCCAGAAGATTTTTCAGCCCACTTTGCATATACGGTGATGTCAGCAGTTACTGGAGTTGATGCCGTAAACCCATTTGCAAAGGTCACATTATCGTGAACCAGCCTTCGAATACATATCCATCCTTGGTCGGTGCCGCTGGCAATGTTACTGTTGCACCTTCCTCAATTTCCGTAACCGGCGCCACTGCGCTGCCGCCGTTGCTCTCAAAGGTAACTGTATAGGTTTCTACTATAGCAGCAACCGTAATATCTACTTCTGTAGTCTTTCCCTGGTAGGTTATCAATATCTCTGTATCATCCACAGCCAAGGCACCTGTAGGTTCATAACATTAAAACCATCTCCGTCAGTTGTAAGCTTCCACAGAATATCATCTCCAACACTTGATGCTATATAATCTCCGGATACAGTAACCTGAGAGCCCTTCAAGTAATCAATGCTGCCGATGGTATACTTCTCCGTTGTCAAGGCATAGTAGTTTCCCCCTGACTTTGCAACTACTACATAGGTTTCACCGCTTTGCGCCGCCGGCACTACCTTATAGCCGCCAGGTTCGCCCTCAATAGTAACAGAACCGCCGGATACTGCGGTTCCTGAGAGATTCTTATAACTAAAATCAATCTTGGCATCGCCGCTTTCTTTTCTCAATGCGGCCAATAATCCATATGCTCCGTTATTCCCTGACCCCATTGCACCATAAGATAAATATGTGAAGTTGATAGCCTTATCCGTTCCCCCTGAAGTTGTTGCGATATTGAAGCCTTTTGTCATAACGTTTCCGTAGTACGGATCACTAACGGTATGATTATGGTCCCAAAGGAATATGACATTTTCATGCTGATTAAGCAGATTTAACAGGCTGCCTGCATTTGTTGTTTGCCTTCCCCCACAATAATGAATTGGGCAGTGGGAAGCTACAAAGAAAGGTTTGGATCCACTGATACTATCTAATTTCCCGGATAAATCAGTAATATCGGCAGCAAGAAAGACTGTCCCGAAGAATCCATTACATAAACTGCATAATCATTGCCATCATATACGAGCCCTTTGGGAAAATCGGCAGAGTGTTCGTCGTGGTTGCCACATACCAGTACACAGGGGGTACTGCTCCCGTATTCTGCCCGGACAATTTGGGCACATTGCTGTGCAGTTTGCGCCCCTGTATAATCACCTCCAAGTATCATTCTGTCCAGGGTAGGTGCGCTGCCTTTTAATTTATTCACTCAGGTTGTTAAATTGCCTGTGTTACCGTGTACATCAGACGTAAATCCTATATAAGGGGGATCGGCTGCTTCAGCAAAAGCTGCAGAAGGCAGTATTAATGAGAAAATGAGCATCAGGGCAATTATTCCCTTAAGCTTCATACCCCGCCGACCCCTCTTCCCATTATTCTCAGCGCTATTCTGTTCTGTTTTGTGTTGATTCCTTTGCTTTAGATATTGACTAAGCATTAAGTTTCCTCCATTTCCATATATTTTTACCGGCTGGCCTTATCCCATATCTTACCTGTTCCATCTCCCTTCCCTTTGTTTCATATAACCTTTGATTTCGGAAAAGGCATATGGCATCAAATGCAGCGAGGTCCTCTTTACTCTTACTGCTTATACACAATTCCGATATCTCGATAACAACCTATAAACCCTTCATAAATCTATTAACCCTTCATAAATCTATTGTTGAGCCCCATAAACCGTTCGCCTTTTTCCCTAATATCTTGTAATTTTATATTGCTCCCCACCTAAATTTCCAGCTTCTGATCCCAATATAACCCAAGCGACAAATTTGATGAGCATACATAATAATTCACAGCAAAAAGTGGCACTAAGGCATACCATTTTGGGATTTCACGCCAATTGCGTCACTCTACTGCAATATATAGAAGAAATTTGTATGAAAAAATTCAAAAGAAAAAACCACCCTAAAAGGATGGATTTTGGTAATGCGTGTACAGCCCCCGTCAATATTTGGTCAGTACATCAAATTTATAGCCCTTGCTTTTTAACCCTTCTATTATTTTGGGCAATGCCTTAACGGAATACTCCTTTCCTGGGGAATCATGCATCAGCACTACCAGTTTTTTTCTATCCCCGGTGTTGTTGACAACGTTATTGGCAAGTAAGTTTACGATATACTCCTCATTGCCATATTTCCTAAGGTTTGGATCGGTATCCGCAGTGGACACATCCCAGTTGAAATAGGAATAGCCCAGTTCCGAAAGAACCTTTTCCCTGTCTTTTATACTCTGGATGTTTCTTCCTGCGGTTCCCCCCGGGAACCTATAAACCGTAGTTGTGAAGCCTGTCCGTTTCTTTATGTAGTTCCTTGCTTTGACCACATCTTCCCTGAACGCCTCGACAGAACTAAAAAGATAAGTATAGTCATGAGAATAGGAATGATTGCCTATTACATGGCCTTCTTCAGCAATCCTTTTGTATAGTTCTTTTACATTGTCCCTGGGAAGCACAAAAAATGTTGCCTTGATCCCGTACTCATTCAATATGTCCAGTATTTCGGAAGTAATATTTGCTGTAGGTCCATCATCAATTGTAATATATGCAGTTTTGTCCGTTTCTGCATTTGAATAAGGGTCGTGGAGTTTCATTGTGTAAACGGTCCCACTGCGGCTTATTGTATATGCAATATCTCCTTTGGTGGCAATGGCTGCAATTTTCTCGGCCATGGAAATGCTTTCGGCCCTTTTTGTTTTTCCCAGTCCGGGTATATCGCTGACAAGTATATCCCCTGCTTCGCCGACCATCAAAACATAATTCCCATATACTGCAATCCTGCATTTTAATCCATCGACACTGACACCCTCTATGATTCCGGCATCCACAGGATTTCTCATATCGGACGCATCAAGGATTTCAATGCTTTCTGCCCCAGCCTTTTTTATAAAGGCAAAATCCCCGTGAAGGATCACACTTTCGCTCTGCCCCTCAGTATTGGGACAGTTGCCCAAATATTTTATATAGTTTATGTCGGACACGTCATAGATCACGGTTCCGCCATATCCCATAGCCACAAATGCAATATCGCCGCCCACGGCAATATCCGATGCTTTTATCCCATTTCCGGAACTACCAATGAGATATGAACCTGCGAGAACCGGCTCCCCGGTATTTTCTAACGTAAACACCCTTATATTATTTTCAGTGATCAGATATAGTCTGTTCTTGTTTATATCAATAGCTTTCAAAGACCCGATATTTTCGATTAAAATCTCATCGAGGCAAATGGGATGCCCGGGGTCTGAAATGTCCAATATGTAAATAGCATTATCAGAAGCAAGGTATGCAAAGCTTCCGTTCATTTTTATAAAAGATACCGGTTCAGCAAGGTCAATATGAGAAACCTTTCTCGGGTTGGCAGGGTCCCGGATATTTATCACTGAGAGGCCAATGCCCCCGCCGATTATATATAAATGTCCGTCTCCAACGGCAATTTCTGTTTTTTCTGCAGTACCCGCAGTTTCTGCATTCTCTGCAGTGCTCGCAGTCTCTTCAGTCTCTGTGTTCTCTTCAGTCTCTGTGTTCTCTTCAGTCCCTGTAATTTCTTTCAAGTCATGAACTTCGACACTGCCAAGTATATTGAACTGCAATACCGGCAGCTGTTCCGAATTTACCACAATTATATCCGGGAAAATCGTCAGCAAAGCCAGAATGGCAGATAATAGCATGGTCTTGATTTTCATATTGATTGTTCCTTTCATATTTAATGTTTTGATGCACCTCTGATGTTTAATATATCCTTACTTTACACCGTACAATAATTCCCGCCAAAACACAAGGCACCTTATCCCGGAAAAAAGCCCCACCGATAAATTGCATAGTAATATTACCGGCTGGGCCATTTTGCTGCTTATCAGCATATCCAATATAGAATTACTTATATCCCGAATAAGGTCTTGTAATTCAATACTTCCTCATCGTTCAATTCCACACAGGTCCTTATAGTATCCATTGGGAGGCCAAGCTTGAGCATATTGGTCGCAACCTCCCTCTTGCACTCCTTATAGCCTTCCTCAATACCCTTAAGGTATTCCTCGGATTTTTTTACATCCTCTTCCGACTCCGTTATCTCCTCTGCCAGGACCTCAACGGTGCAGGGCTTGACCGGGGCCTTTTCGAGGATCATTTCTATCTCTGCGAACAGCTTTTCTTCCTTGATCGGCTTTACCAGAAAGCTTCGTGCTCCTGCCTTTATGGCCTCCATTACATTATTTCTCTGACCCTGCAGCGAACATATCAATATTCTCGCTTCCGGATCAATGCTTTTTATTTGTCGTGTAGCCTCTATACCATCCATTATCGGCATGGATATATCCATTATCACCAGATCAGGCCTTTTATTCCTGTATTTCACAACGGCCTCCTTGCCGTTGACTGCTTCAATGAAGGAGCTTACTCCATTATTTGAGAGCATCCTCTGCAGGGTAGCCCTCATAAAGGTTGTATCGTCTGCAACGAGTACACTGATATTTTTCATAATAACCCTCCCAACAAGAATGATGGATTATCCTCCCATGATGGCAGCAATATCGACTACCTGTGCGAAGCTGCCGTCCCCCAGTATGCTGACCCCCGAAATGCCCTTAAAACTGCCAAGGAGTTTGTCGCTTCCCACAAAGTCCCCTATTGACTTTATTACTATCTCCTGCTCCCCGATTATCCGCTCAGTCATAAGGGCCAGTTTTTTCTCTCCATGTCCGACTATTATAATATAACTTTTATTTTTATCGGCGGGATCCTTCAATTGGAAATACACTCCCAATCTGGTAAGGGGGATTGCGTGATCCCTCCAATCAAAAACCTCATTTTTACCGGTATCATGAACCTGCTTTTTGAAATCAGTATCCCAACCCCCCATAATCTCTTCAATTGATGATGTCGGAAGAGCAAAGACATATGGTCCTTCCCGAAGCAGCAGCACCTTTATTATTGCTAGCGTGAGGGGTAGCTTTATGGTAAAAACCGTCCCTTCCCCGGGGGTTGTGTCTATATCAATAATGCCGTTCAGCCTGCTTATATTTGATTTTACCACATCAAGTCCCACTCCGCGCCCCGAAATTTCGCTTACTTCTTTTGCGGTCGAAAATCCCGGCTCAAATATATACCCTATTACGGATTCATCAGACAGATTATCGGACTCTTCCTTGCTGACAAGGCCTTTTTCCAATGCCTTTTCCCTGATCCGCTCAGCATCTATGCCATTTCCGTCATCCCGGACAGTAATGACTACATGATTTTCTCCCTGACTGGCACTCAATTTTAGGGTTCCCTCCGGATTCTTGCCTTTTTTGACCCTTTCTTCCTCTGTTTCAAGGCCATGATCAATTGAATTTCTCAATATGTGAGTCAAGGGATCCACCAGTTCTTCAATAATTCCCCTGTCTATCCCGGTCTCCTTGCCTTCAATAATAAAATTAACCTTCTTGCGGCAACTGACAGCCAGGTCCCTTACCATCCTCGGAAATTTGCCAAATATATTTTCAAGGGGGAGCATCCTTGTTGACAGAACCAACTCCTCTATTTCAGAGGCAAGAAAGCTCACATGTGATGAGACATCTACAAGGCGCAATACCGACGGATCTTTCCCATGCTTCTTTTTCAGCTCTTTAGAAAGCCCGTTAAGGGATTCCTTGTCTATGACGAGCTCACCCATTAAGTTTATGAGTTTGTTGATCATGTTAATATTTACTTTTACTGAGGTCTTTTCATCAACTCTTTTATCAAATCTAACTTCGCGGCTCTTTATAGAAATATCCGGCCTTATTTCCGAGAACACTTCAGCATGGTCCTTCTCCTGCTTTAGCTCATAAAGGCCTTTTACCGATATTTCTTTTAATTCCGTGAAAGACCCCAGAACGTCAAAAATTGCTTCTTTTCCTTTTTCTGTGCAAATAAGTAAAGCAATGCGGCTGCCGAACTCATCATCCTCAAGTTCTTCGTAGTTGCCCGGTTCAATATTTATTATTTCGCCCAATTCCTCGAGACCGTGATATATCATGAATGCCTTGACACTTTTTAATTCGGTGTCATCATTCAAAATTACTGTAATCTTGAATTTTTCTCCGCTGCATTTTGAATCTTCGAACAAGCCGATTTCTTCCTCAGTTAATTCTGAGCCTGTACAAACACATTTCCCGGTTTTGTTTCCTGATACCGCTTTTCCCATCCTGTCCCCATAGGATTTCAGCCTAAGAACCACATTTGACGTATCCGGGGCCTCAAAATCCTCATCCCACAGGGAGCGATGAATTTCCTTCATGGTGTCTAT
>CAYURW010000089.1:10428-11077 GCA_964447145.1 uncultured Clostridiaceae bacterium
AAATACTATATCTATGACAGGCCCTTCCAATGCAGTATCCCCGGACCTCACCTTCGTAAAAAGGCTTTCCAGAAGGTGAGCCACTTCCGCTATTTCAGAAAGCTGCATAGTGGAGGCAGAGCCTTTAATTGAATGGGCCATTCTGAATATTATATTTATAGTTTCGTCATCAGCCCTTCCGTCCTCAAGGGCAAGGACTTCTTTTTCCATTTCCTCAATCTGCTCTCTTGTCTCGTCAATGAATAAGGCATGATACTGGTCATTTATATCTAACCTATGCATATTCTGCCCCTTTTCCTCAGGCCTGCAGGCCAATGATTTTCCCGGCATCCAATAGAAAGATCAGCCGATCCCTTGTCTTTCCCATTCCGAATATGTACTCGCTGCCTTTATCCCAATCCTCAGGAGTAGGAAGTATCTCTTCCTCCCCAAGGCTTACCACTCCCGATATCCTGTCTACCAGCATCCCCACTATATTGGAGCATATGTCCGTAACAATCAGTCTGTTGTTTTTTGTTGGTTTTTCATCGGCTATGCCGAACTTTTTTCTAAGATTTATCACAGGGACAACATCGCCGCGAAGATTTACAATTCCCTCTATAAAATCAGGGACCTTGGGCAGTCCGTGAATGGTTATCTCCTTCAATCT
>CAYURW010000090.1:0-10862 GCA_964447145.1 uncultured Clostridiaceae bacterium
CCTCGAACTGCATAACGGCATGCACGAACTCAACTCAACCTCGAACTGCATAACGGCATGCACGAACTCAACTCAACCTCGAACTGCATAACGGCATGCACGAACTCAACTCAACCTCGAACTGCATAACGACATACACGGGCTCAACTCAACCTCGAACTGCACCTGATTTGAGCATTCCGGAGTACTTTGTGTCACCTGTCCGGTCGATGCGGGCCGTCTTATAAATTCTTTGCTTTGGCTTAAAATAGCAAATTACTCAGCACATATTTGGCTTGATTCAAGGATAGAATGTAAAATATGTAATATATTACAAAATAATGCTTGGTTATACCGGCGTTTTATTGTACAATTATTCCTATGAAGAAATATTTGAGTCATCTATCGGCCGCAGTTTATTGGAATATTCCATACATTGAAGCTGTTCTCGGTTCGGAGATTGCTAAAGCGAAAACAGTTGATTTTACAGTTACCAAAAATAGTGAAAGATTTCAGACAAAAGGATGCATCATTCATTTATGCGAAACCCGCTTGCCTCGGGGCGCTGTTGTTAATAGAGATGGGGAAATGGTAGCTTCGCCGGAATTGATGTTCCTTCAACTTGCACCCAAATTAAACATACATACACTTATTTTGCTTGGGCTGCAGTTGTGTTCGCATCCAGTAGGCAAATCTTTCAACGCAATTACAACAAAGAAAGAGCTTGAGACCTTTGCTATAAAGGCTTCGGGGCATCACGGACGATTAAAAGCTTTGCAGGCAATAAAGTATATAGAAGATGGTTCAGCATCAATAATGGAGTCAGTCGCTTATATGATTCTGACGCTGCCCCACGCATTGGGAGGTTATGGAATAAAAGGCGCTACCTTCAATTTTGAGATTACACTGAAAGAACAGACAGGTAAACGCCTCGGACAGCAACGGTGTTTTGTGGACTTATATTATAAGTCGGCAAAATTAGCTGTCGAGTATGATAGCTTCACTTTTCACAATAGCCCATCAGAACAGGGGCAGGATGCAATTAGATCGGTAATTCTCAACAGGCATGGTATTGAAGTAATGCATTTAAATACAATACAACTATATGATCAAAATGCCTGCACAGATTTTGCTACCCAGCTGGCACACAGTCTGGGAAAGCGAATACAAATCCGCAGTGGGAAATTTGATGAAATGAACACGCTTCTTAGGGCATTGTTACCTTAATGTAAAGTGACAGTAAAGAAATAATGATGCCATGGGCGAGACGTTTAGACGGTTACTAATTAGCATTAAGAAATAACCATCAAAGTATCACTATTCAATGATGGCATACCATATGGCACATCAACAAGGGTGATAATCTGCTGTATATAGTATGCTATTTTTATTTTCTGAGGCTATTGGAGGTTTCCTTGCCACTTACGATTTCACTACTTGAAATGAAGGTATAGCCGTGATATCATAAGTTTCAAACATGACAGAGGAGGTCACCCGTCGGGCGATATGATCAGGAATGGAATGAAGCATATAGTAAGCAATAATCTGAAATCGGAGGGGATCCGAAAATGATTACGTTTCTACTTGGTTTTTCTAAACTTATTCTCTATTTCATAATCTGTGCTACTTGCGCCTTAGCTATCAGGAGACTTACGCCGATACCCGGGGAGTTCCATCGTAAGATACTCCATCTGATACTACTAGGTTCAGCACCTATTTTTTTGTATGTGTTTGACACATGGCAAAACGCAGCTCTTGCGTCAATTGTATTTGCAGCTGTCATATACCCCGCTTTGTCCCTCGCTGAGCATTTGAAGGGCTACTCAAATCTGCTTGCGGAGCGGGACAATGGGGAAATAAAGAGGAGTCTCATTGCAGTATTTGGAATGTTTGCGGTAGTAATCACAATAAGCTGGGGGATCATTGGAGCCAAATACCTGGCGCTTGCTGTGATACTTGGCTGGGGATTTGGAGATGCTGCCGCTGCGTTGGTTGGAAAGAAGTTCGGCAAGCATCATTTAAAGGGTAAGTATATTGATAGCAAGAAGACTCTTGAAGGTACTGCGGCCATGTTTATAGTTTCCTTTATCGCAATTATCACTGTGTTGATTTTAAGCACTATTCTTCCTTGGTACGGATACATATTAATTGCAGTAATTACAGCTGCGGTATGTTCTGCTGTGGAAATGAATACAAAAAACGGGTTTGATACAATCACTTGTCCGGCAGCCACATTGGCAGTTATGCTGCCGCTCCTTTATTTATTGGGAGGGATACTGTGAAAAATACTGAACAGTCCGGCGCCCGGACATTGTTACTTTCATTGATACTAAGCTCCCCCGGACCCATAGTCGTGGGAATCGGGGTTCTTATGGGGCGGAGTTCCACACAGCTTGCTGACTTTGTACGCCGTTCTGCAGAATTGTGTGCAATTTTAGTTTCATATTTTATATATCGCATAATTCACAAAGATGAAAGTATACAGGAAGATCTTCACATAGATGAAAGCAAGCAGGTAGATCCCCTCAAAGATGAAGCAGAGAATGAGAGCCCTATTAAAGTGAAGCTTGAGCGTACAGCAAACCTTTGTGTAGGTGTGGCTATGTGTATTTCCGGATTTGCCATGCTGTTTATTGCCTTATCTGGAGGAAACACCGAAAAAGGAAACGTGATGCCCGGACTAATAATTGCATTGTTAGGCTTAGCTACAAATTCATGGTTCTGGTTACGGTATACAAAGCTTGCTGTTCAAAACAAAGACGCTGTACTTGTAGCGCAAAGCAGACTATATCGTGCGAAGTCCTTCGTTGATGCCTGTGTATTTATTGTACTTCTGATTGTGACAATTGCACCACTTTCAGGGGTGGCATACTGGGCTGATATTGGAGGTTCAATAACAGTATCCGGCTATCTTATTGTAAATGGAATTGTTATTTTTAACATTACGCACAAAAGCCCGTCACCTTTTAGCGAAGCATAGATGGTGGGGACATGCTGCGAGATATAAGTGAAATATGTGGCCTTTGTCTGGAGACTCACTTCTTCGAATCAGATGATTTCTTCAAGGCAAACCTATAGCGGGATACTGTTTCTTCATCCGGTACAAAGGCGGAGCCAAACCCATCAATGTTGGAATGCAAGCCGTCCAGCATATCTATTCTATTTTCTATTTTCTTTTGCCGCTTCTGCATTGCTCTCGGAAAAATAAGGGCATATCCGTAATGCCCGGTTGAGATCAAATCTCTTATCCCCCCCTCCATACAGAAATAGTTTTCACCGAATTCGTTGACCAAATCTGCTTCGGCACAGTCAGTATTATACTCTATTCCAATATCGCCGCCGACAAACAGGTTATGATGGATTTGGTTGTTGGCACTTCGCTGTACGGCTATTTGCACGGGGTTGTCAATAAAAGTATTGTTGTGGAAACTACAGTTCTTGGCAAATCCAAGATCGGGGGCATAACCCCCAAAGGCCATCCCGCAGAACCCTTTACATTTTGCAATGATGTTATCATGTACCTCTATGCCCGACACACAGAATAAAGGATTATCCTCAGGGCTGTGTTCCGTAGCAACTTCAATACCAATGTCACAGTTAAAGATAAAGTTGTTATATATTTCGATGTTTTGGCCTCCATCCACATAGATGCCTCCGGCACAAAGATCATAACCCCTTCCCTCGCAATAGGCTTTGTTTCCATAAGTGCTGATTGCATAAACCGAATTTCCATAACACTTGCCGTTTCGGACAAAATCTACATCATAGGCATTGCCCTTATATCTGTTTTTGTGTTTGGCTGTACCCTCGAATCCGATCATGTCGATACCAATATTGTCATTATTATAGATCCTGTTGTTGCAGATCGTAAAACCGTCAATGTTCCCGTTAAAGGCGACAGACTCACTGGATCCGCAGCGACAGTCAAATACCTCGCAGTTTTCCATTATAATGTTTTTTGCAGGCGCCTTATCATTGGCGGCATAGAAACAAACTCCGTGGGTGCCGTTTATATTATGTACTATACAATTTTGAATAGTAATATTATTAAGCGCTTTTTCACCTTGTGCAGGTGTGCTTTCATAGTAGATTCCATGGGTGCCCCCGTTGACTTCCAGACCTGAAATTATTAGATTGTCGACATTTATTAGATGAATACCGATAAGCCCTTTGCATCGGATAACAGGTCTCTCCCCTTTGGCAGCGCTGATGGTTACCGGAGCTTTCTCCATTCCCGAGCATCTGGCATTTACCTCAAAGGGCTGATATATGCCGGAATGTATGGAGATTGTCATACCGGGCTTGACTGCTGCGAGAGCATCCGGGATGGTGGGATAAGGGTGCGCAATGCTGCCATCGGCGACCCTGGCGTCGCCTTTGGCTGAGACGTGCAGTACAGGGTCCATAGGGACGCCCGGCGATGCATAGCACCTGCTCTCCGCAGCGCTGCATCCGATAAAATAGAAAACGCAAAGGATCGACAATATCAATATCATACTTTTTATGTATCCCATAGGTCTTATCATTCTCCTTATCAATATTTAATTTAGACGTTCGCAAACGTCATAACTGCTATATATTCATTTTAGGATAGACATCAGTTAATTACATTTCGAATATCCTAATAGGAAAAGGCGCATGGGCGTCAAATGCGGAGAAGCCGCCTTTGTTTTAATTAACTGTATACTGGCGTATTGTATATAATTATATGAAGCCATTCCCGCAATAGAAGTATTGCATCATCTATATATATTATTTAGGTAATATCGTATTTATACATTACAAGAGCGGTTTTGCAATATCGTATCATATCGAGTGCGGATCATTGTATTTTAACACATGCCTATGTTAAAATATGATATCAGGAGTGATGATATACGAGGAGGACGATATTATGAAAACCCTTATATCTGTTCTTACAGTTCTTTTTTTACTGACAGGCTGTGGTCATAAAGCCGATAATATCACTTTTTCTGCCACTATCGAGGATATCCGGGACAATGGGATCATAGTGACAACAACCGATGGAGTGGGCTTTGAAAAAGCCAGTGTCGGGTACGACAAGGGCCTGAAAATCCCATTTAACCTGATTGTGGGACAGACTGTCGAAATTGAGGCATTCCCCGAAATTCGCGAGAGCGAGCCTGTGCAGATTACGGCAGTAAAGATAAGCTTAAAGGAAGAAAACAAAAAAACGGAGTACAAAAAGATAACTCCCTCGGAAGCAATGGAAATGATGGGTGAAAATGCTGTTATACTGGATGTCAGACCCCGGGAAGATTTTGCTGAGGGCCATATACCAGATGCTATATCGCTTCCCCGTGCAGAGGTGGCCCAAAGGGCCGGAGAAGTGTTTCCCTCCAAGGATAGCACTATACTCATCTACTGCAAAAGCGGCAAGAATAGTAAGCTTGCAGCGGAAGAACTGATCCAAATGGGCTATACCAATGTATATGATTTCGGCGGCATTATTGATTGGACCGGTGAAGTCGTAAAATAAGAAATGCTTGATTGGATACACTGGGGGTAGAATTTTTGAAAAATATCTTTTTCGGATGCCGGAAGAGTGAACCGGATGATAATTGCGGATCCGGCATAAAAGAGGTTCTTTTAATTGTTTTGGCAGGAATAATACTTGGAGTATTATCGAAATTGGTTGACAGTATATCTCTGAATGAGGCTTTCGGATGGCATAGAGTACTGGAATTGCTGGACCTGCGCAATGTTCTGTCAAGATTGCCCATTTGGGCATTGCTGGCACTGAGCATTGCAGTGTTCAGCAAGGGACCCTTAAGGGCAAGCATGAATGTTTTCGGGTTTTTCATCGGTATGCTTATAGGTTACTATGGGGTTACTATGTCCATATCAGGATTTTTTCCGAAGGGATATATTGTGTCATGGGGTATAATAACACTATTTACGCCTGTTGCCGCTTATTTTGCCTGGTATTCGAGGGGGAGCGGGTGGATGGCTGTTATTCTGTCATCGGCGATAATCGGATTTTTTATTACAGATGCCTTTTCCTTTGAAATGTGGTACATTGGCATTTCTTATTATGACGGGGTTATCTGCTTACTATTATCAGTAATTTTATTATACAAAGAAAAAAAGCAGCTGTTGTTTTCCTTAACAGGTGCGTTAATAGCTGCTCCATTGATTCAAACCATCCTGCCGTATATTTTCGGCGGGTTATAAAAAAACCGCAATATTAGGCGGTCAATCCCTGCTTACCGTAAGAGGAGCATCCTTCATGACCTTTGCTTCAAATACCTGGGTATCAGGTCTTTCATAATGGGTGATGCTTTCTGCATTGTCGATAAATATCGGCAGCTTTAGCCCGGTTCTTTTGTTGATAAAATTTGATATCTCCAATCCTGCCCTTATAGTCTCCGATGTGCTTATTCTGCTGTACTCCCTGCCCTTATACAATATTTCAAAACAATCCCTCAGTTCGTTGGTGGTTTGATTCAGGCTCTGAAGTCTTATTGAAACATCCGTAAGGTTCCTTTTTACCGATTCATACTGCAGCCCTGATTTTATTCCATTGTACTGTGATACCGCAGTAATTGTCCGGTTAATATTGTACCTTTCAGAACGCAGCTTTTCCATTTGCTTTGCCGTATTATCAAGAATGCCCTTACTTTCCTCCAAAAACTTCAAATCCCCATTGACTGCTTGATTTTGAACCAATATTTGCTCATATTCCGCCCTGACCTGCTTTATTTCCTGTTCCACACCGGCCAGCTCCTCCTGTACGGAACGCAATTCATTATCCTTTTCCCTTGCAGAATCAACTTTTTTTGCAAGCTCGCTCTCTTCATTTAGCAACCTTTCAATACGCTCCTGCAGCTCTTCCTCCAGTAACCTGGACTTTTCGGCAATCCTTATCAATTCTTCTTCCGGTACAGGCTGCTTGCAAGTGGGGCAGAACTTCTGCTGCCGGTCCATGATGGTCCCCTTTTGATTTTTGAGGCTGCTTAGCTCCTGCTTTACTGACATAAGCCTGCTCTCAAGATAACTGACTGAAACATCCTGCGCCGTTAGTCTTATAAGGTTAACCCTTCTTTCTTCAAGGGTTTCCAACCTTTTTTTCAATTTTGAATCATCAACTGATTCCCCCGGTTTTATGTTTTTCAGTTTTTCTTCCGTAAGGTCCAGTATCCCCTGGAGCCTTTTAATCTCGTCCTCAACCATTCTCAATTCGGACTTTTTTTGTTTTAAAAGCCCGTTGGAATCAAAGCTTTCATCTTCGGGAATATAAGGGCGAAGCCCTTCCTCAACCCTTTTCATTATGCTGTCGTGGGAGGGAAAGGGTATGATCCCCATCAAAAGCTCCTTTGCAGTCCTGGGGGTCAGTCTGTGGAAGTACCCTATCATAAAGACTGAAAGAAATATCTCCGGAGTCCCGATAAATACGTTTAACTCCTCTTCCTTCACAGGGATATCGTCAAGATATATGATGTTGCTTGAGCCCTGCATTTCCCTTTTCAGTTTATGCTTTTCCCCGGAATTGTCAACGAATTCGACCTCTACATATGCCCGGCGGCTTTCGTCGTTTTTCAGCACGTATTCTGCGGTTATTCCCGTTGATCCGCGCCCCGAAAAAACCCAGCACAGGGCATCCCCAATAGAGGTTTTGCCTACGAAATTCTCGCCTTGTATTTTGGTAAATTCATAGAATTCATATTGCCGCATTTCCGTGTCGGGCACGTTTTTGAAGCCTGACATTTTTATCCCTTCTATAAACATAGAAACACATCCTTCTACTGTATTGAGATAAGAACTGATATAAATCTAAACACTTATGCTGGAATCAAAACTTACATTGATTTCAATACTTACACTCATATCAAAACTTATACTGATTTCAATACTTGCACTCATATCAAAACTTACATTGATTTCAATACTTACACTCATATCAAAACTTATACTGATTTCAATACTTGCACTCATATCAAAGCTTATATTGATTTCAATACTTACACTCATATCAAAACTTACATTGATTTCAGTGTTTTACATCATATTAGTACCTATATTAACACTAATACTCACATTGGCAACAGTGCTACTATTAACGATAACCGTTCATTTCATTTGATAATTTTAACCATATTTTACTGTTAATAATCACATATGTCAAATTAGCATAGGAGGAAACGGCGGGAAAACAGCAGAGGAAATAATACTTCTCAATATTGCCCCTATGGGAACAATATGGGTATAATATATATTGTAGTGATAAGAGCTATCCCTTTTGATTTTGTGACTTTGGGGGTAAATAATATGACGCAGCAAAACGCAAAAAAAATAAGGACAAGCAATTTGCTTCAAAGGCTTTTTAAGGCCTCGGACCTGGAAACGTTTATAGAAAAAAATGAAGCAGCTATGCAAACTCCTTCTTTTCACGAATATGTATCGGAGCTTTGCAAAGAGATGGAGCTGGTGCCTGAGAGGGTCATCCGGCAGTCTTCTATTGAGCGCTCATACGGGCATCAGCTTTTTAACGGCACCCGCAAGCCGTCCCGGGACAAGGTCATTCAGCTTGCCTTTGGCTTTGGACTGGACGTGGAGGGCACACAGGAGCTATTGAGCATAGCGCATAAGAGCTCTCTATACCCTCGTATAAGACGGGATGCCGCCATTTTGTATTGTATCAGCCATCATATGGATATTGTGGAAGTGCAAAATGTGCTGCAGGATCTGAATCTTACACTTTTAGGAGACGAATAGGAAATGGACAAGCCGGTTTTGGACGATTTTTTGAAAGGCTTTGACGACAGCCGCTTCCCTTGTGAATTCCTGCAAATTTATGAACCGCTGGAGTGCCTGAAAGAAAATCCGGAAGGGGAAACACTGCTTATAAAGCATAGACAAACAGGTAAATACTTTATCGCAAAATGCTGTGCAGATTCGACACCTTACGCAAATGCTGCGGAAGGCAGACTGTTAAGGAAATTGCATCATGACGGAATTCCTGCCTTTGTGGAGGAATACAGGCAGGATGGAATAGTCTATATGGTACGGGAATATGCCCATGGGGTTCCATTGGACAGGCTGGTCCGGGAAAGCCCTCTTACGGAACAGCAAATAATATCCATCGGGGTACAGCTTTGCGATATCCTGGTCTATCTGCACGGGCAGTCGCCGCCTGTTATACACAGGGATATCAAGCCTCAGAATATTATTGTAGACGGGTACGGTACGGCAAGGCTTATAGATTTTGGGATTTCCCGCACATATAATAAATCCGCCCAAACGGATACGGTGTTTTTCGGAACGCAGGAATTTGCGCCTCCGGAGCAATATGGATTTTCTCAGACCGACAGCCGTTCGGATATATTCTCCTTCGGCATATTGCTTTGTTGGCTCTTGACAGGGGAAACGGAAGTAAAAAGAGCACTGAATAAAATCCGGAATAAGCGGTTGGCAGGGGTTGTCAGGAGGTGTACGGCCTTTGCACCCGAGGATCGTTTTATGGATGCCGCCCTTGTCAGAGATGCCTTGACCGGGAAAGCTACAAGGCGGAGGGCGTTTACTTCTCTGTGTTTTGCCGCCGCAATTATGACGATTATGTTTGTTTTATTAGTCTTAGGAGGAAACCCGACTGAAATAGCCAAAACAGGGGTTATTTTTGAAGAACCGCTGATAGAACAGGCGGTACGCCTTGCACTTTCAAAAAATGACGGCGGGATAGTATCAGAAAATGATCTCCTGTCCATTAACGAGTTATATGTGTTCGGGAATAAAGCTGCGGCGAACTATAAGGAGTATGAGAGCTACTCCGTTGAATTTGCAACAAATAGCGGGGGAATACAAAGGGGCAGTATAAGCTCTCTGAAGGATATCGCAAAGCTTAAAAAAGTCAAAAAATTGTTTTTGTCATATCAAAATATTAACGATCTGACACCCTTATCAAAGCTTGCATTTCTGGAACATATAGAATTAAAGCATAATCCGATACAGGATGTTTCGCCGCTGGCGCAGCTAATGTCATTGCATTCGTTATTTCTATTTGATACCAATGTCTCAGATCTGACACCCCTTAGGGATTGTCCCTGCTTAGCAAATATTGATGCCGGCTATACATGGATCACATCAATGGCTGCTTTTAAAGGCTTGGACTCACTGCAGACTCTTATAATCCGGGATACACCAATAAAATCACTTGATGGCATCAATTCGCATCCTATGCTTGAACAGGTCTGTTTGTCGGGAACACATCTTCCGGATCTTACTCCGCTTATTGATTTGCCCCGCTTGCAGCTAATGGAGGCGGACAAATCCATGGAGGATGCAGTGGAAGCTATTGCAGGGGAGGCAGAATTCAGTATTATTTATCAGGAGTGATCCAATAACTCCGGATGTGTGCAGAGAGCACACCTCTGATCTTCTGATGTTTGATATAATTTAATTGTCACTATTAATTTAATAATTTAATACATAAGAGGAGGACAAATGTATGAAACAAAAAATGAAGATAGCTATTACACTTATTCTTATACTGGTAATGGGCCTGATGACATTTATTTGTGTTAATGCATCAGATATGGCTGAGGCCGAGAATCAGGCATCTGCACTGAAACGGCTCGGGTTGTTCAAGGGTATATCCGAAACAGACTTTGACCTGAATAGGGCCCCCTCCCGTACAGAGGCTATTGTTATGCTCATACGCGTGCTTGGGGAAGAATCGGAGGCCCTGAAAGGGAATTGGAAGCATCCTTTTAACGATGTTGCACCCTGGGCCGACAAATATGTCGGCTATGCCTATGAAAAGGGATTGAGCAGCGGTATGTCAGAATCCGAATTCGGAACAGGAAATGCCAGTGCCAATATGTATCTGACCTTTGTACTCCGTGCTCTTGGCTATAATGATAAAA
>CAYURW010000091.1:0-10824 GCA_964447145.1 uncultured Clostridiaceae bacterium
CTTGTTATATGATCCTCCGGTTTGTAGTAATACCCTTTCCCTACTTTAACCCCTTCGGCAACGTTTCTGTGGACAAGGGAATAAACAACATCCTTTGACCACCTTGTGTCTCCCATATCCTCCATTAGCCTTAGTCCGCTGTTTTCCAGCACTGCATACTTGCTGAAGCTGGAGAGGCAGACCGTGATAATACCCTTTTCGTTGTCCATGCTTCCCCCGACGTATTCCCATATTCCCTGCTGTTCGTTGAATCTGTATACGGCTACTCTCCTTGCGTCGGTTACCTGTCCTGGGTCATATTTGAATTTCAGGCAAATGGGGGCGGATAGCTTCACATCTCTGTTAAGACTTATATCAAACATCGGGCTTAGCAGCCTCATTCCGGGGAACCTTCCCATCAGGTCTTCCTGGTTTTCATACCTGCTGACCCTTAAATCTGCAGCACTTCCCAGGGCATCAGCCGGAATGTCAAGGAACAGGAATTTATCAGCTTCCATTACGGTCTTTTTACCAGGCAACAATCTTCCGGAGAAGACATCCGTCCTGTTCTTTTCGATTGCGGCTATATTTTTGAGGACGTCGTCAGGGCCGTAAAGTCTGCGTCTTGCAGCCCTCGGTTTTTCTTCAGTGCTTTCCGCCACGGTCAAGGGAATTGCATCAGTATGAGAAAAGTCATCCGTTACCTTATATTCCGCCATTATATAAGCTTGCCCTGCCTGTATGGCTTTAACGTTTGCCTCCTCATCCAGGGTCACGGCGTCGGTATCGGCCATCAGGCTCCATTTTACCAGTCTGGGCTCGACATTGAGATATTTTCCTTCTGAGTCGACCGCATTCAATTGAAGCTTCAGACTCTCCCCCACTTCTATTTTTGGATTGTCCGGAACTATGACAACCCTTTGTATTGCATCAAGAGCATTATTGTACACTGTATTCCTATATTCTGTTTTATTCCCCGAGCCGTCCTCCGCAAGGGCATAAATATTCATACTTATACTGCTGCCTAAAAACATATTATGTTCAAACAAACCCTCGCTGTCATTGGAAACATCCTCCCCGTTTATGGTAAGTCCACAGCCGGGCTCGCATTTCCCCTTCAGCAGTATAATTGCTCCGGCATCGCTTTCCTGAATTTCCGTAGAATCTATGAGCAGTAGAGGCGGAATCGTATCACAAATTATTCTTATGACTTTATCCGTAAAGTCTCCGGCGCTGTTTACGGCCCTTATTGCCACATTATTTTCTCCCTCGTTCAGAGTCAGAGGGATTTGGTGTCTATCTCCCGTGCCTCCACTGTATAGCGGTTCATCGTTAAGATATACATCGGCGCTAATCTGCGTATCACCCTCAATTGAGAGCAGTACCTCCCGCCCTTTGGAGCAATATTCATCAATACTTGATTCCCCCGTATTCAGAGGGAGAACATCCTCTCCCTGCCTAAGCAGAATTCTGATTCCGGGCGGCTGCGGAACCGGAAGATATACCGCCTCAGACATAAGGGGCTCGCTGTAATGCTGTTTTTTGATATCCTCCCCGGGGACCAGCTCATCCTCCCTGTAGGCCATGACCGACACCTTATAGCTTCTGCCGGGTTCAAGCCTTGCGACTGTGCCATCCTGCTGGGTAACCTCTCCGCCGATTTTAGTTTCAGTTCTGTCGGAAACATATACGTCCGGAAATTCCGAAACAGGGGTCCCATCCTCATTGAGAACCTTTATGATATAACCTTGTGCGGAATATTTACCCTCTGGTCCCTGTGCCCATTCCGCCTTAAGATAACCGTTGCCCGCAGGTTCAACCCTTAGGTCACGCGGCTGATCCGGTGCCTTAAGATCGGTTACATCAAATGCGTTGGTAGTTTTGCTGCTAAAACCGTAGTCCTCCTTTGTCAGTTCAGCCCTTATTACATATCTTCCTGTCTGCACATCCTCAGGAAGCGCAGCGGTATATGATCCCCCGGCTGCATCAATGCCGGATTCCAGCAGTCTGCCTGCTTCGCTGCTTCCCTCTTCCAGAAGGAACAGATTCATTTTTGCTCCGTCTAGGTATTTTCCCGTCCACTCCACCTTTATTCTGCTGTTGTCTATTTTGGCACTGCTTAAGGAAGTAAGCTCCGGGGCCATTTTTACGTCATACAGCCTTGCCAGCTTCAGCGGTTTGTCCGATATGATTTTCCAGATGCCCGGCTGCGGATTGACAGCGGATATCCAAAGCTTCTGTTCATCCCTGCCGCTGTCGCTGTCCCCTGCCTCTATGGTCTGGTATCTCATATTGCCTCGAATGTCGTCCTCGATAAGTATGTATTCGCTTCCCTCCGGTCTGAATACCCTCACATGGGGCTTTGCTCCCTCATATTCAATTTCAAACAGCGCGGCTTCCTGGTTTTGAACGTTCAGCTGATAAGTGCTGTCGTTCAGCGCCATAACAACAGGCATATCCATAAGCATAAACCTTCTGTCCGTTGAGGCCGACGCCAGATACCTTCTGTCCTTTGCATATGCCTTACCCTTCTCCGAAGATCCCAGCAGGCTAATATTTGTGCCGTATATCGCTACCCCTTCCTCGCCGGTCTCTTTGTTTTTGTAATTCATCGCACAAAGGCCCCTGGTGCCGTCCATATATGCGACCAGTTCTCCGGTCTCCTGCCAGTCATCCCCTATGTAAAAATCAGGGATGGATTCTCCATATACGTATTTGACCCCCATGGTTATACCTATAACTGTAAGTTCCGCCCAGAGCTTTTGCATGTCAACCCCCAGCTCGGCTCCCGCTATCGTCATACCCCCTACCGTCGGGACTTTTTTGGGTACAAACAGCCTGACAGAGGCAATGCCTATGATATCATCCTTAAATATATTGAGCAATACCTTGCCTTCGATACAATCAAAGGCCTCCAGCCTTGCCGACGCATGGAGCCCGAAGGGCGTATACCATCTTATTCTAATGACTGCGTCCTTTATTATGTTATAACCTTTTATTCCTATATCGCCTTTCAGCTCGGCATGCTGCCAGGATACGCTCAGAGTAACGTCCTCCATCTTCAATATCTTTGCTATTTCCGCAGATGCCGTAAGCATTACGGTAAAGGGCGGAGATGACGCCTCCATATTAACCAGGTTGTAGATATTGTCGATACCGCCTCCTACGCCCAGTAATGTGGCAACGGGTATGGGCGGGATAATATCCACTCCGACGTCGCTTCCCATGTAAAAATACAGCTTGTCGGGAATGGGATAGGGTATGAGTACAAATTCAATTTCGCCCTTTACCTTTATTACCTTTAAATCAATATCCAACTTTATCCCGAACTCCCCGGGGTCGCTTAGAGTATCTATTTTCACATTTGCCTCGGCGCCTATATCCACAGGGGGCGGGAAATACCCCTTTGGAAAACCTACCGTAGCCTCTGCGGCTATGCCCTTGAATCCGATTGAATCATCGGATTTTTGCCCCATGGCCACTTTCTGTACATCTATCTCTATTTTAAAAGGATCCTTTTTTTCGTCTTTGTCATCACTGCCTTTCTTATCTCCGCCGCCGCTTTCCTTGCTCTTCTTGTCTTCTTTATCTTTTTGATCCTTATCTTCCTTTGTGTCCCCATTATCTCCTCCGTCCTTTTTACCCCCAAGGGAAAGGTACAATGAACCTCCGAAAATAAGGCCATTCCCTTGATCATCTTTATAAAAGTATGCATTATTAAATTTCAGGTTAAAGCCCGAAAGCATATTTTTCAATGCGCCGCCCACACCTGTAAAGACTATTTCAATTTTTTTGTTATTATCCAGGTTGTCGATTTCATCAGACAGTTTCAGGGTATATTTCGTGCCCTTGTCAAAGTCAATTTTAAAATCCCATTTCCAGAAGGTAACTGAGCCTGATACCGACAGATCCCCGCTGCCTATCAGTTTTACAGATCCATTGCTTTCACTTATTTTGATCGGTACGTCACTTTTATAAAGCAGCACTCCATTCATCTCCACAGGGATATCGGAACTTGAATATGCCTCATAGCTCTGGTCTTCCTTCAGCTGTATGTCTCCTCTGACAACAAGGAGTATCTTATCATTCCCCTTAAACTTCTTAAGACTGTCTTCGTCCTCAAACACATTAATCTTATAGCTGCTGCCCTGTTCCTCTGTGACAGCCAATATACCGTATTTCAGATTTTTGTATGCAGTATCGTCAGTAATGTTCAGACCGTTTTCAAAGGTGCACCCCTGAAAATCCCTATGGGAAAGCTTAACTGTATAAGAACCGATATCGTTTATATCCTGCAGTATAACCTGTATCTTTTTATCATCGATTATATTTATCATTTTATGGTTAATGGTATATACCGTAGGGTTAGTCCCGCCTTTAACAAGCTTCAATTCCCACCTGCTCCTGTCTTTGAGCATCCCAAAGCCTGTTCCGTTGATTTCAAAGGATTTTCTTGTGTCCTGATAATACAGGTTTTTGGGAGTAATTTCGGTGTACTGGATATCAGGCAGTTTATCGGTTCCCCCCGGAAGTATTATATATTTGCTGTATGTGAGGGTCTCCTTCAAAGATTCCGACTTCAAAAATATTGTTGCCTGTCCTATTCTGAAGAATTGCGAAAGCTCACCCTGTACTTTCCAGGTCAGCTCAGCCCTTGAATCCCGTTCAACCGTCCCTAACATTATCTCCCTTGACTGTCCTGAAGATAGCCTGAGCCCTCCCTCCAATTCAATGACCGCATTCATATTCTTCATTTGCACCGAGGTGGGCAGGCTATTGTCAATGGACAGTGAAATCTCAAAGTCCTCCTGCACATACCCGGTCTTGTCCTCTTTCATCTCCAGCTTGTCAGGCCCTGTCACTGTCGCAAGGAAGGTGCTCCCGTCCGCAGATGAAAACAGGCCCAGACCATAGAATGTCTCGTATACCCTTGTCTCACCAGCTTCAAGGAATTCCGGGTCCCAATACAGCGCAACTGCACTGTCGCTTTTATTGTATTTGTTGAAAACCGAAGCAAATTTTACTGTACTGTCCGGCTGATAATCCCATTTGGTCGAACTGATCCCGTTCCAATGGGCAGCTGTCATCCTGTCCGGGACCTTGTTATTCCAGCCGCTTATCAGTCCGTAGGAAACAACTTCCGGGCATATATCCCTGTCTGCGGATTGCCAGAAGGAGGGCACGCCATCTCCTTCAAAACTCATCTCATACTCTACTGGCCCTTTGATCCCCGGTATTATAAGGGGGGAGCCATCATTTTCCCCAAGCATTGTATCAAACAGTATCCTTGTTCCCACGCTCCTTCTTGTTTTCCCCGTATTGACCACGGTATAGGCCACCTTGACATTTCCCACATCAGGATTAGCACTGTCGGATACAATTGTAAGCTGCTGCCTTGCTTCAATGTCCCCCAGCCTCCATACTGTTGTGTTAATGCCTCCCTGGGTTGCCGGGGATTTTGACACCCCTCCCTGAACCCCAAGGAACCCATAGTCGTTTCCGAATATATAGTCCTCCCCGTCTATTCTTAAGGTGGTAAAGGAGGTATCCGGCTCTTCTCCCTTATATAGAAGGGATGCCCTTTGATCCCCGTCCCTTCCCGGGGCACCCTCTACAGTGCTTATCCCGTATCTCCCGGTTTTTTTATCTACAGCATAGCTTATAAATTGATTTTCAACCCTCAGGTTGTCCTCCTCTGCTGCAGCATTTACAATCTGCATAAAATCCGCAGAGGACAGGAGCATTGCCAGAATCAGTACGAAGGCTGCAGCTCTTTTACATGCTTTCATTGCTGTTCACCCCCAAATCATTTATTAACACAGGGACTACTATGCCATTCCTTTCATTGTCATATATATACAGTGTGTACCAGCCTTTCTCGCTTATGGTGACCGTTTCCCCTCCGGCAAGGGTGCCGCTGCCTTTGAAGAATGTGATTCCCCGATGACCTTTTGCCCATTTTATTTCTGCCTTCCCCATAAAGCCCTTTGTTCCTATGGCGAGCCTGTCGGTATTGAAAATCAAAGGCTCGGATTCAAACCTCACTCCATTTACTGAAACCTCCGGCCCTTCGGGTTCCGATGCCGGCACATCTGGAGGCAAATCAGGAGGTGTCGCTGCGGCCTTAATATTTTTTACTTCGGCCTCCGCCACCTTTGTCATATTGAATTCGTCCTCTATGACAAACTGGTATTTGCCATTTTTTGTTACATCTCTGTATTTGCTGCCCCCGTTGTTCAGCACGGTAAATTCTCTGCCGGAGGTAAGAGTAAGCCTGACCGGCTTGTCCGTCAGCTTGTCCGTACTGTGATCTATATTGATATCTATATCGCTCTTATAGATTCCCATGGCCTCGAAATCTTTATCACTGGCTGCGGCAATGACGGATGCCTCATTTCCCGCCTCATCCTCCGCCTTCATGACATATTCTCCGGCCCTCTTAAAGACATAGCTTCGGGGGTTATCCTTTCCAAACCATATTTTCTCGTTCGATTTGACAAATGCAGTAATTGTTTTGTTAAAAATGTCTTTTATATAGTCCACATACAGCTTCGGAGGTGTTTTGTCTATATTTGCCACCGTTGCAGTAACCTTTTCCTCAGCCCCCGACTCATTTGCAAAGGTAAATTTCCATTGTCCGCTGCTTTCTGCATTAAAGCTGTAGCTGCCGTCCCCCTGCACCGTCTGAACATCACCGCTTTTGAGCCTCATTCCGGCCCCGGGCCGCATGGTCACCTTGACGCTGCCGTTGGTGGGGAGCTTTGTACTGTAAGAGACCTCCACATGAGACGACTGCGTTATGGTACTAACCTCCGCAAGGGCCCTGCCAATATTCCCCGCCTCATCAACAAATTCAAATACAAATTGCCCGTTTGAATTAAACACATGGCGGCTGCTTCCGCCGTTATTGGTTATGGTAGTTTTCCCCCCGATGTCGTCCTTCACCTTCAGTTCTGCTGTCACAGGCCCTTTATTCGAGTCTGCCGGGGTATATGTAACCCGCCCCGAGGGAGGTGTTATGTCCGCCCCCGAAAGGCTGTTGGCTGCCTTTGCCATTGCGGCATAGATACGGCTGTTTGCCGAAGCAAGAATATACCCGGGGATATATGCCCATGTCCTGCTATTAATATATGCCGTGCTTATGTTATCCTCTAATCCGGGGCTGACTATATGTCCTATTTTGATACCATATTCTCCGTCACCGGAATGATAGGCTATTAAACCGTTTTCTTTGACTTTGATTTCAACCTTGAATATGTGAAGGGTATCGCCTTCCTGCTCTTCTTCCAGAAGCTCGTCGGTAATGTATTTTTCGGCTAAGTCTGCTTCTATAACAAATTCTTCCTCCTCATGGTTCCAAGTGCCGATAAACCCTTCGATTATTTTTATGCTGCCCGAACTTCCAGGTTCTATTTCCCCAGGCTCGATCTTCGTTGATATAAGGCCCTCGTTTAAGGTTCCGTCCCCTATGTGATAATCAAATCTAAATTCCAGTTCCCTATCATAATCGTTGTATATGTCTACCCTTGGATGAGTCACGGAATCTAATTCTGTGGGCGCACTCAGGGTTATTGTTGCTTCTCCTGAGGTTACCTTATCATCCGGTTCAATAGTGACTGTCCCCTTTTCTTCAGTGAAAGGATCCCCCCATTCATCAAATTCGTCTTCTATTGATCCCGGAGTTCCGTCTTCGTATTCATAACTGAACGAATAGCCCGGGTTCATTACCGTTAGCCCTCCACATACCGCCTCGCTTACCGTAATGGGCACCGGCGAGGCAATATATGCCTTCATTTCCCCTTCCAGCTCGCCGGAGAAAACCACATAGGGGCTGATGTCTCCTATAATCATATTGTAGGAATTTGAAGTCAGTACCGCCGCATTCCCCGCCGCATCAACGGCTTTAACATGGAGATAGTAATATCCGTTCACCCCTGAAAGGCTTACTGTATTTCCTGAAGGTTTATGGACTGTAGAAGTCCAACTGACTACTTCCTCCGGGTCAATCTCCTCTGAGAATGAATACGATAGCTCAGTTATTGAGCTGTCATCCTCCACCTTTATTTTGGGGGATATTATTATGCGTTCATTTATTTCACCATTAGGAATAATACTGACTGCCGGGGCTTCATTGTCCATGTGATATACTTCAGATCTGAATATTCCGGTATTCCCCGCTGAATCAGTCGCTTTCACATGCAGATAGTACTGCCCGGTAACAGCCTGGAGATTTACGGTGCTGTTGTTCGCCGTTTCTGACCAGCCCGCTGCCGGAGGGTCAAAATCCGTTGTAAATGCGTACAGTATTTTTGATATTGCGGATTTATCCGTCACATTGATGGTAACAGATACCTCCTTTGTGCCGCCAAAACTGCCGTCGGGACTGACCGATATCGAAGGGGTGCTTTTATCGGCGGACTTATCGTCGCCCTTGTCTGCCGGAGGCAGCTTGGCCTCCTTATATGCCTTGATCTCAGCCATATTTCCCGCCACATCTTTTATAAGGAAATACCACGGATCATCTTCAGAAATAATTTTTTCTTTTTCTCCTATAACCTCCACTGCCTGTCCCGGACATAAGTTATCTGAAAGATCCTTAAGCTTTGCATTGTACCAGTAGTCCGAGTTGCTATAGCTGCTGTACTCAACTTTTCCCGTCGGAGGAGTAACATCCCTAATAACCGAGGATTTGATTGCATCTGATACCCCCATCCCGGATTTCCTGTATTTTGTATAAAAGGTTATTTCCCCTTCTCTTTCAGGCAGAGGCACATATAATACGGAGTTGAAGCCGGGAGTCTTCGTATTTCCTTTTTCCAAAGGAAGCCAGCTGCTCCAGGAAGATCCGTCCAATGAATAAGAGAACTCATCTGCTTCCGTATCCGTGAGCAATTCTGCAAAGTTCTCCCTTGTATATGACTTGTCCCCATACCTGTTATGCAAATTTACCATCACGAAGGGATCTTTTATTCCCCCGGTACCGTCCCCGATGAAGAAACCACGTTTTATTTCCGACCCCTCCGGACCGATTGCCCTGATTTCCAGATCAGCCCTTGGTTTCATCAGCTCTCTCCCCAGGACTATTTCTCCGTTGTCCGGAAGTTTTTTCCACTCATTGACACCGGGCAGGTTGTGTATCATATATTCAACCCGAAAATCGCTTTTCCTGATATGCTCGCTTATTACGGAGGGTCTTACAACAATACTGCCGTTCTCCGTCCTCTCCGTTTCAATAACTATTTCGCCTTTGTCAAAATTATAAAGCATCATACCCGGGGAAGCAGCCCTGCCTATGGGTTTACCGTCATCATCGACGGCAATGACATGCATAAAATACCAGCCCTTCCTCTCCTTTGGATTAGCATCGTATTCAAAAGCCTGAACCGAGTCCCCGGCTTTATATTTCCACAATCCCGAATTTTCGGAGAATTCAGGAGGTGTTCCTTTTTCGGACACGCAATACCAGAGCCCTTTAATTCCTTTTAATACACCGCTGCCCCTTGATGCGTATCTATAGGCCCTGCAAAAATAAAACTCTCCTGAAAAGTCAAAATGCACATCCCCGTCCATATAATACAGGTCCCTGTATTCCAGAGCCCCGGGAACGCAGAAAACAGTCTCATTCCCTCCGGAGCTTGCGGCCTTTAGGTACAGA
The DNA here is from genome assembly GCA_964447145.1 of uncultured Clostridiaceae bacterium. GTDB lineage: Bacteria > Bacillota > Clostridia > Lutisporales > Lutisporaceae > BRH-c25. Next base: position 9,635 of record CAYURW010000091.1, read on the forward strand.
TCTGCTCCCCCATATATATAAACGGAGGGTCCCGGCCCCGAGACACTGAATTGTCCGGTCCCGATGCTGTATGCATGTGCCTGCAGCCAGTCTTCCATATCGGGATTAAACCCTTCAGAAACCCACTTATACTTAAAGACGGGGACCTTTGTTGAACCGTATCCGATCCTTGCATCAAAATGGCCAAAGCTTGTGGAGTATTTTTCTTTGTCCACCTTGCAGTCCATTAATGCAAACATTGCGCTGTCGTTCCTTATATCGCTGCACCAGGACCATCCGCCCGTTTCATTGCAAAGATAGTTGCCGGCATTATCCTTAGCCATAACCCCAACCCTAAGTGTATCTTCTTTTTCAAGGTCTATTCCAAACATTTCACTGAGTTCCATTGAATGATATTTTCTGCCCGGCGCCAGGAGCTTCACATTTTTGAATGTTTCGTTGGGCGCTGCACGGGAGTATACAACTGCAAAAAAGAGGTTGTCATAGTCTACTCCCGAACCCTCATCCTCTACATTTATTGTTAAGTAAAAGCCCTCTCCCTCGGCCTTTGCGCTCCAGGCGCTTACTTCCGGCGGCTTGCGGTCCGCAATGTAGCGCTTTTTATCCGACAGTCTCATATTCTTGTCCTGCATGAGGGGTGCCTTATTCCCGGCAGCATCCATTACATATATATCACCGCAGGAAACCAGGCCATCTAAACTTAATGTGAAGTCGCTCCCTGTTATTTCGAGAGGGTCAAAATCATTTTCGCGGGCATTATAGGCAAACTCAAGAAGTGTGGTGCCGCTGCCCCCGGAGTACCACGCAACCGGCGATCCTATGGAATTATCCGCAATCCACGAATACCCGTTTTGATACCGAAATTGGGAATTCAAATTTAACGAAACAAAAGCAAGGTTGTCTCCATACGAAACTGTTTTATAATTGAACATATATTTGTCAATATCGTGCTCCTTAAAGGCCTCATCGGACAGGGTCAGATATACCGGCTCATTAAACCTGAAATATATTTTCAGCTTTTCAAATTGTCCTATTTGCCCCTCCGGTTCCCCCCCGTTAATTTCCAATAACACCGGGGGTGAGGTTTCTACTCTGAAATTCTGTTGGTAATCCCTATAGAGCATATTCATGCTGCTTTCGGAATTCGGATCGAAAGAAATAACCCTGCAGCTGTCAGACATAGCGTTAAA
>CAYURW010000092.1:0-10780 GCA_964447145.1 uncultured Clostridiaceae bacterium
TGTGTTTTGTTGTGAGATTTAGTATGCTCATCGCTTAATTCAATCATTTCATCATAAAATTTTTCTTCTATGGGTACCATTTTTCTATCTACGTCCTCGCTGGCCTGTATAAGCGTTTCATTCAGCTCAGCAAGCTCCATTCCAATATAGATAATATAGCTCCCCCATTTATTCTTAAGCTGTAATACATTGTACTGCTGGGCTATGACATCGGTCGGATTTACATAGTTCTCTGGATCCATTGTCAATATTTGCAATTCCGGAGAAACCAGGTTGACAAAGTTTGATTTGGCGAACACTTCAGTAATCTGCTCGGGAGACATGTTGGGATTGCTCTCAAGCTGACTGCTTATCTGATCTATTGCATCAAAATCATACTGATTCTCTCTTTTGGAACTGACTCTCTCATCCAGTGCATCCAGCTCTTCACAAAAAGCTTCATAAGCGGATTGCCCGCCCTGAGCGCGAAAATTCTTAAGGGTAGAATACTGGGACAAATAGTTGTAATCGGGTGCAGTATATTGAATGCTGCTTTGCAGCTGGTTTACAAGATTCCGGGATTCCTGTGCTCCGGTCGGGTCCAGCTGTTCGTAGAAATCTGAAGCCAGTACGGTTTGAAGCTTATCCATAGTTCTCAGCTTATTTTGAGCGGCTTCATTTGAATCCCCCTGTTTTACCATGGGAACCTGCTGTTCATCTACGTTATCTTTCATTTTTTTCATGTTCCTTACCATGACTGACAGGTTCTCATTTTTCAGAAGTTTCTCTGCCATTGCCTTATCCCCTTTGGCAAGCCAGTAGGCAGCCATTCCTTCTATAGCGGGCCTATGCTTTGGTGCTATGTTGTATGCTGCTTCAAACACAACCTTGGCTGTATCAAGCATCCCTCTGTCAATACAAAGATAACCATAATTCAGCAAAAGTGACATGTCGCCTATGTCAAGCATCGACTTTGCCAGTCTGGTTCCTAAGGCATACTCATATACAATAGCGGCATCGTCGGCAAAGGGCTTTGCTTCCTTAGAACCGGCTAATAGCTCTCCCAACGGCTTCTTATAGGTGTCCTCTGAATATGTAAGTATTGCAGAGGCTAAATTTCCTGCTATCACTGCATTTCCCGTGTCAAGATCGAAAAGAGCTGCATTAAGGGGCAGATAGATACCCTTTAAGTCAAAAAAAGCAGTCAAGTAAGCAGAAGTAGTCGTATATTGAATTGCTTTCGCAGAGTTTTGGTTCTTGCCGGTAAAATCCGGCTTCCAGTTAATTATAGTCGGAATATATTGTTTTTCATGATCGGTAGCATTTGAAATCCCTAAATTATAATACTTCTCCGCTATGGAAAGCACCCTTGCCTTATCCGGTTTCGCAAGGGCCAGATTTGCTAAATTGATTGGCGTAGATGTCTGGGGAATTTCCGTGCCAGCCGGTACCTGGGTTGGAGTTGGCTTGCTCTCCTTAATGGTGTCCATCTGTTCAAAGGAACGAACGCTCATTGCAATTGCCATTTCCCTTGTAGTTGTCGCATAGCCTGATGCCTTTTCTGCTGTAGTGGTGGCCTTAGGCATGAACTTGCCATCTGTGCCTTTTATTATCCCAAGGCGTGCCATGAACAAAACATGGTCAAGGGCCCAAGAGGATATATCCTTATGGTCTGAGAAGCTTGGGGCCCCTGCCGTTCCGTAGTCAGCACCGGGTGCCATTACCCTTATAGTTCGGCTTAGCATTGTAGCCACCTGTTCACGGTTGGTAAGCTCTGCTGGAGCAAATTCCGTGGAAGAAATACCGGTGGTCACTCCGAGCTTGAATGCCTTCAGTATCTCAGGGTTAGTTGTATCAGTAAATGGATTGGGTGAGGCAGCTGTTGTCTGCACCCCCATAGAATTTTCATATAGCTTAACCGCAAGTTCTGCAAATTCTTCCCTGGTTATGGGTTTTGTCATATCTTCTCCCTTAAGGATTTGTGGTATCAAACCTGCATCATCGGCTTTTTTTAGTTCTCCTGTTGCCCACTGGGATGCCTGACTCCAGGCGGGCATGTTATGGGAAATTACATTGGAAAAAGGGCCGTATATATCAACTGAGGTAGTGCTATCTATACCTGCCTGCTTGTATTTCCTTAAATCCAAGGCATACCGGGTCTTTATCTCGTAACTTTCCGTATCATAGCTTTGCTTTTTATCCTCAAAATAGTCCCTTGCCTTTACTTCAAAATGCTCATAACCGGACCACTCAAAATGAATATACTTGAAGTCCTTGTCCCCGGCTCTTCTCATCCAGATCTCAGTACGTACGGAGCTCGACATAGCATGCAGATCCTGCACCTCCCCCGGTGCCTTCCCTTTCTTTATATCAAAATATGGCTCTCCGCCTTTTGTTTTCAAATCTACCGATACCAATGCAGGAGCATGATTTATGAGCTTATTGTAGTCAGCTTTTACATTAGCGGAAATAGCGAACTCTTTCGACCAGGGCGACAGAACATAAGTCTTACCCCCGTCAAAGGATTGTGTAAAACGTGCCCTTAAGGTAATGCTATTCCCCTTCAGGTAATCCCATCCGCCTTCATAAAAAGGCTTTAGATCCTCATTCCCCTGAAATATCCCGGACATGCCCCATCTTTCACTAAAACTGTAGGTTTTCTCGTTTCTAAAGTTGGCGCTAAGATTCTTAAGCCCATTAGGGACAGTTTTGGGTGAATCCCATTCCTTTGCATGATGCCAGCTTCCGCCGTTTATTTTATAATCAACCTGAAAATTGATCGAAAAAGTCTGCTTGTTATCCGGATCATCTGCTGCCCTCTTCTCAATATAGCTGCGTAAATCCTCCGGGGCACTAAAGGTGAAGTACAAATAATCTCCGGTATAGTGGCTAGCCCCGAAGTGCTCCGGTGCGCCTAGAGTTTTGGGCGGCTCTATATCTGCCGATGCCGCAAAAGGCAGACCACCTATAATAATCGTTAGTATTAATAAGGTTGCCATTAATCTCCGTATCATTATCATTCCTCCATGGTTTATTTGTTATTTGAGGGACAGGGTACCTGTCCCCCTGTCCCTGTTTAACGACCGCGGGTATATTCTATATCATCAATTATAAGCATGCCATCAGCTGTTCTGCTTATTTGATACTCTGCATCCTCTACAGATACATCCCTGGTGTCATAGCTTTCAATCTCAAAATACCATATCTTGTCGAAATTGCTTTTTGCCGGTCCGGTACTTTTTAATATATCTGAAAGGATCAGCTTATCTCCTGATATGCTGTATTTGCCCTCAAAAACATTGCCGGTGCGTACATAAAGCACCAATGGCGCGGTTATTCTGCAAAAAGTGCCATCCTCCTTAAACTCATAAAATATCTCTAAACTTACGCTTCCATTGGAAGTACTGTTGCCCCAGGTGCCTATAACCCAATCAGCAAGTTCACTGTTATCTGATACTATTGGGACCTCTGGTTTGGAAGCCGGTTCATCCGGAATTGACTGAGGGACTGCCATAGAAGAGGACTTGCTCTCCATGATTGTGTCCATCTGCTCAAAGGAACGCACGCTCATTGCAATTGCCATTTCTCTTGTGGTTGTCGCATAACCTGATGCCTTCTCAGCCGTAGTGGTTGCCTTTGGCATGAATTTGCCGTCTGTCCCCTTTATTATTCCAAGGCGGGCCATAAACAGCACATGGTCCAGAGCCCAGGAGGATATGTCCTTCTTGTCTGAGAAGGCCGGAGCCCCTGCTGTTCCGAAATCCCCACCGGGGGCCATTACCCTTATGGCACGACTCAGCATCGTTGCAACCTGCTCACGATTGGTAAGCTCCTTGGGAGCAAAGGTGGTCGCTGAGGTTCCCGTAGTCACTCCTACCTTAAAGGCCTTCAATATTTCCGGATTGGTCGTATCTGTAAAAGGATTGGGTGAAGCGGGTGTGACTGATGTTCCCATCGTTTTCTCATACAGCTTTACTGCCAGCTCTGCAAATTCCTCTCTGGTAATGGGCTTTGTCATATCCGCACCCTGCAAGGAGCCCGGTATCAAGCCGTAATCGTCAGCTTTCTTAAGCTCAGCGGTTGCCCATTTGGAGGCTTCGCTCCAAGCTGGCATGTTGTGAGATATTACATTGGAAAATGGACCATAAATATTTACATCAGTAGTACTGTCAATGCCTGCCTGCTTATATTCCCTCAAATCCAAAGCATATCTGGTTTTTATTTCATAACCTTCCTCAGCGTAGCTTTGTGTTGTACCTTCAAAATAGTCGCTGGCTTCTATCTCAAGATACTCCCAATTTGACCACTCATAATGGATATACTTAAAATCCTTGTCCCCGGCTTTCTTCATCCATATCTCAGTGCGCACAGTTCCCGAGGCCATAGAATTCAGGTCCTGGACCTCTCCGGGAGCCTTGTCCAGCTTTACATAGAAACAGGGCTCTCCACTTGGCGAAATCTCTACTTCTGCCGACTTCAGTGTCGGAGCATGGTTGATAAGCTTATTATAGTCACCTTTTGCATTGGCGGAAAGTATATATTCCTTCGACCAGGGTGAAATAACAAAAGTCTCTCCGTAATCAAAGGACTCTGCAAAACGAGCCCTAAAGGTAATAGAATGGCTTTTCAGATAGTCCCAGCCGCCTTCATAGAAAGGCTTCAGATCCTCATTTTCCTGAAATATGGATGTCATGCTCCATCTTTCACTGCTGTTATATCTTTTGCCATTATTAAAAGTAAGGTAAATATCATCTATTCCATCGGGAACGGTTTTTTGCGAATCCCAGGCCGATGCATGATGAAAGCTTCCATTGTCAATTTTGTAATCAAACTGGAAATGCAGCAATAAGTTCTGTTTGTTATCGGGATCATCAGCTGCCCTCTTTTCTATATAGCTGCGAACATCCTTCGGAAGACTGAGGGTAAAGTATACAGAATCTCCGCCGTAGTGTCCTACCCCAAAATGCTCCGGTGCTCCAAGAGTAGTTGGCGGCTCGATGTCCGCCGATACCGTAACAGGTAATCCACAGGTGATAATAATCAATGTTAATAAGACCGCCCATAATTTTTTCATTTAATAATTCCTCCTTATATATATGTTTTTCAATAAACATCTTTCAATGAAACTTAGATAGCAGGGTTTATAACAAGCTCTCGCTGGTTGCCACTTTAGAAGTGGTGGACATCTTATCACCTCGTTATCTTCCTCAAGGGGTATGAATAAGCTTTAATGTAAGCTCTACTTCAACCCTTTCATTGCTCGCTGTAAAGGTTTTCTCAGCCGCATTTTTATTTCCGTTATTCAAATCTACCGTAAACTTATAAAGGTCCCCCTGCTTATTTTCCTGAAAGCTATATTCAGTCCCCCCTTGAACAGCGGGACCCGTTACAGTTTTAGGAGGAATGTCAGGTTCTTCCGGAATCATGGTAATTGATTCTCCTCCCAGCCCGAAGCGATCCATGTAAATATTAAAAGTATCGGATTCACATGGGTTAAAATTATCAACTACAAAATGTATTGGAAAAGTCTCTGCAATATTATCCATTACCGCTTCTCCGCCTTCAAGCCCATTTACCATGAAATTTACGTACCTGCCGATACCTTCCCCCTCAAATGCACTTATCTGTGTTGTTGCCAGGCTGAGATCCAATGGTGCTTCACCGGTCACTTCATATGCAAAGCTCCAGTCTCTGCCGCTATTCATTTTATTAGTGTATTCAATCTTAAACATCAATGCTTTTCTCAGATCTTCGTTGACATACTTGCCCATATCAACTCCCAGAAGGCCTGCCTCTCTTGCAATCTTAAATATCGGATGAATATTCTTATATTCATGATTTTCTTTTAGCTCCCTCAAATACTTTTCGGCAATTTCTTTTGCCCAGGCTGAAAGCTTCGGCAATAATGAATTATCTTCTCCGGAGCCTGCCAGCAGCTGATATCTTTTTTCTACAGAAAAAGCTGCACGCGAAACAGCAATATATTTATCTTCATCTCCTCTGTATTTTGTTATCAATGTATTTGCTTTTTCTATAAGTCTGTTCAATACCCTTAACTCCAATGTGAATTTCCGGTCCGGTAATTCACCTGTTGTAAGCTCTGTATCCGTAGCTGATGAAATTAGAGCGAGAAATACTTCCAATTCGGGCTTGTTGAATTCCTCAATAAATTTATCAATAATGGCATCCTCCTGCTTCTCAGTGGCATGGTGGCATTTCAAAGATATTGATGGCGGATGCTGTACATCTATTGGCGTTTTCAGCAGCTTTTTTGCTGCCGCTTCTGCTGCTTTTCTTTGTTCACTGGCATTTTGAGCCGATTTTTCAACAGTATCATCTTCGATGGTGCTGTCAGGTCCTTCATCAGTCGCTATCCGGCTGCTGCATCCCGGAAACAAGCAGACAATCAGTATTAACAAAATAGCTGTTACCCTTCTCAACTCCATTTTCTCTCCATTCTCACTTTAATTTTTTTTCAAGCAATAGAAACTATACCTTCATAAAACACCATGTAATTCACATTTGATTTTACTATCCCGCCATAAAACACCATGCAATTCACATTTGATTTTACTATATCTTTATAAAAAATATATAAAATGCAAATTACGAGTTCTAACTGCCTCTATCACTTGAAATTCAATGTCAGAACCTGCTTTGTCTTTTTGTTTTCTTATGGTAAAATAGATTTAATTCTTACAATTATATTTAAATTTAGAAATTCATTTCAAAATGTACTTGCGGGGTGGATTGTATGGGCGGTATGCCCCTTCTGAAAAGCAAACTGATTATGCCGGAGCTTACGTCAAGCTTTCTGCTGACGGACCGGATTAAAGAGCTTCACAACAAAATGGATTCCTGCAGAGCAGTCACCATATGTGCCCCTGCCGGCTATGGGAAAACGTCCCTTGCAGTATCATATCTCTCACGTAAAGAAGCTGCGGATTTCAGGGTATGCTGGTATAGGCCTGACCCCGAAGATAGGAATTTGTCGGTTTTTATTTCTTATCTCTCAGAAGCAATGTTTCCGTCGGAAGCGCCTGAGTTTGCAGAATCCAGAGAATCCCTCAAGGAGTATGCCAATTCACAATTTCAGTCATATCAGACTGTCTCCGCTCTTTGTCAGGAAATGTGGGCATATCACAGCCATAATGATTGCACACGCACATTTATAGTGCTGGATGATTTTCAGAATGTGGCCCAGGTTCAGGACATATGCGATATGGTAAGATATATGCTTGATAACCTTCCTTTCTCCTGTACAGTCTTTATACTTACCCGTGCCAGTCTTGGCATTTTTACCGAAAAACAGAAATTAAAAAATAAGAATTTAGAGATAGGTGTGAAGGACCTAACCTTCGGCAATCCGGAAATAGCAACCCTGATGCAAAGCATGGGACAAGCGGTCCCCGACACAAAACGGGCAGAGATCATCGAAAAAAACACTGAGGGCTGGATAGCAGGCGTCATTATTTTGCTTCAGGCTTTTAAAGGCAAGGGCATTGATTCTCGGTCAATTGAGTTCGGAATATCCGGGCAAGAAGATGCACTGTTTCGCTATTTGTCACTGGAGGTATTGAAATCAGTCGATGAATATATCCGGAATGCTATGGCCAGGCTTGCACTGCTTCAGGATTTTTCGGAAGCCGAGGCATTGGAGATACTTAAAATAAATAATATACCATCCCTTATGAAGCATTGTATGGAATTTGGCATGTTCATTCAAAGGATTCCCGGGAATCCGGTGGTATACAGATTCCATTCATTGTTCCGGGAATTCCTTTTAAATATACTGAAGAATACTTGTACAAAGGAAGAGTTTTCCATGCTCAACCTCAGGGCTGCCGGGCATTATATGAACAATGGGGCATATAGCCGTGCCGCAGAGCATCTGGCAAAATGCGGCAGTTCTCCCGAGGCTATGGATATAGTAATAAAAGCAGGCTTTAATAAATTTATGATAGGGGAAACCGGACAGCTGAAGATGTGGCTCGATATGCTCCCCGAGGATATCATTAGAGCCAATCCGGTTTTGCTGCTATTTAAAGCACAGCTGATGCCCAATACCAAGCAATTAGAAATGATCGACCCCCTGAAAGAAATCCTTTTTCAATCCCTTGAGAATAATAGCCTCCAGCTTTATAACGATACGGCCAGTGTCCTTATATACATTTATAATTGCATTAACGATATGAAAGGCCTATTAGAAATGACAGAATGCAATCCCGGGCATCCCGGGAATATTTCCCCCGAGCTTTCCAACTCTCTTGCAATGCTTGATATGGTGCGGTTTATTGCGGAGGAAAGGTTCCCGGAGGCAGAAGCCCAAAGCGAAAGCATACGTTATACACTTCTTCCGGAGGATAGTAAGTGGCTGTATTTGATTCTTTCCTGTATAGTCTATTACTGTCTGGGAAAGCTGGACAAGGGAGAACAATGCATGAAAACAGCACTGGAGCTATACAGCTTCAAAGCCGTCGAACCCTCCAGAGGCTTCATACTGCTTTTCCTTTCTTTTATCCTGGTATTAAAAAACGAAAGGGAGTGTTTAACGTCATATCTTGATGAAGTCACCGGAATTGGCGAAAAATATGAATACGAATACCTTAGTGCCCATGGAAAGCGCTTTGCCGCCTATGAAAGATACTTGTCCCACGAAAGGGAAACCTCTGTTGAACTGCTGGACTATGCCGTTTTCTACTTCCGGCAGCTGGGCAACAGTGCAATGGCTGCAGCATGCAGACTGCTCCAATGCCTTTGGTCCATAGGCCATAAGAGGCAAGCGTCAGAACTTGAGGAGGCCCTTAAGGATCTTTCTGTGATCCGGGAAGCTTCCCCGGGGCTTATGGTATATGAAACCTCCCTTTCCATAATCGGTGCTATTGCAAGGGAATCGGGGGATTTCCCCCTTGCGGAAAAGATCCTGCTTTCTGCTATAGAACTGGCGGAGTCAAAAAAAGCATATCAGGTTCTCTGCGGCTCATACTTCCATATTGCCAGACTATATTTCGATATGGATGATAACGGCCGGGGGCGCCAATACCTAAAAGAGGCCCTTAAACTTGCAGAAGCCAAAAAATATTTTATGTTCTGGGATATCCATACCCCAACTATCGTTGAAATGACTCTCCGGGGCATCCGGTATGATTATTGTCCGGGGTTCGCTGCCGAACTGCTTGGCCGATACTACGACAGTTCTGTGACAAGATATCTTGCCGAAAAGGTGAATACAATAGACGAAAGACGGATAAAAGCTTTTACCGATGATTTTGTCTCAGCATACAAGGCAGACAAACCAAAACAACACTATTTGGTTAAGGCTTCCCTTTTCGGGAAGTCCGAGATCCGGGTAAATGGTACGATGGTTCCCGACACCGAATGGAAAACTAAAAAGGTCAAGGGCTTTCTCGAATACCTTCTGCTGCAAAGCGGCAATTCCGTGTCAAAAGAGCTACTTGCCGATATTTTCTGGCCGGGAGCAGACAACAAATCCTCAATGGCCTCACAGCGGACGGCATTATATTATCTAAGAAAGTTGCTTAAAAAGTATAATGCCGAAGTAACCGGGAACAATTCTTTCATATATGAAACCCTGGAAGGTCTGCTGATACGAAAAAATGATGCTTTGGAGCTGGATGTCCACGATTTTTTGTGCATTTACAGGGAGTTTTCTCTGTTGGAGGGTGGCCACTCGAAAACCGGGCAGGCAAAAGCAGAGTTGTTGGAAAAAATGATAAGTCTATATAAAGGCGACCTACTGAAGGAAAGCGATTACGAGTATTATATAATCTCTGAACGGGAAAGGCTCAGGGATATATTTCTGGATGCCTGCCTTAAGCTGAGCTCAATCTATATGGTACAGGGAGAATCTGTCCCGGCGGAAAAAGTTCTCAGATATGCACTGTCGGTCGAACCCTTCGACGAAAGCATATGCCTTGAGCTGCTTAAGCTATACATGTCCCAGGGAAGAAAAAGCAAGGCAGTGAAGCTCTATTACAGCTTCAGAAAGCGCCTGAAGCAAGAGCTGGATATAGAGGTTGACAAAAGGTTGACTGAGGCGGTGTCTGACGGCGGCCCTAAAGGTAGTTGACCGGTATAACCTTGTCGATTCCTCTAAGAGTGATAAGATTGGGTATTGGTCAAAGTTATGGTCAAGCCTATTCTTGTGCAAAATTTCGAGTTTTGTGTGGGTATTTGGATTATGTTAACCATATTTAATTGAATTTAGGCGAAATTATGATTTATACTTAGGATTTAGCATTAAATTTCACACAAAACTCGAAATTTTGCACATTTTACAGCATTAAATTGCAAATAACGGTTAACATAAAATTTTCTCAACGCGAGTATATATATTAACAATAATATAAACAATAATATTTACAATAATACTAACAATAATATAAACAAAACATAAACAATAATATTTACAATAATACTAACAATAATATAAACAAAACATAAACAATAATATAAACAAAAATATTAACAAAAACATTTACAAAAACATTTACAATAAAATTTATAATAAAATTTACAATAAAGGTAAGAATGGGAATATACATAAGGGGCAAAGACCATTTACCAATTATGCGGTTACGAATGGTAGAAAAGCAATACGCAGCATGTTTGACATGAGGAATTTCACCATTTGGTCTGCAGGTAAAGAAAGGGTTAAGGCTCAAGCCATAGCGTTTATGCCGCGAAAGCCTATTGATATGGGGGGGCACCCTCTGGTAAAATCTTGGCGGCGGAAGCTGCCTAATATAGGCTGATTCCGCCCAAAAATAGGTGTCCAGAG
>CAYURW010000093.1:0-10534 GCA_964447145.1 uncultured Clostridiaceae bacterium
GTGCCAGCCGCTGCCGTCAATTTTTTCGGATTGTGAAAACCGGTCGCGGCGCGCGCAATAACATTCGCAGCCAATGATGGGTTTAAAGTTGAGTTTGGCTGTTTTGGCTTCAATTTCGTCTTTTAGCTTCTGATTATCAGGATTTTTAGCCAGCTCCTTGCTCAATTGTTTTATTTCGTTTTTTATCTTCGATTTTACACTATCTACGTAATTCACGAACTCTTTGATACCTTTTTTGGCCTTTGGGCTCACCCCGCTGATACTGTCAACCTCCAAAAGGGCGTCAAACAGCGATCCCCCCTTGTCCCCCGCATGTTGGAGCAGGGCATCCATGGCAGCAATTCCGATACCTCTTCTGGGGGTATTTATTATTCTTCTCAGGCTCAGGTCCTCGTCCGGGTTCTGTATAACCCTGAGATAAGATACTATGTCCTTTACTTCCTTTCGCTCATAGAACTTGAATCCCCCTACTATTCTGTAGGGCAGTCCATGAACCATGCATACCTCCTCAAGTACACGGGATTGGGCATTGGTGCGGTACAGTATCGCAAAATCCCCCAGATCCCTGTTTTCCTCAAGGATGACCCTTTGGATCTCATTCATTATAAAATCGGCCTCTCCCCGCTCATCCACATCATAATGATGGATTATCAGACGGCCTCCGTCCCTTCGGGTCCAAAGGCTTTTATTCTTTCTGGAAGAATTGTTTTTGATGACTGAATTTGCGGCATCCAATATGACCTGGGTGGAACGATAGTTCTGTTCCAGCTTTATGATCCTTGCACCGGGAAAGTCCTTTTCGAAGTTGAGAATATTCCCAATATCGGCTCCTCTCCATGAATAGATGCTTTGATCGTCATCGCCCACAACACAAATATTCCTATGCCCCGCTGCCAGGAGCCTGATAAGGGTGTACTGACTGAAGTTTGTGTCCTGGTACTCATCTACCATAATGTATCTGAACTTATTCTGATAATACTGCAATATATCCGGCTCCTGCTGCAAAAGCTCTACAGTCTTGTTCAATATGTCGTCAAAATCCAGGGCATTATTTTTCTGAAGCTTCTTCTGGTAAAGCCCGTATATATCCGCAAGCTTGCGCCTCCGGAAATCGCTCATGTTTCTTTCGTAGTATTTCTCGGGGCCAATCATCATATCCTTCGCCTTGGATATTTCCGAGAGAGTACCTCTTATAGGAAAGTTTTTCTCATTGTAATTAAGCTCCTTCAGGCATTCTTTGATCAGGGCCTCCTGATCCTTTGAATCAAATATCACGAAATTCTTTTTGTAATCCCTGAGGAATTCTACATTCTTCCTCAGTATTCTTACACAGGCCGAATGGAATGTAGAGATCCACATCCCCTCAATGCTGCCAATAAACCCCTTTACCCTCTCTTTCATCTCGTTTGCCGCCTTGTTGGTAAAGGTTATTGCAAGGATGTTTGAGGGGTGCACACCTTTTTCCTCTATTAAATAGGCTACCCTGTGGGTCAGCACCCGGGTCTTCCCTGACCCTGCCCCGGCAAATATCAAAAGAGGGCCTTCGGTGTGCTGTACAGCCTCTCTTTGTTCTTTGTTCAAGTTCTCCAGATAATTCATCGGTACCTCCAAAAATTCACAAAGCAAGAGGGACGGTTCTTTTTGCTTTTATGCAGATATTTTTGTATCTGTTTCTATTATAAGGCATACTTGGTACAATGAAAATGAAAAAAAGGCATTAAGCCTTAAGTTTAATCGACAAATCATTGGGATTAATGAATACAAAACTAAAAAATACAGAAACTAAGAATGACTCAAAATTAAATAATAAGGTGAAATATTATGTCAAAGAAAACAAATAAAGATGCAAACATCCTTTTACCGGCGGCGGAGAAACCCATCTCCGATTATGATATTGTAATGGCTAAAATTAAAAGCGACTCTCATAAAAATTACAAGGGGCCCGCGAATACCGATTCTAACCAAATACACAAGAAGACCCCCACCTCTTAGCCTACCTTACCCGCGAAGTGAGGGCGCAGGCGGGTAATGAATTTATAAGTTTGGGTCTGCCACCTACTATACAAAAATTAAATAGGTTAAATCATACCCTATCGGAATAGAATTGCTTGTTTGATAGGGTATGATTTTATCAGACGTTTCAGCGAGGCTGGTCGCAAGCTTTGATTGCTGCTCGCCTATGCATCCTAGGCGAGATAATCTCACCGCCTGTTGAACAACGAAAGCGGCGCCCGCCACTTTTGAAGTGGGGGACATATTATCGCCTCGTTATAAATGAGAAGTGGTAACCTTCATAAACAGCTATACCGTAAAATATCAAATCCCTTGCATCAAAAGTTTCTATAGCAATTTGAAAAAGGATATCAAGCCTTACCATTTGAAGCAGAGCAAAAAATGGGATGCTCTCTTGTTGAGAAACCATTATCAAAATGGCTAATAGATTCCCAGCTAAACAACCGATGAGAGACCATGCCGCTCCAATGAACCCATAATGTTTTTCGAAGCCACGTCCCATTTTTCTGACAAGGAATCCTGTTATAAACCCAACACCCATTGCCATATAACCTATCTGGTATTTAATTGCAGCTGTTAAGATAGCCCATAGTACTGCACCTACAGCAGCCCCTATAAATCCACCAGTTAATGCTCCTATTAGACTTTGATTTAACTTCAGTTCTTCAATTACTGCAGGGTCTATGCTTATCTGGGTGCCAGCAGTCTGACCCCCAGTAGCTTGTTCTTCAATAATCGGGTTTTCAGTAATTGAAGCTGTGACGTTCTGAGCCTCTTCTTCGATGACACCTAAGCTTTGCATTTGCGCATTTTCTTCCATATGTTTGCCCCCTTGTTAAATATTACTATCGTATTATAACATAATTGTTGCATTCATGAAATAAGGTGTAGGATAGGAGGCATTGACGCACGCCATGCCTATATGTTGCATTTGAAAAGCAAAAAGAACCGTCCCCACTGCTTTTTTCTCTCCCCCATCTTGGCACACGGCAAATTAGCAAGTATAATAATATCATCAGAGGCTGCATGCCTAAGGGAGGAACAGCTATGGAAGCAGACATGCGGAGGATGTCCACAATTTCATTTTCGCTGTTTTCCTCGTGGCTGCTGGCTTTTGCTTTTGAGGGCCAGGTTTTTTATGCAATTTTAGACACATATAATACGGATGCTTATGCTCTGAGTTTTGGATCCATAGCTGCCCATTTTATCGGGCTGTTTGCCTGCGGATTTTTTGTCAAAAACATGAAAACGGCTCGGAAACTGATGCTTTTTACTATTATCTACTGTTTCCTGATTTCTATGGTTTTTTTCTTCCCCCCTTCAATGCTTTGGAACATTTTGCTTCTGTCTGCAGCCTTCTTATCCGGTGCCTTTGTATCTGCCTGGGGCTTCTATTTTAAGGAATTCACCCCCGCCAACGGGAGGTTGAAAACTGCAGCGGATGTACTTATTTATTCAAATTTGCTTATGATCCTATTAAACATGTCTGCAATCCTGATATCTCCGCCCCTGGGGCTGGCGCTATCGATGCTTATGCTGACGGCAGCCTTTTTTGTTCAGGTCAGATTGCCGGAAAGTCCGAAAAAAAGCACGGAAAACCGGGTCCCCGAAACAGAAAAAAAGATAAGCCCCGCAGGGCCCCTTGCGTTTTTATGCCTGTTCATTGTCGTGATAACCATTAATTCGGGGCTTATGTATCAGGTCCTTAACCCGGCCTTTGCACACCATGAATGGCTTGTCAGCTGGTACTGGGCCGTACCCTATATTGCGGCAATGTATATCATCAGAAATCTGCCTGCAAAAATAAACAGAAACTACATGCTTTATATCGGTATTGCCATGATAGGCCTTTCCTTTATAGGGTTCATGGTCCTGGACCGTTCTGTTGCCGGCTACCTTGTCATAAACACCCTGATGATGGGTGCCTGCGGTATATATGACCTTTTTTGGTGGAGTATTTTGGGGGAGATGCTGGACTTTCATCATAACCCTTCAAGAATACTGGGGATCGGACTGTCTGCCAATGTGTTGGGAGTGCTGATCGGCGGAATGCTGGGTAATACAATTGCCATCTCCGGTGACAAAGGCTCCGCTCCCTCAATTTTGGCTCTTACAATAGTGCTAATAATACTTGCGCTTCTTCCGCCTTTGCATAAGCACCTTTCCGCCCTGCTCCGGAATCATGCCTTTCTTGCTGATCTCAGTGAAATGACAGAAACAAAACAGGAAGAAACTATATCAGACTTTATGGATTTGGAAATATTGACCGAAAGGGAAAGGGAGATAACGTCACTGCTGCTTAGGGGAAGAACATACAAGATGATTTCCGCAGAATTATACTTAAGTGAGAACACCATTAAGACCCATATCAAGAATATATATTCCAAATTCAATGTCCAAAGCAAGGTCGAGCTTATCAATTTACTGGCTAAAAATAAGCCTGTTTCGAAAAAATAGTTGTACCTTTTGCAGTTAAAAGCAAAAAAGCTTCTCCCCTTTATGAGGGGGAAGCTTTTTTAATGATTCACCCATTATCGGAGGAAAGCTAACTTATGATTCACCCATTATGGCGGGTAAGCCATACTTCCGATTCACCCATTGTTGGAGGGAGCCTAATTACTGATTCACCCATTATGGGTGATGACATATCACTAAATTTAATGCATATTGGATTTAATGCATTTCAGAATGAATATCCGCTGTTATGCTTCATATGTCAGCTATTATGCTTGGGATATCCTGAAATGTTTTCCTTGACTTATACCATATCAATATTTGAAAGGGGATATTTTATGAAAAAGCTTTTATCGCTGGTTTTGACATTGACGCTCATACTCAGTACAATGAGCGGATTAGCAATTTTCGCCTCTGCAGCAGAGGACGGCTATGCCTGGGTATTGATAAATACCCATTATTACCCGGTCCCTGAGGCCGAAAGCTTTACCGGCAGTCTCAAAGGCAGTACCGCAGAATTGCAGTATGCATGGGCCTATGGGCTGGGTGCATATGGTTCCAAGGACTATAACAACCCCACGGATATGCATGCAATCTATACCTGGAGCACTCCCCCAAGCACAATAAAGGCTGATGCAACATTAACCCTCAAGCTTGAGCAGTCCGTAATAAGCAACAGAAACGGCAATTACAGCATCGGCTTCAACCCCTACATAAATCTGGATGCAGCGGGGCTGGAAAAAGGCTACGGCACCAGCAGCAGTGTAGAAGGAATAATAACCTATGCCGACGGCATTAAGGCAAAATACCCGGGAATCGGATACAATCAGGATGCACAAGCCCAACAGTCCTATACGGCAAATGTCGTTTTGCCATTTAGGGGAAGCGGCTCGGCCGGAAGCAAATGTGCCATATATATAGGCGTTTCTGCAGGATCACCCGGCTCCCTTGGCGTACGCTACACCTATGAGTGGAAGCAGATCGGGCCCGCCTCCCCCGCAGCCCAGCAGCCTTCGGCAGGCACGAACCTGGGTAAATACTCCTGGGCGGGGGAATGGGACACCAACTGGGGCAAAACGATACTGACACAAAACGGCTCCACAGTCACAGGCACTTATACCCATGATGAGGGAAAAATTACCGGGACTGTAAATGGCAGTGTATTACTGGGCACATGGTCTGAATCCCCCTCCTATTCACCTCCCAATGACGCCGGGGATATGGAGCTTACAATGGCTGCCGACGGAAAGAGCTTCACCGGAAAATGGCGTTACGGCTCCGAAGGGTCCTGGGGCAATTGGGAAGGAGGCAAGCGTATTACCGAGGTGCTCCCTGCACCAACTCCTGCGGCGCCAACTGTACCTGCCGCTCCGGCATCGCCTGCTGTTCCCGCTGTTTCTTCGGGCAGCGGTGCAGAGCCCTTCGAATCGGGTTCCAGAATAATGTGGCAGCCTGCAAAGGGATTGGGTTACAGGCTTTTCAGGTCTACAAGCAAAAGCAGCCTCGGAGTATCGGTCACCGACTTCTATATAACCAGCACTTCCTATGCGGATGTAAATGTTGAGCCAAACACTACTTACTATTACACTGTAAAGCCGGTGCTTGCGGAAGCAAAGCCTTTTGAAGATATTGAAGAAAAGCTCGGCGGGACAATTGCCACCTTTACTGTGACAACCGGGGGCAAGATTTATGAGCCCGGAAGCTACAAGCATTTCATAATGCTCAAGCTGGACAATCCGAATATGAGCGTAGACGGAGTAAATCAGGAAGTGGACCCCGGACGGGGCACCTCGCCCTTGACTATATCCGGAAGGACAATGGTACCTATCCGCGCCGTTGTTGAGGCTATGGGAGGCACTGTGGGCTGGGATGGCACCACAAAAAAAATCACTCTGACCGCAAGGGGAAATACAGTTGAAATGTGGCTGGGAAAGACAGACATAAAGATAAATGGCAAAAGCGCAAAAATGGATGTTGCCCCTGCTTCAAAGAATGACCGCACCTTTGTACCTGTAAGATTTGCGGCTGAGAATCTGAATTGCAAGGTGGACTGGATAAACAGCACAAAAGAGGCAGTCATTGTATATATAGAATAATCAATACTGTATGGGGACCCCCACACAAAAACCACCCCTTTGGGTGAATATGCGGCACCATTAATACACTATAATTAAGGTGCCTTAAAAACCTGAATAAGGAGAGAGGGCTTTTGAAAACAATACGCCGACAGTTTCTTATTTACGGGAGTTTGTGCAGCCTTGGGTTCTTGGCCTCTCTGGCATTATTTGACAGAAATATTTATACAGCCATCGAAGTTTTTTTAACAGTTCTTTTCGCTTTACTATCCGTCATGGAATATAGGAAACTGACCTTTGCCCAAGTGATCATGGAAAACAGCATAATAAGTATTGAAACCGCCCAGACAGAGCAAAAATCCCCCAAAAGCGATCATATAGTAATAACAGCAGATGCCATTGATATTTACATCTCCTGTTTTGGGATATTGCTTGGCCCAAGGATAATAAAATTCAACACCGAGGGTATTAGACTGGAAAGGGTCGATATTGGCAAGGATTTTATCGGCATCTACTACGGCAGGGGTGAAAAAAGGCAATTTATCCGTCTTCTGAATAGAGCCGTAAAAGACAGCGAATTGGAAGATATAGCTGAAAGGTTCCGCCGCGAGACCGGTATCATCCCAAATATTATAGCGGAATGTCTCCCTCCGCCTAAAATGCCAGCGCATTTTTGAGATGGGGACTTCAGCAGTATGAAAGGAGCAGACCTATGGAAAAGGAAAGATCCGGCAAGCTATGCTGGGAAATCAGCGTGCCAATATTCAAAACCGGTGTGATATTGAAGGACCTGGCCCTTGCTCTGGGCATACCCTTCGGATTGTTGATCATACTGCTCCTGCTTATCTCAGGAGGGGACATAAGCTCAAGGGGGGTAGGATACCCGCTTATATCCATAGGCTTGCTGTTCATATTCGGCTTTTTGTTTATAATGGTTTTGTACAGGGGCCGCTACGATGCCGGTTATGAGATAGACAGCAAAGGTATCCTGAATTATACGCAGCAGGGTCAGCGCAGGAAAAATAAGGCAATAAACCTTATTCTCATAGTCTTAGGGTTTTTTACCGGCAGGCCCTCCGTTGCGGGAACCGGTGTCCTGGCACAATCCAGGCAATCGGTTTCCATACGGTGGAAGGATCTAAGAAAAGTAAAAATATATCCCAAATCCAGGACTATTGTCGCTTGGGGAGGTTTTGCCTGTAAAATCGCCATATTCTGCAATGACGACAATTTTGCGGACGTAAGGGATGCCATAATGTCCAAGTTCTGTGTGAATGAGGAATAGCTCATGATAAAAAAAAATAAAACTAAAAAATCAGGCCCTCTTTTAATAATCATCATTGCAGTGATCCTGGCTGCCTTTGGCTTACTCCGGATATGCCTGGGATTTTTCGGTGAGGAAAGCACCGCTATTATAACGAGCATTCGAAGGCAGGGGGGCGAAAGAAATGAAACGATACCCAACCGGTATACATATTCCATAGGCTATACCTTCATAACAACCGAAGGCAGTAAAATCGACGGCTCCGTATACAAAATAGGGGGTCCGGCATATATAAAGCCATCTCAGTCAAATCCGAGCATTATACCGGTCAAGTATTTCAAAAGGATCCCCATGATCAATGCCCCCAAAAGGGACACCGGCCTTGCAGGCGGAAATTTGATCCTGATTGCCGCAGGTACAATTATATTTTTGTTGTTGAGGCCAAAAATATAAGGCCTTTTAGGCCAGTAGCATACTCCCAACGCCTACGCTCTCACTGTGTAAGCAAGGAAAGCTAAGAGGAGGGAGACTTCTCGATTTAAGATTAAATTAATATATTAATAAGCGGCCGATTTACAGTCAAGGCATTAATAGTTTTGAATGCCTATGAGTGACTGAATATCAGCCGCTTTATAATGATGCTCTTGTCTTCAAATAATGCTTTGTAATGTACCTATTTTTTCCCTATATCTCTTCTATAATGGGCCTTTTCAAATTCTATGGCCCCCACTGCTTCATAGGCCTTTTCCCTTGCTTCCTCATAGCCTTTCTCAAAAGCGCTTACCACCAGCACCCTGCCTCCCGAGGTTACGATCCTGCCTGATTCCTTTTTTGTCCCTGCGTGAAATACCGATACGCAGCTGTATGTTGCAGCCTTATCGAGCCCTTTTATCTCATAGCCCTTTTCGTAATGCTCAGGATACCCTCCCGAGGCCATTACCACACAGACAGCCTGATCCTCTTTCCATTCTATTTCTATATTTTCAAGCTTTTCATCAATTACTGCATTCATAATCTCTACCAGATCCGATTTGAGCCTTGGAAGCACGACCTCTGTTTCGGGGTCTCCGAACCTTGCGTTGTATTCCAGGACCCTGGCGCCTTTATCAGTGATCATTATGCCAAAATAAAGGACTCCTTTATATTTAATTCCCTCTGCTTTCAATGCCTCCACAGTCCGTTGAATTATGTCCCTTTCCACAACGGCCTCAATTTTTTTATCATAGTAAAATGCCGGGGACACTGCTCCCATCCCCCCTGTGTTTAAGCCTTCATCATCGTCGAGGGCTCTTTTGTAATCCTGTGCGCTTACCATAGGCACCGCAGTTTTGCCGTCCACAAAGGCAAGTATAGAAGCCTCCCTCCCTCTTAAAAACTCTTCAACAACCACCTTGCTTCCTGCCTCACCGAATTTCCCGGCAGTCAGTATGTCATCAATGGCTGAGCAGGCTTCCTCACGGTTCTTAGCTATTATTACCCCTTTCCCTGCTGCAAGACCGTCGGCCTTTATTACTACCGGATAACCGAACCGGCCCACCTCACTTTTTGCCTTTTTGGGGTCGCAATATACTTCGTATGCCGCTGTAGGTATGTTATTTCTGATCATAAAATCCTTTGAAAAGGATTTGCTGCCCTCCAGCATTGCCGCCGCCCTGCAAGGCCCGAATATTCTCATTCCCCTTGATTCAAAGCTGTCAACTATGCCAAGGCTCAAAGGGGCTTCCGGCCCTACCACGGTAAGGTCTATACCTTTCTTACCGGCAAAATCCAAAAGCCCGTCAATATCATCAGCCGCTATATTTACGCATTCGGCCAGCCCTTCTATTCCGCCGTTCCCCGGGGCGCAGTAAATCTTGTCCACCAGATTGCTTTGGGCAATTTTCCATACAATGGTATGCTCCCTTCCCCCGCTTCCAATTACAAATACTTTCAAAACAATACCTCCTTCCCAGTGTTTTTACGCCTATATAGAATACACTAGTATACAGTTATTATAAAAATTTCTTTTATTCACTATCTCACTTCTATTTATTTCAAGCAATTCTATTACATTTTTTATACTCATTTATTCTACACCATTTGCGCCAATTTTTTCGGAGCAAAAACTTAATACTCACCTATGAATGAACAAAGGCTCTTCGCCGCATCTAATGCTCATACACTACAGCCTTTGGCATTTTCAATCTTAATGCTTGAAATGCCTTACACCGGTAAATATCATCGCTATTCCGTTTTTGTTGCATTCATCGATGGAAAGCTGGTCATTTATTGAGCCTCCGGGCTGTATGATCGCTGTTATGCCTGCCTTGGCGGCAGCTTCTGCCACATCCCCGAAGGGAAAGAATGCATCTGAGGCAATTACTGCGCCCCTGGCCTTTTCACCTGCCCGCTCCAGGCTCATATTGGTTGACCATATCCTGTTGGTCTGGCCCGGGCCTATTCCCAGGGTCATTCCATCCTTTCCGACGACTATTGCATTGGATTTTACGTGTTTTACCACCTTCCAGGCAAAAAGAAGATCCTGCATTTCTTTTTCTGTGGGTTTCCTATTTGTCACGTAGTTAATATCTCCCATGTCAAAATCCTGCAAATCCTCATCCTGTATGAGGAGCCCTCCCCCGACCTTCTTCAGGTCCGTTCCCCCGGAAGGCTTCCGGCTTATGCCCTCCAGCTTCAGTATCCTTATATTCTTCTTGCCCATTATTATCTGCAGTGCCTCCTCGGTATA
>CAYURW010000094.1:0-10155 GCA_964447145.1 uncultured Clostridiaceae bacterium
GCCTTTTATGAAATTTTGTGTCACGTCTTCCCTTTTTTTATTAAGCACCTTCGCTTTACCTTTCAATACGTCCTTTCCTGTACCTCCCTGTATTTCACAGGGTTCCCTTGGTGTAGCAAGCCCACCCGACACCTCCGGGCACACCGCAATCAACTTATTTTCTTTAACAAGGGCAGCGACTCTGGGGTCAAGGTTGTTCCCGCCGTTGTATTTGCAGTTTGTTCCCAGTAGGCATGCACTTACAAGTATGTTCATTTGATCACTTCCATAAGTTTATTTTAATAATAATTTATTTCAAATATTACTTTATTTCAACAATAGTAGCTCCTATGCCACCTTCACCAAAGCCGCCGCTTCTATATGACTTCACGTGGGAGTGGCTTTTTAGCATCTGCATTATTCCTGCTCTCAGTATTCCGGTGCCCTTACCGTGTATTATTGTAACCTGGGGCAAATTCCCAAGGTACGCATCGTCCAAATATTTGTCAACATTCATAATAGCTTCATCCAGGGTTTGCCCTCTAAGATCTATCTGGGTTGAGACAGCTATGGCTTTTTCAGATCTTACTTTTGTGTTTATGCTTCTTTTCGGTCTTTCCTTTTCTTCTTTCAATGCCTTAAGATTATTAATGTTTACATTTATTTTCATTATGCCGGCCTGTACAATAAGATTACCTTCACTGTCGGGCAGTGTAAGGACACTTCCCTTCTGATCAAGGTTCACTATTTTTACAGGCATTCCTACCCTTATGTTCTTCAAGGGTTCCCCGGCAGTTTTTCCGAATACTGATTCCCCTATTCTGTTCTCCAGTTCATCCTCCTGATATTTGACCCGGAGCCTTGATTTTTCTATTATTGCAGTCTTTTCAGCATTCTCTTTAGATATAGCCTCCCGGAGTTCTCTTATAAGGCCTTCGGTTTCCTCCTTGGACCTTCGCACTATCTCGAGGGCCTCCCTGTGCGCTTCCCTGATAATCCGCTCCTTCTGGGACTCAAGCTTATCAACTCTATTGTCCATTTCATCCTTTGCCTTTTCAAGCTCGAATCTCAATCTTACAGCTGCATCTCTTTCCTGTTCGGCCTTCTTTTTATCATCCTCAAGGCTTTTCAGCAAATCCTCAAATTTTACATCATCCTGAGAGATAAACTCCTTTGCTCTCATTATTATTTCGTCGGGAAGCCCGAGTTTTTTTGATATTTCAAATGCATTTGACTTCCCGGGTACACCGGTTAACAGTCTATATGTCGGTCTCAGGGTTTCAACGTCGAACTCAACGCTGGCATTGCATATTCCATCATTTGTCAGGGCATATATTTTTAATTCACTGTAATGGGTGGTAGCAGCCGTTCTAATACTTTTGCTGTGCAGAAGCTCCAATATGGACATCGCCAAAGCTGCGCCTTCTGTAGGGTCTGTCCCTGCCCCCAGTTCATCAAACAAAACCAGTGAAGCGGGAGTCAGCTGCTGCAAAATTGATACAATATTGGTCATATGAGAGGAAAATGTGCTAAGGCTTTGCTCTATGCTCTGTTCATCGCCTATATCTGCAAATACCTCATCAAAAACAGCAGTTTCGCTGTATTCACCGGCAGGAATATGAAGACCTGACTGAGCCATAAGAGTCAAGAGTCCTATAGTCTTTAACGTAACAGTCTTGCCCCCTGTATTAGGTCCGGTTATGACCAGTGTGTTGAAGGTTTCACCGACATATATGTCAATGGGCACCGCAATATCAGCCTTGAGCAATGGGTGCCTCGCCTTTTTAATATTAATTATTCCCTGGGAATTGACTCTGGGTTCTGTGCACCTGAACTCCAGGGAGAGCTTTGCTTTTGCAAATATGAAATCAAGGGTCGCAAGTATCTCCATATTGGTCTTGATGCTGTCGTATTTGTCGGATATCAAGGCCGCAACCTCCCTTAAGATACGTTCTATCTCATTTTCTTCATCCAGCTTCAGCTTTTTTATATCATTGTTTATTTCAACGACCACCATAGGCTCTATAAAAAGAGTTGCGCCGCTTGCAGACTGATCATGGACAATTCCTTGAATATTCCCTCTGAATTCCTGTTTTACCGGTATCACATAGCGATCACCCCTTACAGTGATTATAGGATCCTGAAGGTATTTCTGGTAAGCGGCTGAAGAAATCATATGATTGAGCTTTTCTCTCATTGTGGCTATTCTTTCTTTTATTTTTCTTCTGATGCTGTTCAGTAGCGGACTTGCATTGTCTGCTATCTCTTCTTCACTGATAATTGCATCTTCGATGTTATTCTCAATGTTTTTATGTGGAGACAGCGTCTCTATATAGTAATCAATTATAGGAAAGCTTTCCTCCCCTCTATCCTCGTTCATAAAGGATTTCAGCCTCCGGACAGCCCTTAAGGTATCTGCAACCTTCAGAAACTCCGAAAGTTCAGGAAGGGACCCTATTCTGACCTTTTTGAGAGCCGTTCTTATATCCTGTATCCCCCCTATTGGCACATTCCCTTTTTTAAGCAGAAGGTTCACAGCCTCAGTGGTCTCCTGAAGCAGTTCCTTTACCTCATTAAGATTGCCTGAGGGCCGCAAATCCAGGGCTATGTCTTTTCCCATCCCAGAAACTGTGTTTTTGCACAGCATATCTATAACCTTATCGAATTCCAGAGTTCTTAATGCTTTTTCGTTCAATATGCCCACCTCGGATCTTTAGTCAGCAGTATTACTTATCCCCCAGCCATGTATTCTCATTATATGCAGGCAGATAGAAACAAAACTCAGTACCTTCCCCTTTTGTGCTTTCCACAAAAATATCACAACCGTGGGCATTGATAATGCCCTTTACTATTGCCAGTCCCAGGCCTGTGCTGTTCTCAGACTTCTTCTTATCAACAATATAAAACCTATCCCATATGAAGGGCAGGTCCATCTCCTCTATCCCTTCACCAAAGTCTCTTATACATACATTAATATAATCATCCTGTCTATATGCCCGCACCAATATATTACCACAATCACGGGAGTGTTTTGTTGCATTATTTATAAGATTTATCAGCACCTGCTCGATTCTGTTCTCATCAGCATAACAGACAAGGGAATCCCCGGATATATTTATGAACTCAATAGAAATGTTTCTTTTTAAGGCATAGGGTAAAAGCTTATCAATGGTGACCCTTATCATAACATCCATATTAAAAGGCGCAGATCGAAGCTGGATAAATCCAGCCTCGATTTGCGACAATTGAAGAATCTCATCTACCATCTTCTTAAGTCTGACTGTCTCATCCATTATTATCCCAAGATATTTCTTCCTGTCCTCTTCGGATTCCACAAGATCATCCTGAAGAACCTCGGAATAGCCCTGGAGGTAGCTTAAAGGCGTTCTTATCTCATGGGATACGTTGGCAATAAACTCCCTCCTTATCTTTTCTACGCGAGTAAGCTGCGTCGCAAGGTTATTTATCGTATCCCCAAGCTCCTTTATTTCCCTGCTGGAATGAAGGTTGATTTTGGTATCGTAGTTGCCTTTTGATATCTCCAGTGTAGCATTGCTAATAAGCTTCAACGGTTTGGAAAAGCTTTGGGAAAGGACAAATGATATGGCCGAAGCAAGAGCTACAGAAATTATAAAAATATATATAAACTGCTTTCTTATAGCATCTATAGTTGTCTGCATGTATTCCAAAGTCGTAATTATATAGACCGCTTCACTAATTTCAGGTTTATTTATAGTCAGTGCTCCAAAGTTTTCTTTCAGCTGCCTGCTTTCCTGGGTAGAATTAATTGTTTGCCTGACGGGAACGCCAACCATAAGGGTATCCATTTCTTTTGGCCATACCGAATAAGGATTCCTGATCATTTTTCCCTTTTCATGTACAGTTTCTCCCTTAAGGATCTTATCTATGTGGAATAAGCCGAAACGATGCCCCAGATTATACTGGTTAGTCCCTTCGACATAGGTAATTATCCCTTCTTCATTTGTAACGATTATTATATCATTTACTCTCCTCATAACGCTGTAATAAGGTATTGTAAAGTCGTACTGCCCTTTGGCCACATAATTTGACAGCCGGATGCAGTCCTTTTCCAATTGCTCTATTTCCTGTTCATAATAGAAATCATTCAGGAATTCGGTCTGAAATATCAAAATGAACAGAAGAAGGGCCATGGTCATAGCAACAATTGCAGCCCACAGCTTAAAGGATATTCCGTAACTTCTCATTTGGGCACCTCAAACTTGTATCCTACTCCCCACATTGTGCTTATATAACTACTGTAAACTCCTAGCTTTTCCCTAAGCTTCTTTATATGGGTATCCACTGTCCTCGGGTCACCGTACTGCTCATAGCCCCATACCTTAAGCAAAAGCTGCTCCCTGGTGAACACGACCTTGGGGTTGGCTGCCAGAAAACACAATAGCTCATATTCCTTATTGGTTAGGATAATCTCTCTTTCTTTGGTAGTAACCTCTCTCGAAAGCCTGTCTATTGTTATGTCTCCAACCTTAAAACAAGGAGTTGAATCACTGACCTTTATTTCCGACCGCCTAAGCAAGGCCCGTACCCGGGCAATAAGCTCCTTTGGGCTAAAGGGCTTTACTATGTAATCATCTGCGCCCAGCTCAAAACCAAAAAGCTTGTCAAACTCTTCCCCCCTTGCTGTCAAAAGTATTATAGGGACATTTGATACTTTTCTGATTTCCCTGCATACACTCCAGCCGTCAATTTTGGGAAGCATAATGTCCAATATGACTATGTCCGCATTAACCGTTTTAAAAAGGTAAAGGGCCTGTTTACCGTCGACTGCTTCAACTGTTTCGAAGTTTTCTTTCTTAAATGCTACCTTTATCAATTCTCTCATATTCTCTTCATCTTCAACCAAAAGCACTTTTACATTGTTATCCACATTAGCCCCTCCTTTTCTAATGCAGGCACCAAGCAGTCAGCATCATTCAATCACTCAATTGTATTGCTATAATTTTTTCTTATCCGGTTTTTTGATTTTTTCGTCTTCCAGCTCTTTTTTTGTTTTAAGCAGTTCTATCTGACTTTCAAACAGCTTGTTCTGTGCATCACTTATTGTTTCTTTTGAGACATCCAGTTCGCACCTGAGATCCTTCAGCTCTTCCTGCGCTTTTGCCCATTCCCTGCTTATTTTGCCCAGCTCTATCTGGGATCTTGTATATTCTCCCTGCATTTTTGTATACTGTTCCTTTATTGCTTCCAATTCGTGCCTAAGTTCATTAAGCTCCTCAAAAGGCCTCTGCATTTCCTCCTGTATACTTCCAAGCTTCTCAGAGGCTTCAGTATATTCCTCCCTGGACTTGTACAATGCATCAGCCAGATTCAGCGCTGTCAAAACGGCAACCATAGTAATGTTGTATCTTGAATTACTCCTTGCGATTTCTTTCATTATGCTATCCACTTTGGCAGCAATGGCATTTATGTATTCTTCCGGCTGCTCAGCAACCATCACATAATCAGTTCCGTATATGTTTACCTCTATCTTTTTTTTAGCGGTCATATGCAACAACCCCTTTAACAGAATATAATCTGATAATTATACTATTATATTCTTTAGAAGCACAAATTCTCCTTCATTTTTTTACAAATATATAATATTATTGCCCCCATATGGCAAAATTCTTAAGGGCGGCCCATAGCCGCCCCTTAGTCATTGAATATTACTGCCTCAGTTCTGCTCCCACTTGATTTGTCAGAGAATTCAATATCTTTTTATGGACCTTTGTAATATCCTCATCTGAAAGTGTCTTTTCATCAGATCTGTATACTATTGAATATGCCATGCTCTTATATCCCTTTTCAATCTGACTGCCCCTGTATATATCAAAAAGTCTGACCTCTTCAACAAGCCTCTCGCCCTTTTTCCTGATTATTTCCTCTACTTCGCCTGCTGTTATCTCTTCAGACACAACTATTGCTATGTCTCTTTCCACCGGCGGGTATTTTGGCAGCTGTTTATACTTTATATTCATATTACTTTGTAGTATAAGCTCTTCAAAATCCAACTCCGCAGCATATGCCCTTATTGGTATATCATAATTGTCCAGTACATCGGGATGGACTTCGCCCAGGAATCCAATGCTCCTGCCCTTTGACAAAAGCTCTGCTGACCTTCCCGGATGCATGCTATCGTTGCAGGAGGATACTATACTGTACTCTTTTATATTTAATTCATGCATAAGGTTTTCTATGACCCCCTTAAGGTCGAAGAAGTCAACATCCCCATACATTCCGATTGCAAGCACTTCCCTTTCATCTGCCAGATCTGTCAAGGGCAGCATATCAGATAAATAAACTTTTGAAAGCTCAAAGAATTGCCCTTCGGCGGCCTTCATATTATAATTCCTCGATATTACCTCCAGCATATTAGGTATCAAGGTGGTCCGCATTATTCCCTGGTCCTCCCCAAGGGGATTAGTAATCTTTATGGCATTTCTGAGTGGATTTTCAGGCCTGAGGTTTATCCTGTTATATATTCCGGGGCTTACAAATGAATAAGTCATCACTTCAAAAAGCCCCTGAGAAGCCATATTATTCTTCGCCATATCCCTTATTTTTTGCCTGTAGTTTTTCCCCCCCTGGGTAAAGGTGGTGTCCATAAGCTTTACGGGGATTCTATCATATCCATAAAGCCTTGCAACTTCTTCCATCAAGTCCGCACTACCCTCAACATCACCCCTGAAGGTAGGCAAGGTGATATCTAGGTCCTCCCCGGGCTTTACTCCGAACTCCAGAGAGGTTAGATATTTAATGACCATTTCCTCCGTAATGTCATCAACACCTAAAAATTCATTAACTTTCTGTATATTAAGCTTAAGTTTCCGTACCACTGCGGGATTGGGGTACAGGTCTATCTTCCCTCCGACTATCTCCCCTGCCCCCAGCTGTTCAACAAGACTGCATGCTCTGTTTAATGCCATTGTGACAAGTTCAGGGTCTATACCCTTCTCATACCTGGAAGATGCATCCGTCCTGAGCCCCAGCTTTTTGGAAGTCAGCCTTATGCTTACCGGGTCAAAATTTGCGCATTCAAATACAATTGTATCTGTGTCATCCTCGATTTCACTTCCGTAGCCTCCCATAACCCCGCCAATCCCGGTGGGTTCCTTTCCGTCCGCAATAACAAGCATTGACTCCTCCAACTTTCGCTGGTTTCCATCAAGGGTCTTGATGGTTTCTCCCGGCAATGCGTTTCTCACTATTATTTTTTTGTCCTTCAGATCCCTGTAATCAAAGGCATGCATCGGCTGTCCAAGCTCAAGCATTACATAATTGGTTATATCAACTATACTGCTTATTGGGCGTACCCCTGATTTTATAAGCCTTTCCTGCATCCATGCAGGGGAGTCTTTAATAACTGCATTTTTGACCATTCTGGCAGAATACCTTGGGCATAAAACGCTGTTTTCTACTTTGATGCTCAAATAATCATTAATATTCTCTTCGTTTTCCTTGAAGTTGGTTGCCGGATATTGAACAGATGTACCAAAGGTCGCAGCAGCCTCCCTGGCTATCCCTATTATGCTCTGGCAGTCAGGCCTGTTGGTCGTTATTTCAAACTCAATCACAGCATCATTAAGCCCAAGGACTTCCTTTATGTCCGCTCCGAGAGGGTATTCCTTATCTAATATATATATTCCCTCCAGCATGTCCTTTGGAAGGCCTTCAAGCTCCAATGCCAGTTCCTGAGCGGAACACATCATGCCATTGGATTCCAGTCCCCTGAGCTTTCCCCTTTTTATTCTCACTCCCCCGGGCAGAGTCGAGCCGTGCTTAGCAATGGGGATATAGTCGCCTTCTTTTATATTTGTTGCTCCCGTTACTATCTGTATTACTTCCGTACCCACATCAACCTGCCCCACAAGAAGCTTATCCGCATCGGGGTGATTTTCCAGCTTTAAGATTTTGCCCACAACAACATTTTCTATTTCTTTTCCCGATTCCGATATAGCCTCCACCTTCGATCCCGACATTGTCATTGCATCTGCGAAGTCTTTGGGGTCAACCTTTATATCAACATAGTCCTTAAGCCATTTTAATGGTACCAGCATATTTTTCTCCTTTCTTATCTAGATTAATATTCATGTTTGTGTCGCCTTCTTCTAAAACTGCGCAAGGAATCTTTTATCATTTTCAAAGAACAGCCTGAGATCATCCACTCCATATTTCAGCAGTGCGATTCTATCAAGGCCCATGCCGAATGCAAATCCCGTATATAT
Organism: uncultured Clostridiaceae bacterium; assembly: GCA_964447145.1. Taxonomy (GTDB): domain Bacteria; phylum Bacillota; class Clostridia; order Lutisporales; family Lutisporaceae; genus BRH-c25. The sequence goes on from CAYURW010000094.1 coordinate 8,226, forward strand.
CTCAGGGTCTATGCCGCAGTTTCTGAGAACATTGGGATGTACCATGCCGGAGCCTAAGATCTCTATCCATCCTTCGCCTTTGCACACTCTGCACCCCTCACCATTGCATGCAGAACAGGTGCAATCCATTTCGGCGCTTGGTTCCGTAAAGGGGAAATGGTGGGGCCTGAATCTCGTCTTGGTATTCTCTCCGTATAGTTTTTTTGCAAAAACATCAAGGGAGCCCTTTAGATTTGCCATTGTAATCCCTTTATCTACAACCAGCCCCTCAATCTGATGAAACATAGGGGAATGGGTGGCATCTATTTCATCCCTTCTATATACTTTCCCCGGCACCAGAGCCCTTATGGGAGGTTTTTGAACCTCCATGACCCTGACCTGCATCGGAGATGTCTGTGTCCTCAGCAGTATTTCCTCACTCATATAAAATGTATCCTGCACATCCCTTGCCGGATGGTATTTGCTGTGATTAAGAGCATCAAAATTATAGTATGCCTTCTCTATCTCCGGTCCCTCCACAATTGTAAAGCCCATACCTATGAATATCTGGTTTATTTCATCCAATACCTTTGTCAAAGGGTGCTTGTTGCCAAGGGCTTTTCTTTTTGAAGGCATTGTAACATCAATAACCTCATCCTTAAGCCTTATTTCCAGGTCCTTTCTCTTTATCCGATATGCTGTTTCATCAATTTTTTCGTTGATGTAATCCCGTATTTCATTTGCCAATTGTCCGATGACGGGCCTTTCTTCAGGACTCAGCCCTCCCATCCCTCTCAGCACCCGGGTCAGCTCTCCTTTTTTGCCAAGATACTTGATCCTTAGATCTTCAAGCTGCTTTTGGGATTGGACGCTTTCCAACTCTCCAATAGACTGATTTTTGATTTTTTCTAATAATTCCCTCATTTTTTGCTCCTTTCTAAAATGAAAATCTCCGCCCCCAAAAGGGACGAAGACTATCCGCGTTACCACCCTGCTTGTTTGCATAAATGCAAACCGCTCAAAACATAACGGTGTTATCCGTCAAAGCCTACTCTGTTCAGCTTTGAATCTCCGAAGTGAACTTCAACTGTTTCCGGCGGCGCAGCTTTCAGCCGCTGGCCACACCTCTCTGACAGCCTTCCGCAGTTTACTCTCTCCATCAATGATTATTTCAATATGGTTTATAAAATAATTACAATAAATTATATCACATAGGTCTTATCTTTACAATGAGTAGTAACTAATTACTTTTTGGGTGGAAGATTGACCCATTTGAAGATTGAATTTTAAATTACTCAACAATTTTGAGTTGAACATATTTTGGGTACATAACACTTACTTTATAGCTTTACTTTCCTTAAAATTATTCCATAGGGATGAGATGGATCTTTATTCCAGGTAATTTCAAGTTTACTATCAGCAATCATCTTATTGATACGCAAGGCATACCAGCCATCTCCAACTCCTAAAGGATATTTCCCCAAAATAGTTCCAATAAGTTTAGCCATAACAAATTCTTTATCAGGAATGTTTTTAATAATGATATGGTCATAAAAATCTTCGGAAACAGAAATGAGCTTACCATTGACCAACGCCCGCAATGGTGCATTTTCAGCTCTCAGATCATTCCAAAGGCAGCTTTGTATGCGTTTTTCATTATTAGTTATCTCACGTTCCAAGTGCAGAAATGTGTGAAACTGACCAGGTGAAATCTCTGTCCAATCAGTGAAGGATTGTATCGTATTATTAGAGATTTCCCAATACTCAGGCAGTGAGATAGTACTTATTTTGCATTCTATGTTTCTCATAGCATCACAGAGAAAAGCAAAAGCGCATGCCGACATTGGTGTATTACTTTTCCAGACTCGTATATGTTCTCCGTTTCTTGCTGCGGCAATTGACACTCCCACAGCTAAAGCAATGGGATTCTTGGGTGATTAAACGCCAGTCT
>CAYURW010000095.1:0-10071 GCA_964447145.1 uncultured Clostridiaceae bacterium
TACCCAAGGATCCCAAATATTGCCCCAATAACCACTGCAGCTGCTTCATAACTCCGGGAGGCTCTGATGCCTCCGCCCCTTATTGGACGGGAAGGAACACCTTTTGGTACCATGAAGAAATCATATGCAATATTGCCTGTCATGCTCCCTTCCATAATATATCCTATATGTCTGTTTATGAGTATAAGAATAGTGCCGGCCAAAAACAGCACCAACCTTATGGCTCTTCCTGTGCTGTATAACGTCCCCCCGTTTTTGTTAACAAATTCTAGTATCCCATGAACTAAGGCAAATGTCAGGAAAAAAAGGCCATAAACCCTCGTATTCATGCTGCAGAATGTCCCAATAGAAAGCTTGATTCCCCTTAATAACCCGCTTCCCTCGAATATTTGCTTTTCCTCGCTAAAAAATTTGGATTGTATGTGCAATATAATCTTTAGGGGCAAAATAAGGATCTTGAAAGTAAGACTGCTTTTCCACAAGGCCTCAATATTCCACTCCCTGTCAAAAAAGCCCAGTATAAAGCTGCTCCCTGCAGACCTTCCGAAGCCTTGCCTTATCTTCTCCAATATGAGACAAATTCTGCTGTGCTTATAATATACGGTAACCTTTTTATATATATTTTGAACCATGGTCAAAATAATGCTGTTCCTCATTTTTTCACTTCCCCCGCATTTTAGGACAGGCATTAAATAGTAATACAATTTCATCTTATTATATTATTATTGCCCTGTAAATGTAAAGTATGACAACCTGATCTTAAGATACCAAATTATGATAAAAGCCTTGCATAAGCTCCCGCCGGTGCAAGGCTTTATTATTTGCATTTAACCTGAGGCCTGCATTATTTCAATGTATATGTACCCTTGATTATGAGAAAAGACTTGTCTGCAAGGGCCTTCATACCTCTGCCGTCCCCCCTTGAGGCAATAAGCATGTGATTGTTTATTATTGCTTCATTATCCTTCAGATCCTTAGCCGAAGTTATATCCGAAAGACCTCCGTTGGCCCCGTAAATAGCTGAAAATTTCCCGGATCTGGGTATTATTTCAGCCCCTTCTCCTGCAATAAGTATCTGGTTCTTTTGCATTTCCAGAACTTCGAACCTTCCGGAGGCAACTGCCGAAATATTATTAATGCTTTCCGTCAGTTTCGCTATCTCCTTATCCTTCAGCTCCAGTGCAGCCTTGAGTTTGGCTATTTCCTGATTCTGGAGGGTGCTGTTCTCGCCGGCCTTAGTATTCAGGCTGTCTATATAATACTTGATCTGCTCCAGCTTATGCTCCACATAGCTCTGAGTTACGATGGGATCCTGTTCGGAGCCGGGAGCCGCCCCGTCGGCAAAACCTGCCGCAGCTGCGGAAAGCACAAAAACAACTATGATTAGGATTAAAATACCCGTTTTGCGGCCTTTGCTATTTATCATCTCCGTTCTCCTCGTACAATGGTATTTGCAAGGAAATTTTTTAGTTACATTTTATGATAATAGCCTTGCAATCTATTATCCTTTTTAATTTCTCTTTGCTATCCAATAACGTTGCAAGCATCTTCTATAATTGTATATATTTCGCCAAATACCGCAAAACTCCTGTATGTGTTACAAATTTGTAATCAAATATATATAAAGCCGGGGCGCAGTGCACTCCGGCTATTATTACAGCAGTTATCCTATTTTTTCAGAGAACCGAGTATTCCTCTTATCAGCGACCTGCCCACTTCCCTACCTATGGTGCCAACAACGTTATCGGCAGCCCTTTCCACCAGTGTCTTCTTTTTGTAGCCGCTACCGGTCACCTTTTTTGCGCTCCGCTCCCTTTCCTTTTCTTCCTTTTCCCACTGCTTCTGTCTCTCTTTTTCTTCTCTCTCCCATTCCCTTTGCCTTTCTTTTTCTTCCCTGTCCAGCTGCTTCTGTCTCTCTTTTTCTTCCTTCTCCTGCTGTTTTTGCTTTTCCAGCTGTTCCTGGTCTTCCTTTCTTGAAGCTTCGTCCTGTACAGCTTTTGCCTTCAGCATCTCATATGCCGATTCCCTGTCAACCTCAATATCGTATTTGCCGCTCATTGCTGAAGTGTTCACTACCCGGAGGCGGGTAAAATCATCAATGGTCCCGAATTTGCTTTGGGGCGGAAGAATAAATGCCCTTTCCACAATTCCGGGGATCCCGCCGGACTCAAGGCATGATACGAGTGCCTCCCCTGTGCCCAGCTCCATTATTGCACCTTCGGTATCAAAGGCAGGATTTGCCCTGAAGGTCTGGGCGGCTGCCTTGACTGTTTTTTGTTCAGCCGGAGTATAGGCACGAAGAGCATGCTGTATCCTGTTCCCCAATTGTCCCAATACTTCCTGGGGCAGATCCATGGGGTTCTGTGTAATAAAATATACCCCAACCCCTTTGGAACGTATCAGCCTGACTACCTGTTCAATTTTTTGTAGCAGAGCCCTCGGTGTATCCTTAAATAAAAGGTGAGCCTCGTCAAAGAAGAATACCAGCTTTGGCCTGCTTACATCCCCCATTTCGGGAAGAGTTTCAAAAAGCTCCGACAACATCCAGAGCAAAAATGTGGAGTACAAAGCAGGACTGTGGAAAAGCTCTACACAGTGCAGTATATTGATATAACCCCGTCCATCCTCGGCATTCCTCATCCAGTCATATATTTCCAAAGCAGGTTCTCCAAAGAACTTTGCCCCTCCTTGATCTTCAAGGATCATAAGGCTCCGTTGGATTGCTCCAATACTTTGGGGGGTGACGTTCCCGTATTTTAGGGTGTATTCCTTTGCATTCTCACCTACATATCTCAGCATTGCGCTTAAGTCCTTCATATCCAGAAGAAGCATGCCCTTTTCATCGGCGACCCGGAATACAATATTCAATACTCCTGATTGAGTATCATTAAGCCCTAGAAGCCTCGACAGGAGCAAGGCCCCCATTTCCGAAACAGTAGTCCGCACGGGATGCCCGCTTTTTCCGAACACGTCCCAGAAACACACTGGATAAGCCTTATAGTCAAAATCTGTGATCCCTAGATAGGCAAGCCTTTCCGCCAGTTTCGGGTTTTCCGCTCCTGACTCTGCAAGCCCTGCCAGATCGCCCTTTATATCGGTTAAAAAAACCGGGACCCCTAAATCGCTGAAGGATTCAGCCAGCACCTTAAGGCTTATGGTCTTTCCAGTGCCTGTTGCTCCCGCAATAAGCCCATGACGGTTTGCCATTGAAGGAAGCAGATATACGGGCTTGTCGCCCTTGGCGATCCATATCTTATTATCAGAGTACATAATAATTACCCCCTGTATCGTATTTTCAACCATAACAAAATTCCTTCTGACATTATACTAACAAAAGGTGTACTAATTGTAAATATGGTTTCTCGGCACCTGTTCATTGCTTTACTATGGGGGGTTTGCTGATAAAATAGTATATGTTAAGTAAAAGGCAGCAGTAAATCTAAATTCACTATATCTATTGGGGAAAAGGGGGAGATACTATGAATTTCAAAGATTTTTTAGCAAACCTTCAATCAGTAAGAGATTATGACGAAAAACCCTTAAAAAGCCTTATAGTTGCAGATATCAAAATTTTTCTGGATAAGATCAATGCCGAGTCAGCTGCTGGATTGATATTAGAGAGGTGTCTCACGACATAAAGGTCAGGCTATCGGGAAACAGCCAATTAAAGCTTAATTATCTACTAGCTTTTGGAATAGCCGATGAAAAATCCGTCAGAAACAGAGGGCAGCGGGGAAAAAGCGCCGGCTATGAGGAGCTTGAGAGCAGAGCCCGATAATCCAAGGAATTATATCGATGCAGGCATAATTCGGAAGGATAGATAAGCTGGGATATGGTATAGCGGCGCATATTGAACTATAGATAGGGATCTGTATATTGGGCATTTTTGGTTTTTAAAGGCCGGGATGTGATTTATCCCGGCCTTTATGCATTCTCTATGTACCTGATGTATACTCAACCAATCCGAAGCTTATTTGCAAAGCGACATCCACTTTATCCATAAGCTCGTCGGACAGATGCCCTATTTTTTCCTTAAGTCTTTTTTTGTCGATTGTCCTTATCTGTTCCAAAAGTATGACAGAGTCCTTTGTTATCCCGTAGCCTTCCGCTACAAGCTCCACATGGGTGGGAAGCTTTGCCTTGTTTATCTGAGAGGTAATTGCCGCTACAATAACTGTGGGACTGTATTTGTTTCCTATATCATTTTGTATGACCAATACAGGTCTGACTCCACCCTGCTCGGATCCCCTTACCGGGCTCAAATCCCCATAAAAAATATCCCCTCTTTTTAAAACCACACTATTCACACTCCGAAAGCCTTGTTTCGTACCCTGTTATTGTTTCATCATCTGCCGTCAATCCTATTTCAGCCAATGTTATATTTATTTCAGACATCTCCAGATATCCGTTTTTCATTTTTTCTATGACAGCAGTTTTCTTTATTTCACCCATATAGAAGCGCATTGCGTTCCTTATGAATTCACTCCTATTGACACATTCATTACATACCATATCATCGATTTCTTTCAAAAGTGTATCAGGCATACAAACAGCAATTTTTTTCCAATCTGCCACAGTAGCACCTCCTAAGTTCTTTGGGATCCTGTCAATAATATGTATGAGCAGAGTATGCTATATTATGTATAACAGATAATATTAATGCACATTTATACCATATGATTATACTAACCTCATATACAGTATTATATACCAATGCCCGCATTATGCCTATGTGCAATATATGGCAGCGGTCATCAATTTATTTTCGATTTTCAGCAGAAACAATCCTTAACTTGTCTGTACAGATTTTTATAGCGCAAAAATCCATCTTCGTATAATGCGGACAACTGCTTATTGGGCTCTATCAATCTGCCCCGCTGCGCCATTTTTTTCCCGAACTCCCTTGTAATTCCCTGGAGCCCCGCACCATATGCCGCCGTCATAGCACCGCCGAATGTTTCGGTTTCCTTGATAGGCAACAGCAATAAAGGCACTTGCAATACATCTGCAAATATCTGACACCATATTGCGCTGTTGGTCAGTCCGCCGCTTATCGGAATCATATCTTCCGAAATCTCTATGACTTGCTTGAGTACTCCATAGCAATCCCGTATTGAATAAGCGACACCCTCAAAAAGCGAGCGCACAAAATGTCCGTATCCGCTGCCCAGTGAAATATTAAAAAATGCCCCCTTGGCGTTCTGATCCCATATAGGGCTTTTTTCTCCCGAAAGGTAAGGAAGATAAAGCATTCCTCCCGCCCCCGCAGGAGTTGCCGCAGCATAATCATCCATCACCTGATATATGGATTTGCCACTTTTTTGCGCTTCAAATCCCGCTTTATCTCCAAATGTATCGCGAAACCATCTTAATGATACTCCGGCGCAATCGGTGGACTGTATAAGCAGCCAGGTGGCAGGAAAAGAAGCATGGCTGGTAAGAACACGTCTGTCTCGCGGTGCTTTTTCACTCACTGCGCAGACCCGTCCGCTTGAACCCAGAATAATTGCGGCATCTCCGGGGTTTACTGCACCGGCGGCAGCGGCGGCAACCACTGTATCCATCCCGCCTGCAACCACAGGCGTCCCCGCACTGAGACCGGTTTGCCGGGCTGCCTCTTCAGTTACCGTGCCTACAACATCACAGCTGTCATAAATTTCAGGCAGAAGCCTTTCGGGGATTCCTGACAACTCCAGAATTTCCGGCGACCATTCTCCGGTGTCGGCATTATTGAGCAGCGTCAGGCCTATCCGCGGCCTATTAACAGAGAACTTTCCTGTAAGCTTATATATTATAAAACCACTGGGATAAAGAAATTTCCAAGCTTTTTTTACTGTCTGAGGATGATTGTCCAATAACCAGCGGAGGGTTGGAAGCCCGAAGGAACCCTTGCCGAGACGGTTGGCACAGACAGAGAGAATCCGCTCCTCACCCACATGCTCTTGCAGCCAGGCAACCTGCATGTCTGCCCGTGTATCCCTGTGCCCTATTGCATTGCATAAGGGTATTCCGCTGCGATCTACCAACAGCAGGGCATTGGTGCAACTTAGCCCGACGGCCGCAATATTTGAAGCATCTAACATTGAATTAGACAGGCACTTTTTAAGGTTGTTGAGGGTAACATCCCACCAGCGGATTGGGTTAAGTTCTGACCAACCCGGCTGGGGATGCACCATGGGATATTCCCCGTAACCCCAGGCCAGGCAATTGCCGGACAGGTCATAGACCGCCGCTTTTGCCCCGGTTGTACCTATATCAATACCCAAAACAAGATTTTTCATCTGTACCTGCCTTTCAGTCCTTCAGTTGGGGCAAGGCCCGCCCGTTATTTCCCAATAGCCAGTACTGATGCGCATTCCCCTCAATTTCCTCTGCAATATTGTATGCTGACTGAAGCCCGCTTCCCACAGTGACTATTCCATGGTTGGCAAGCATAACGCTATTGCGCCTTGATAATACATCCGCAGCCATTTCGGCTAATTCCCGGGATCCCGGAGGTGCATATCCTACAACTTGCAGCCTGCCGACACTCACATTATATCCAGGGGTGTAGATGGGCATTGCACATTCATAATCCAATTCCTTAAGACAAGATACGGCAACGGCATAGGTGGGGTGAACATGAACAATTGCATTCACATCATCACGGCGGCGATAGCATTCCAAATGCATCACAGTTTCCTTGGAAGGTTTTGCCCCTTCCAAGAGAACCCCATCCATATCCATTTTGGAAATAACATCTCCGGTAAGTGAACCTATAGAATATCCCGCAGGTGTAACAAGGATATTCTTTCCGTTGCGAACGCTGATGTTGCCCCCCGAGCCAAAAACCAACCTTCTTTCAAATGCCAGCCTGCAAAAATAGAGCAGCATCTTAAGATCATTTTCCAAAATAAACCCTTCTTTCCTTGCGCCTATGCACCGGTCTATTCAATCACCCTGTCCGCTTCTTTCAGCAACTCCCGATAATCTTCAATTGAATCCGAAGAAAGAAGCCATGGGTTAAATACACTGCCCACTTTGGGGCAAGACTCATTTTCACGCCGGTATGACTCCTGCCATAGCTTTATACTGGGAAGCAATGAGGACCATATTGCAAAAACGTCCTTCCGGGACAGTGCATGATAGATCTCCCAATGGGAAATAACAGTGGAATCATCTACCAAACCTTTTTCATAATTACGATACATAGTTGGAGAAACAATTGAAAAGACTAAATGGCTGATTTCCTGCATCAGAAAATTGTGGGTTGCCCGGCCAATAAGTTGATGAAATTCCATATCCAGCGCATATAACAGCTTGCGCTTCTCAGGCATTTGATTCAGCACATAATCCATTTGTTCAATATTATGCTTTAGCATTTCAAGCTCTTTTTCCGTTATTTTTTTGGCCGCACAGTGCATAATGGCAAACTCCATTTCCATCCGGAATTCACATACCTCCTGCAGAGTTATATCCTGCAGCAGGAATTTGAATATTACCGCATCTATTGCATGAATTTGATCCGAGTCGGAAATATATGTGCCATCCCCTCGGCGGATTGTTATAACCTTAAGAGCTTCAAGCTTCTTCATGGCCTCTCGAACCGTGCTGCGGCTTACCTGGAGCGTCTGCGCCAAATCCACCTCTCCGGGGATGCGATCGCCGACCTTCAGCTCGTTATTAACAATCTTCCGTTTAATGTAGTCCATAACCTTATTGCTGGTTGAATCTTTCCTTTCAGCCCCTTTCATATCTTCCTCCAATCGTCTGTTATTTTTCCATTATCTTTTTTTCTATAAATCCTGCGATGTAATCGGGGTGAAGATTGTATTTATCCAACAGCTCCTCGTGATCCCCCGATTCTGTAAACTGATCTTTGATACCGATGCGCACGGTTCTGGAAGGGTACTTTTCACTAAGCACTTCCGATATAGCTGTACCCAGTCCGCCAATTATGTTGTGGTCTTCAACCGAAATCACCAGATTCGTTTCCCGTGCAGCTCTGATTACTGTTTCCTCATCCAAAGGCTTGATACAGGGCATTTCTATCAACTGCACCGAATAGCCCCGGGACGCAAGTATCTCCCATGCTTCCTTTGCACGTACAACGGCAGCCCCCGCTGCAAAAACTGCTGCATCGGCACCATCTGCTTTAAGTACGTTTGCCTTACCGATTTTAAATCGGTATTTTTCATCAAATACTTTAGCTGATACATTCCGTCCCAATCTAAGGTAGACAGGCCCTTCATATTCTGCAATAGCTTCGGTAATTGCCTCGGTCGATGCCGCGTCAGCCGCCTCCACAATTACCAGATTGGGTATTGACCGCAATACGCCAATATCCTCAATACCCTGATGGGTCACGCCCTCCTGCCCCCCCGTCAGCCCCCCCAACCCTGCAACAATTTTCACATCAAGATTGGGATAACATATGAAGGTCCGGATTTGTTCGCAGATACGCATTGATGCAAATACCGCATAGCTGGCAGCAAACACCTTTGCCCCGCAGCTGGCCATGCCTGCAGCCATTAATGCCATGTTTTGCTCGGAAATTCCAACATTAATGGCGCGTTTGGGGTATTTATCGTGTAATAACGTACCGCCCACCGATTTCAAAGTATCGGCTGCCACATACATTATTGTTTCATCTTTTTCGGCCAGGCGCAAAAGCGCCCTGCCAAATGCATCCCTAGTCGAAATATTATCAAATACCCTGCTCATCTTGCTTCCTCCAGTTCCTTCATAGCCTGCTCGTAATGTTCACGGGTAACTATCTTCTGGTGCCAGCTGTTGTCATGCTCCATAAAGCTTATACCCTTGCCCTTGACGGTGTTTGCGACAATACACACAGGAGCGCCATGATAATTTGTTGCAACCTCCAATGCACTGACAATTTCCCGCATATCGTGGCCATTAATCTCAAGAACCTTCCATCCGAATGCTTCCCATCGTTCCTTCATATTTCGCATAGGACAGATATCCTGGACCGAACCGCAGCTTTGGAAATAATTTTGGTCTACAACGGCGATCAAATTATCCAAACCCAATACCGGTGCTATATTGACAGCCTCCCATACGGTACCCTCGTTCATCTCTCCATCCCCTAAAATTACATAGGTCTTCTTGCAGCTTCCCTGCATCCGGGTGTAGTATGCCATGCCCAGGCCGATTCCCAGCCCATTGCCCAGGGAGCCGCTTGTCATATCTATTCCCGGTGTTTTACCAAACACCGGATGTCCCTGCAGCCTGCTGTTTATGTGGCGAAGGGTCTTTCCCCATTCTCTTGGAAAATATCCCATATCAGACAAGATAGCATATAGCACCAGGCAGGCGTGCCCTTTTGAAAGGACCAGCCTATCCCTGTCCTGTCTATAGGGGTCTTTTGGGTCGACGTCCATAAAATGATAATACAGTGCCGTGCAAATATCAGCACAAGAGAGCGCAGGGCCCGGATGTGCGAGGCGTCCGCACTCGTATGCCATCTGCATGATACCCTTTCTTGTTTCGATAGAACGGGCCTCCAAATTTCGTATGATATCTTCTCTCATGGTTTTCTCCTTTACATTTACTCTCTTACCTTGTCCCCATGAAGGATAATTTTGATAACATTGTCCTTTTTATCGCTTAGGACTTCCATAGCCTCCTGCACATTCTCCAGGGGAAACTGATGCGTTATGAACATATCCATCGGTATTCCACTGTTTATTATATCAAGGGCCCTTTCAAAATCCCCGGGTGTATATAACATAGCGCCGCGCAGAGACTGTTCGCGATGTACCAGGGAATAAGTATTAACCGGGATTGACTGTGTAATCATGGATACTAAAATAATTTCGCCGCCCATACGCGTCATTGATGAAGCCTGATCCACTATTCCGGGAGCACCCGCTGCAATGATGCACACATCCACACCCTGTCCATCTGTCAAATCATAAACCGCTTGCACGGGATCACCCTCAATAGGGTTAAATGCATGTTTTGCGCCCAGCCTCACAGCCATTTCCCGGTTATAGAAAGCGGGGTCAAAGCATAGAATATCCCCATAACCCTGCTGTCTGGCAAGAAACAGAGTCAAAATGCCGATGGTAC
>CAYURW010000096.1:0-10064 GCA_964447145.1 uncultured Clostridiaceae bacterium
CAATAAGCAATGCCAGCATGCTTACTGTAAAAATAATAATATCCACCACACCGATGCCGGCTCCAAAAATAGAAATATTCTGCGATGGAAAATTTACCGGATAGATACGGAATCTTCCGGAAAGCAATATAATGATCAGATTATCCCCGATGACAGAGACACCCAGTCCTATAATCATGAGATATACCCTGCGCGCATTTCGCTTAAGCAGGGGGCGGTAGGCCACAAGCTCAATGATCGCAGCCAGTACCGCCGCCGCCAAAACACCTGCAATAACGCCCGCCAGCAGATTATCCATTGCCAGGGTAAGAAAATAGAATGTCGCAAACGCACCGATTGTAACAGTCATGCTGTGTGCAAAGTTGGTAAAATTGAGCAGGCTATAAATCAGTGCATAGCCAACTGCCATCAGAGCATAGACACTACCTACCGAAATACCTATTACTAATTGTTGAATAAACAACGATGGCACCCTCCTTTAGCCGGTTATTACAACCGTACGTTCTTGCCAATCTTGTTTGCCTAATTCGGCATTTCCGGAGTAAACATAGTTAGTGTTACAAATTTTCCATCTTTTATCTGACAGATTGGAACCTCACGATAAACCAAATGAGTTTCCGGATCGAAGGAAATTTTGCATGTCAGGCCTTCAAGCTCTTTTGTCTTCTCCAATTCGTCCCTGATTTTTCCAGAATCTACGGAGCCTGCGCGTTCGATGGCACCGCTCAGCAGCTTGAATGCATCATGGGCAAGATAGCAGTCCGGCCCAACATTGATGCTGGGATCATAATCCCATCTCTTTACGAACCTTTCTATCAGGGAATTTACCTTTTCTGATTCTGTGTCAACGGCAACATTGAAAATAATATCATTTATAGAATCTCCGGCAATATTAAAAATATCATTTGACATACATCCTTCTGTGGACAGGAAAGGCTGCTTGATTCCAAGCTCACGGGCTTGATTTGCAATAAGGCCGATTTGTTTGTAGTAGCCGGCTGCTATATACAAAGCATCAAAATCGCCGAAATTCTTAATTTTTGTCAATACTGCACGGTAATCCACATCTCCGGTATTATATGCTTCGCTAACAACCACCTTGCCTCCCGCAAGCTCTACGTTTTTTGTAAATTCCTCAGTAACCCCTATGGAAAAGTCACTGCCTATTTCATATACTATTGCTATTTTTTTATGCCCAAGCTCTTTAACTGCATATTGTCCAAGGATAGAGCCGCTCTGCGGGTCGGACATACAGGCCCTGAATGCCCAGGGGCGTACCTTCCCTTCATCGGTCATAGTGACTTTGGAGTTGGTCGCAATGCTGGTAATAACCGGAATATTGTGCTGGCTGGCTACTTCCACCAAAGCAATCGTAGTGGCTGAGGAGTCAGTGCCGATAAAAGCGGACACCTTGTCCTTAAGAATGGCCTTACGTGCTGCGTTGGTAGTTTCCACCGCATCGTCACGATTGTCATAAACCTTGATCTCAATTTTTTTGCCCAGAAGTCCGCCGGCTTCATTCTGCTCGTCTGCCAGCAGTTGGACCGTTTGATACAGCACATCGCCCCACAGCGAAGTTTCGCCGGTGCGGGGGCAAACTACGCCGATACGGATCGTGTCGGAGTCAGCCCCTCCGCTGCAGGCGGTCATTGATACTACCATAACCAAAGCCAACAATAAACAAAATACTTTTTTCATGTGATTACTCCTCCCTTTACTCTTTCATTAACAATTCCTATGCTACATCCATGCCCCGCCATTGGGGCATAATACCTGCCCTGTTACGTAATCTGCCGCTCCTGACACAAGGTAAACTATGGCTGCCGCTTGATCCTCGGGCAATCCGGCTCTATGCCAGATAAGCCCCCTTGTTTCATCCTCCCAGCTTCTGTCCGGGGAATGAGCCATTCTGGTATCAGTCAGCCCTGTCCCTAAAACATTTACATTGATTCTATACTTTGCAAGTTCCTGTGCCAGCTCCTTGGCAAGACCAATCATTCCGGCCTTGGAGGCTGCATAGTGGGGGTCCGAAAAATCATATCCAAGTGCGGCCCCCGAGCTTACCATGCATATTTTCCCGCTTTTTTTCCTTATCATATAGGGGAGCACTTCATTGGTGAATACATATGCGCTCGTCAGGTTAAGCCTGATCAGCCGGTCCCATTCTGCATAATTCATCTTGTCAAATGTGATGCCTCCGCCACAACCCGCCGCATTATTGACCAGAATGTCAATGTCCCCAAAGCGGTTGACAGTCTCGTTAATTGTGCTTCTTACGTCTTCTATCTTTGTAACGTCACAATGGGTATAAATACTCACGCCCCCTTCACGATTGATTTCCTCAGAAACGGCCTTTGCACTGTCGCCTTCGATATCGCATACTACAACGTTACTGCCAAGGTTAGCGAGCATTATAGCAGTCGCTCTTCCTATTCCATTTCCGGATCCGGTGACAATCGCAGTTTTCCCTTCCAGCTTAAAATAATCAAACATCGATGCCTTAGTTTTTTCCTTCATAATTAACCTTCCTATTTTTTTATTTGCTTTTTATTATTCCCATGGCCCATCATTTTTTTTATTTCTTTTATCCCGAATTCCTTATTGCCCATTAATCCGGAAGGTTTGAACACAATAACGGCAACAACCAAAAATCCATAAAAGACCATTCTCCACTCCTGTATGCTTCCGAATCTAAGCACCTCCGGCAAAGGAACGAGCAGAAGAGAAGCTACTATCGTCCCTGTCAGGCTTCCACAGCCGCCAAGGATTACTGTCATCACCAGCTCGTCTGATTTTGCAATACCAAACATACTTGGGCTCAAATACCTCATATAATGGGCAAGAAGCGCCCCCGAAAGCCCGCACAGGGCGCAGCTGATGCTCATCGACAGCATTTTGTAACTGGCGATGCTGACACCCACCGATGCAGTTGCAAGTTCATCCTCCCGGATTGCTATGCAGTTTCTTCCGTGTTTTGAATTCAGGAAGTTCCATAATAAAACGATGATTACGACCAGCATTGTAAAAACCATAGGGAAGCTTATTCCTTTCGGGATGCCTGTAAGGCCTCTGGCACCGCCGGTAACCTCCGGAAGATTTTCTATTATAAGGCGAACTGCCTCTCCTATCCCAAGGGTAGCTATTACAAAATAGTCCCCCTTAAGTTTTAGAGTAGGATAACCTATAAGCAGCCCAACCAGCATGGAAGCTGTAATTGCCGCCGCCAGGCCCATAAAAATGGGCAGATTAAAACTCTTTGTGACCAATGCCGATGTATAAGCCCCTATAGCCATAAAACCGGCGTGCCCCATGGAAAACAACCCTGTAAATCCTGTCAGGATAGATACGCCCAAAATTGCGATCATATAAATGCATGTAAGTGTAGCAACGCCCATTAAGTAATTCATATGTGTCCCCCTTAAGCCTTGTCTTCTGAGGATTTTCCCATTAATCCCTCAGGGCGTACAAACAAAATGACGACCAATAAAGTATAGGCAAAAATGTCACGGGTTGCCGAGGACAAATATCCTGATATCATTGTTTCGCTGACCCCAAGTACCATAGCCCCCAAAACGGCTCCCGGAATGCTTCCCAGCCCTCCGAACACCGAGCTGATGAATGCCTTGTTTGTTGTTGCCGACCCTAATGTTGGAAAAGCAGTGTATTTGGCTCCCAGCAGGCCCCCTGCAAGCCCTGCAAGGGATCCTGCTATAAGGAAAACGACAGTCAGCAGACCATAGGTATTTACCCCCATGATGGATGTAGTGTCCAGGTCAAAGGACGCTCCCCTTATAGCCAATCCCCACCGCGTCTTTTTTATAAATAATTCAACCAGTACCAAAGCGGTAATGCTTATGCAAAATATTATTATATCGATTTGTCCTGCCGTCGAACCGAAAATCATGACTGGTTCATTAGAGAAGTTGACAGGGTAAACTCTGAATCTGCTTGTAAAAATAATAATTATCAAGTTTTCGCACATGGTAAGAATGCCGAGGCCCGCAATCAGCAAATAAATCCTTCTGGCATTCTTTTTCAGAAGCGGCTTGTATGAAAGCTGCTCGATTACCACTGCAATGACCCCCGAAACCAATAGTGCCACCACAAATCCGGCAAAAAGGTTTTTTACAACCGATGATAAGAAGCAGAAGGCGGCGAATGCGCCTACTGTAACCGCAATTCCGTGTGCAAAATTAGTAAAATTCAATAAACTGTAAACCAATGAGTAGCCTACGGCCATTAGAGCATAAATGCTTCCAATGGATAATCCGTTAATCAGCTGTTGAAAAAACAGGTTCAAAATATGTCCCCCCCAGACCGAACTTCAGTTTGCAGACAAATCTTATTGTCCCTTAATTAATTGAAATCATAGGTTTCAACGTTTACAAATTCTTCTCCCTGGATTTTGAACATTGTAGCGCTTCTTTCAGGGTTATGGGTCTTCGGATTTATGGTCACCACACTTGTCAGGCATTGCAGGTCTTTTGTGTTCTCCATAAAGTCTCTTATTTTTTCAGGCTCCGCACTTCCGGCCTTTTCGATAGCATTTTTTACTATTACAAAGCAGTCATATGCCAGATAAGCATCGGTCCCGGCTTTGTCAGGGTCCATATTGAATTTCTGCTCATATGCTTTTTTGAATTCGTTTAAGTTAGCTGCATTTACATCAAGGGCACATGGGAAGTAGCTGTTCTGAACCGCTTCCTTTGCAATAGTAAACAAATCCTGCATCATCCATGCGTCTACGCCCAGAAGCTGCTGGTTAATCCCTAATGCTCTTGCCTGATTGGCAATCAATCCCACTTCTTTGTAATTTGCCGGGATCATCAAAGCTTCAAAATCACCTTTATCTTTAATTTTTGACAGTTGGGCACGGAAATCCACGTCGCCGGTTTTGTAAGCTTCCTTCACTGTTACGTTTCCACCCATTTTTTCAAAGGAATCAGTAAAATTCTGGGTAATACCCAAAGAATACTCGCTACTTATTTCATATAGGATCGCACATTTTTTGATGTTTAGTTTTTCATATGCATAATGCGCCATTACGTCGCCAAGCTGGGGATCTGACAGACAAGCCCTGAAAGAATAAGGCCTTACGCTTCCGTCGTCGTTTTGTGTGACTTTATAGTTTGTCCCACAGGTGGTAATATGTGGGATCTTGTACTCCGCACACACTTCATCCAATGCAATGGCGCCTGATGAAGCATCCGGTCCTATAAATACACAAATCCCATCCTTTTGGAGAGCTTTTCTTGCTGCGTTTGTCGTTTCCACGGCGTCTCCCCTGTTGTCGTATACTTTGAGCTCAACTTGCTTCCCTATTATGCCGCCCTCTGCATTTATGTCTTCTACCAGCATTTTGAGAGTATTGGATTCAACCTGACCCCAAAGAGCAGATTCTCCCGTTAGTGGGCCTATGTATCCAATAACTATCTTGTCGCTTGCATTTTCTACGCTGCCGCTGCAGGCTGCAAATAGTGATGCCAGTACAAATACAAGTATCAGGGCCGTGATTCTCTTTGCTTTCTTCATTCTTATTCCCTTCCTTACTTTAAAAGTTTGAATGTTTCCGTACTCTAAATGTCTGAATGCTTCTGTGCTTTTAATGCTTTGCTCTTCCATGCTCAAATGTTTCTTCAGTGGTCCAAATAGTGCTCATCTCTGGATTCTGCCGCTTCCGTCTCCTACAGCCAGCCTTTCGACCTCTTCAACGGAAACCAGGTTGAAGTCGCCTTTTATGGTATGCTTCAAACAACTGGCAGCCACCGCAAATTCCAAGGCATCCCGATCGCTTTTTCCGCTCATGATGCTGTATATGAGCCCGGCACCGAAGCTATCCCCTCCTCCCACTCTGTCGACAATATGCATTCTGTATTCCTTTGAAATAAAGTATTCCTCTCCGTTAAAGAGCAGCGCTGCCCAGTTGTTCTCATTTGCGTTTATTGAAGTTCTTAAAGTTATAGCAACTTTCTTAAAGTTAAATCTTTTTTGAAGCTTTGCAGCCACTTCCCTGTAGCCTTCCTTATTCAGGCTGCCCCCATTGATATCGGAGGCACAAGCCTCTATCCCGAACACATCCTTCGCATCCTCTTCATTGGCAATGCAAACGTAGTCACACAATTTTGCCATAACCTGCCCCGCTTTTTCCCGGCCCCAGAGATTTTTCCTATAGTTCAAATCACATGAAATTGTAATTCCCCTTTTTTTTGCTTCCCTGCAGGCCCGGAGGCAAATTTCTATAAGATTGTCCGAAAGGGCACAGGTTATGCCTGTAAAGTGAAACCAGCCGGCATCTGCAAAAATCAGATTCCAATCGAACTCCGAAGGGGTCGCCTCTGAAATTGCAGAATTTTTCCTATCGTAAATAACCTTTGACGGCCTCTGAGATACCCCTTTTTCAAGGTAATATATACCTATCCTGTCTCCACCCCGCAAAATAAAGCTTGTATCGACGTTCCTCGATCTTAGGCTGCTTATAGCGCTTTGCCCTATCTCATGACCGGGCAATTTTGTTACAAAAGCAACATCCACTCCAAAATTTGCGAGAGATACAGCTACATTTGCCTCCCCGCCCCCGTAAGTGGCTTCAAAGCCTGTAGCCTGGACAAACCTGCCATACCCTTCCGGAGCGAGTCTCAACATAATTTCTCCAAATGTTATTACCTTGTTTTTCATATGTTCCTCCTAATTTCTTGCCAGATGAACCGCAAATCCGCCAATCTCGTTTTTTAAGTAAATTGCAATTATTTTCCCAGTGCTATCTTTTTTGACTGTATCGTAATTAAATTCAAAGCCTCTTCTCTCCAGGTAATAAATTGCCCGCTCAATACTGTTTGTCCCAATTGCCAAGTGCCCCTTTGCCCCCGGGAACGGCCTTTTTGTGACCTCTATTTGACCTCCCGACACAATAGATGAATTGCCTTCCTGCGGTATAAATCCAAATGCATTGGCAAGCTGTCCGGCAATATTGTGCGCATCGAATTCGTCTGAGTTGATGCCTACATGCTTCAGGCGAAATGCTAATATTTTGTTGACTGTTCTTTTGCATATCATTTCTATCTCATCGTATTTTCCAGAATCAACAAGCTGCGGCTCTGCTATGAAGCTGCCTCCGCAGGCCGCAACACAATCAAGGGAAAGGTAGTTATTTATATTCATTTCCGTAATCCCTCCGGTCGGCACAAACTTTATGCCTTTGTATGGCCCGGACAATGCTTTTATCACTGCGATGCCTCCGCTTTGTTCCGCAGGGAAAAATTTAACGATTTCTATTCCGTACTCCAGTGCTTTCCCGATTTCCGATGCGGTAAACACCCCGGGTATTACAGAAATGCCCTTTTTGAGGCAATATTCCACTACTTTCTCATTAAAGCCGGGGGTTACAATAAATCTGGCTCCCGATAATATTGCTTCATCAACCTGATCAATGGTTGTGACCGTCCCTGCCCCTATGATCATCCCATCCGCAGCATCTGTCATCTTATTTATTGCAGTTGCTGCTTCTGAGGTTCTGAATGTCACCTCAGCGCACGGGATTCCCCCGCGCTTCAAGGCTTCAGCAAGGGAAGCCGCTTTTCCGGAATCATTTATTTTGATTACCGGAATAATACCGATATTTGTAATTTCTTGAAGTATTCCCAAAGATTTCACCCCCTCGTATCTCATAATGTGGAATGTCGTTCTATATTGTGGCTCAATTGAATTATACGCATAAATCTCATTTTGTCAAGGATATAAATTAGGAACGCCCATATTCTCCTATATGTCTGCTAAACCCAAAAGCCTAAGTTCTATTGCAAGAATTATTCAGTAAATGTATAATCAATTGAGAGCTGCTTATCGAGACATGGCATTGAATTGTCCGGAGGTGCGAGAAATGGAATCTGATAATAAGGGAACTCAAAGCCTGGAAAGGCTGTTTTGCATTATTGAGACACTGGCTTCCTATCCAAAGGGTATCTCTTTAATTGATCTTTCAAAAAAATGCTCTATACCAAAAAGTACGGTTCACCGTATGCTGAGTTTTTTGCAGAAAAAAAATTACATATATCAAAATCAGGTAACCGGGGAATATTCCTTAAGCCTGAAGCTTTTTGAACTATCATCTTCGGCAATGCAGCAGATGGATCTTCTGGCAATGGCAAAGCCGCACCTTGACCATCTCTCGGATAAGCTTAACGAAACGATTCATTTTGTTGTTATGGATCAAGCTGACGTTGTATATTTATATAAAAAGGTTGCCTTGAATGGTTCTTCTGAGATGTCAAGCAGGATAGGAGTAAGAAGCCCTATGTACCGGACTGCCGTAGGCAAGGCCATTCTCTCAACATTAGAAGAATGCGAAGTGGACAGGATCTGGAATGCAAGCAGCATTGAGAAAGCAACTCCAAAAACAATAATCTCCCTAAAGGAACTGAAGCGTGAGTTATTGTTGATTAAGCGCAACGGTTATGCCATCGACAACGAGGAAAATGAACTGGGTATAAAATGCGTTGCATTTCCCCTTACCGTTTCGGGCCATATTCATTCGGCATTCAGTGTTTCTGCCCTATCCCCCAGGATGACAAGTCCAAGGATAAAAAAAATTTTGCCCCTGGCACGGGAAGTGCAGAGCAAAATATATGCTGATTGGGGCATATAGGAGGGGGTCTTCTTGCTAAGTTATGATTAATAACATCTATTTATCGGGAGTGAATGTCTCCCTCCACCTAAAATGCTAACGCATTTTTATTTATCCAGTATAAAATATGCCCTGTCTATATAAATAACGGCATCATAATTCGGATATCTGGCCTTGATTGCGCAGGCAACCTCTTCCGAAAGGCCTCTGGCCATTTTTTCATCATATTCAAAGGGCACTACCATATCAAATATAACATTCTTATGGCCATCTCCCCCGACTACTCTAAAATCATGTATGGTTAATTCTTTATGGATTTCGCATATGATACCCGCTATTTCCCCCTGGATCCTCCGCACTGTTTCATCGTCAATATTGACAGGGTCCATATGGATTACAACATGTATGTCCATTTCTTCGGAGATTTCCCGTTCAGCCAGGTCTATTATGTCGTGGGCCTCTGTGATATCCATATCGGCGGGAACCTCGGCATGTAATGACACCAGGCTCCTTCCGGGACCATAATTGTGAACGATCATATCATGTATCCCTATAATTCCCTCATAGCCCATGACCTTTCCGGTTATCTCGTTTATTAAGTCCATATCCGGAGCCTCTCCAAGCAGAGGGCTCAAGGTTTCTTTAGTGATTGAGACTCCCGAATATATAATAAATGCGGATACAAGTATCCCAATATATCCGTCTATGGGAAATGTTATCCATAAGGAGCCGAGAAGGGAGAGGGCAACTACCGACGTTGTGATTACATCGCTCAGGCTGTCAACTGATGAAGCCTCCATAGTCTTGCTTCCTATCCTTTGCCCTATTTTCCCGTAAAATCTGCTTAACCAGATTTTCATGCCTATAGAAATAATGAGCACCCAAAAGGATACTAAGTCAAATTTAAGGGGTAAAGGATTTCTTATTCGGGCATAAGAGCTTTTGAGAAATTCAAATCCCACAAGAATTATCATGAATGACACGACCATAGCCGATATGTACTCTATTCTGGCATGCCCGAAAGGATGCTCCTTGTCTGCAGGCATACCGGTTATTTTGAAGCCTATTAGGGCAATAACCGAAGAAGCAGCATCAGACAAATTGTTCACAGCGTCTGCCGTGACGGCAATACTGCCCGTTGCAAGCCCTATTACCACTTTTATCGCAGAAAGGATCACATTGCATACTATTCCGACAATACTTCCCAGGTATCCGTATTTTTGTCTTATTTTTTTATCTTTTATATTGTCTTTATCTTTTATGAAAATATTGACCAGCCTATCAGTGATCAGTTTAAACACCTTCCCTGTACAGTACCTCCAGCATCACCTTCAGCCCCTGGAGCCCGATATTCAATACCCTGCTGTCCTTTATTGCCTCAGACAGCTTATCTTCAACCATCCTTATCCTTTTTTCCCTGATAAAATCCTTATTATCCCTTGAG
>CAYURW010000097.1:0-9904 GCA_964447145.1 uncultured Clostridiaceae bacterium
ACATTAGGGAGCCCTCTCCGCTGTTGCTGAAGACAGATATGCTTTGCAGCCCTTCACCATCGGTGCCTTCATTTTTTTGAGCATTAATGGATCTAAGTGCCGTTCTTACCTTACTATCCCCTTCAGAATCCAAAAGCCTGCCTTTGTATGTACCGATTATGCAGCTGCTGCAATCTTCGGGGGCTTTGCCCCTGATGACTGCATTTATAATACTCTGCCTTTCGGCAGGCAAATCCCTGTAGCTTCCGTCAATAGTCACATCAAAAGCTGCATAAGTCTCTCCGCCTGTTCCCTCTCTAACTGATTCTATTTCTATGTTGTACACTTTATTATCCTTAAAACCGTAAAAAACCACTTTGTTCAAACCGCCGCTTTCGGCACTTTTCTCTGTTATAGCCCTTTCGGGGTTGATACGGCTTATGATACCAGCCATCTTCTCTTCTATTTCCTTCATCTCCATAAACCTATCCCCAAGCTTTGCTCTGCAGCTTGCAGTGCTTTCCAGCACAGCTGCTCCGGTGCTCTCAAAGGAAGTCACAAGAGCTTCACCCTCAGAGATACCTGCTCCCGGATATGCTGCCGCCTCAAAGCTTCCCGTAGTCAGCAGCACGCATATAATGGTAATTACTGCCTTTTTTCTCATATTGATACCTCCCACCTATTAATTATTGCCTCCCTGCAGAATTTATATTCAAATTAACAAAGAAAACAGGTGGAAGGAAGCGGTTCAGCGCATAAAACAAAAATGCATTATCCTCCAAGGGATAATGCATTTTTGAACTATTTGCAATTATTTTTATGCTTTTGCCCATAGTTCTCTGTATGTAAGCTTCTATCTTAGAAAGCCTTAGTACGATTGTGAATGGTTGGATGTCAAGGTAAATAGTTCTAATTGCTTACAAGCTTCTCTTTAGAAAGAGCCGTGCTCAGTTCTTGTTATTATCTCATCCTGCAGCTTTTTGCCCAGGTTGTTGAAATAATCGCTGTATCCCGCCACCCTCACGATTAGGTCCCTGTACTCCTCGGGGTTTTTCTGGGCATCCCTCAATGTATCGGCACTTACCACATTGAACTGTATATGATGCCCTTCCAGCCTGAAATATGCCCTTATAATGTGAACAAGCTTCTCAATGTTCTGCTTACCTTCCAGCACCTGGGGGGTAAATTTCTGGTTCAGCAATGTGCCCCCTGTCTTTATCTGGTCCATTTTTGATGCGGATTTTATCACTGAAGTAGGGCCATGCCTATCCGCCCCCTGAACCGGCGAAATACCCTCTGACAATGGTTGCTCGGCCTTACGTCCATCGGGGGTAGCTCCTGTTACTGATCCAAAGTAAATATGGCAGGTGGTGGGCAGCATGTTAATACGGTAATTTCCCCCTTTGAGGTTTTTCCTCCCGTCCACCAGTCCAAAGAATTTCTCAAATACCGATACCATTATGTTATCTACGTAATCATCATCGTTTCCATACTTTGGAGTCTTGTTGACAAGCAGCTGCCGTATTTTCTCATTCTCCTTAAAGTCGTCGGAAAGAGCCTTCAGAAGCTCCTCCATCGTAAAGGTCTTATTGTCGAATACATGATATTTTATGGCAGCCAGGCTGTCGGTTATGCTTCCTATGCCTACACCCTGGATATAGTTGGTATTGTACCTTGCGCCCCCTGCATTGTAATCCTTGCCCTTCTTTATACAGTCATCCACAATTATCGAAAGGAAGGGAGCAGGCATATAAAGGGAGTAAAGCCTTTCAATTATATTGTTGCCTCGTATCTTTATTTCCAAAAAGTGCTTCATCTGAGCCTCAAAAGCTTCGAACAGCTCCTCATAGCTCCTGAACTGTGCAGGATCGCCGGTTTCCAGCCCTATTTTTTTACCGGTTCTTTTGTCAAAACCGTTGTTCAAAGTGATTTCCAATACTTTTGGGATATTGAAATATCCGGTCAGAATATAGGCTTCTTTTCCAAAGGCCCCGGTCTCCACGCATCCGCTGGTCCCGCCACATCTTGCATCCTCTATGGACTTGCCCTGCCTTATCATTTCTTTTACAACCCCATCTGTGTTGAACACTGAGGGAAACCCCATTCCCATGCGGATAACCTCACAGGCCTTCTCTACGAATATGTCGGGGTTTTTCTGGCTTACTTGCACATTGGTGCTGGGCTGCAATATTTTCATATCCCCTATAACATCAAGCAGCATATAAGAGACTTCGTTCACCCCGTCAGATCCGTCGGGCTTTATACCCCCTATATTAATATTTGCAAAATCGGTATAGGTCCCGCTTTCGGCAAGGGTAATGCCTACCTTTGGGGGTGCCGGCTGATTGTTGAATTTCACCCATAAGCACTCAAGTAGTTCTTTTGCCTTTTCGGGGGTCAGTGTTCCCTCTTCTATCCCTTTCCTGTAAAAAGGATGCAAATGCTGGTCCAGCTTGCCGGGGTTGAACGAATCCCAAGTGTTTAATTCGGTTATAACTCCCAAGTGCACAAACCAGTATGCCTGCAATGCCTCCCAGAAATCCCGGGGCGCATTGGCAGGAACATGATTGCAGACCCTTCCGATCTGCTCCAGTTCTTTTTTCCTTTCCGGACAGCTTTCGGCCTCGGCCATTTCAAGAGCCTTCTCCCCATGCCTTCCGGCATAGGCTATTATTGCATCGGCACACACATCCATTGCCATAAGCTGCTCCCGCTTGTCGTAGGAATCAGGATCATTGAGATAATCAATGCTTTTCAAGCTTTCTTCTATATCCTTCTTGAAGTCCAAAAAGCCTTTTTTGTATAACTTGCCGTCAGCCACGGTATGCCCCGGGGCTCTTTGTTCCATGAATTCCGTAAAAATGCCGGCAATATAGCAATCCTTCCATTCCTCGGACATCTGTCCGAAAATCATATCCCTTATACACCTGCCTTCCCAGTAAGGTATTATGACTTCCCTCTGGGTATCCTTCACACTGTCCTCTACCCTGAAGAATATTTTATCCCGCTTGTCGATCAACTCCAGATCTTCAAGGCTATGGCAGCACAGCTCCGGGTATGTGGGTGTTGCATGAGGTTCAGGTCCTCTCTCCCCAACAATGAGTTCTCCGGGGTTTATGCATACAGTCTTGTTTTCCATCAGGTGTTTAAAAGTCAGTGCTCTTAGCATCGGTACCGAAACCTTCCCGAAATATTCCCGATAGGCCTCTGTAACAAGCTTTGCCCTTTCTATTGAAATGCATGGTACAGTCTCAGTGCTCTGCTGCCTCAACTTCTTTATTCTTTCATTCATATTATTAACCTCCCGTCTTCACATTCAGCCCATATTCTCTGAATATTCCCGCAGCCAAATCCACCATCTCCTCCGATGGTTCCGCAACCTCCCCAAAGCTATATTCCCTGCATAGCCTCTCATATTTGTCCATGCCCGTATTGTGATAGGGAAGGATATTCACTTCGCTTATTCCGACAGATACAACAAACCGGGCTGTATCGTCCATGTTGGATCTGTCATCGTTTACCCCAGGTATCAGAGGGAATCTGGCAATAATGTTTCCATGGGCCTTTGCCAGTTTTTTCAGATTGCTTAGTATAATACTGTTGGATACCCCTGTAGTCTTTATGTGTACAGTGTCTTCCATGTGTTTTATGTCATACAGGAAAAGATCCACATTGGGACTAATATCCGATAGTATCTCCCAGTCCGCATAACCGCAGGTGTCAACCGCTGTATGGATCCCTGCCTTCCTGCATTCTATAAGGAGACTCCTCAAGAAATCCGGCTGCATCAAAGGCTCTCCTCCGGAAAATGTAGCCCCTCCACCCGATTGGTCATAGAAAATAAGGTCCTTGTTGATTTCTTTCATCACCTCTTCCGTTGTAGTCCTTTTTCCTATCATCTCAAGGGCCGAGGCGGGGCAGGACCTTGCACAGTCCCAGCAGGCTCTGCAGCTTCTCCCATGATCACCGGTCAAAAATCCTCCGGAACGGATTCCCTCGGGACAGGCCTTTCTGCATTCACCACAGCCTATACACCTATCCTCACGGAATATCAGCTGAGGCTCCGGGCTTTGGCTCTCCGGGTTATGACACCACTCGCAGCTTAAGGGGCATCCCTTGAAAAAAACAGTTGTGCGGATACCGGGTCCATCATGGACAGAGTATCTTTGTATATTGAATATCATTCCTGCTGCCATAGTTTCACTCCAATCTGCAATCAATCCACAATAAAATATAGCAATGATTATACCAAAATAACTATGCAAAATCTGTTTAAGCATCGCTGAAACGGATTTCTGTTATCTTGATTTTCTTTGCGGTGAAACAAATCTATATTAGTGTTTATTCGCCGCATTTGATGCCCATGCGCCCTTTTCGATTATTACTATATAATAATTATACCAGAAAAAAAGGTGCCCGGGAATCATTGATCCCTGCGGCACCCTTTAAGGTTCTGTTAATGTCCGAGATACGCCTTTACTATGCTGTCATCCTTGCTGAGCACATCAGCACTGCCTTCCATCACGATCTCGCCCGTTTCTATTACATATCCCCTATGGGCAAGCTTGAGAGCCGCCTTCGCGTTTTGCTCAACAAGAAGGATAGTAGTCCCCTCCCCGTTAATTTTTTTGATGATATTCATTATTTCCTGCACTATTATCGGGGCAAGACCCATCGAGGGCTCGTCCAAAAGAAGAACCTTCGGGCTGGTCATCAAAGCACGCCCGATAGCCAGCATCTGCTGTTCACCGCCGGAGAGAAGACCTCCCATCTGTTTGCGCCTGTCAGACAGCACCGGGAACAACTCATAGACCCTCTCTATTCTTCTCTTTCTTTCCACATCGTCTTTTAATGTGAAGGAGCCCATTTCAAGATTCTCTAAAACTGTCAGCTCCTTAAAGATCCTTCGTCCCTCAGGAACGTGTATTACACCCATTTCAACAATTGAATGAGGAGGTGCATTGGTAATATCCTTGCCGTAGAATTCTACTTTGCCGCCGCAAGCCGGCACCAGGCTGGATATTGTCTTAAGGGTCGTGCTCTTTCCGGCTCCGTTGGAACCAAGAAGAGTTACTATTTCTCCCTCGGATACATCCAAGCTTATACCCTTCAGCGCACGGATCTGTCCATATTTAGTTTCAAGGTTTTTAAGAGAAAGGACTACTTCACTCATACGGCATCTTCCTCCTCTTTCCCCAAATATGCTTCAATTACTCTTGGGTTATTCTGTACCTCCTGTACGTTTCCTTCCGCGATCTTGGTACCGTAGTCAATAACGAATATTCTTTCAGAAACCTTCATAATAAGCCCCATATCATGTTCAATCAGGAATACGGTAATTTTTCTTTCATCACGGATACGTCTAATAAGCTCCACAAGCTGCATTTTTTCGTCATAATTGAGTCCTGCTGCAGGCTCATCAAGCAGCAACAGCTTGGGCTGCGTCGCCAGTGCCCTTGCCCACTCAACTCTTCTCTGGTCTCCATAGGGCAGATTCTTTGCAATTCTGTCTCTTTTGTCCAGAATCCCGATGAATTCCATGCATTCCATAGCAACCTCTCTGATTCTTTTCTCTTCGGCTTTCTGGGCAGGGGGCCTCAAAATGGCGCCCGCTACACCGGCAGAAGCGCGGCAATGCATTCCTGCCATAACGTTTTCCATAACTGTCAAATTCTTAAACAAACGCAGGTTCTGGAAGGTTCTTGCCATCCCCAATTCCGTGATTTTATGGGGTTTTAGCTTCATTACGCTTTTGCCCTCGAATAGTATATCCCCCTCCTGGGCTTTATAAAAACCGGTCAGACAGTTGAAAAGTGACGTCTTACCCGCCCCGTTAGGCCCTATAAGACTTTCTATCGAACCCTCTTCAACGCCGAAACTGACTTTGTTGACCGCAGTAAGCCCTCCAAACCTCAATGTCAAGTCTTTTATTTCAAGAATCACTTTAACTCACCCCGCCCGTCTCAATTTTCCCCGAGGTAGAGGGTCCGGTGCGGCGATCCGGCCATAGCCCCTGGGGCCGATAAATCATCAAAACCAACAGTATCAAACCGAAAATAAGCATCCTGTACTGACCTATCCCTCTGAAAATCTCGGGAAAAATAACCAATACAAACGCACCCAGAATAACACCCGGGATTTTACCCATTCCTCCCAGCACTACCGCCAGCAAAATATTCACCGATTGGGTAAACAAAAATGATTCGGGTGAAATAGCGGTCATTTTGACTGCCATGAAGGAACCTGCCAATGAACCAAAAACAGAGCCAATAATAAACGCATACAATCGGACCGCTACTACATTGATGCCCATTGCTTCAGCTGCGTCCTCATCCTCCCGGATGTATTTCCATGCTCTGCCCAATCTTGAATCATATAATCTATACGAAATTATTACAGCTAAAACTGCCAATATCAAAAAAGCATAATAGAAATGATTTATCTTATAAAGGGTCATGCCAAATATGGCAGGCCTGCTTATTCCTACTAATCCGGTTGCACGGCCGGTTATTTTCAGGTTTCTTGCCGCCAACCTTATCATCTCACCAAATCCGAGAGTAACAATTGCAAGATAATCACTTCTTAATTTTAAAGTAGGTCCGCCTATTGCAAGTCCCGCTATTACCGCCATCAGAACACTGACAGGAAGAGTCAGCCAGAAACTTACCCCATAATTAGTAATCAATATTCCGGAAGTATATGCCCCAACAGCAAAAAACGCCGCATATCCAAGGCTCAAAAGCCCGGCAAATCCGACAATTATATTGAGGCCAAGGCACAGAACCACGTAAAACCATACGTTGGTCATTACCTCCATAAAGTACATGCTTGTTCTCAAAGGCAAGATGAGTAGCACAGCTATGGCGATAGCCAATACACTAAAACGTATCTTCTTGTTGTCGAAAAGGCAATATAGCCTGTCTATAAGCTGGTCTATAAAACTTTCCCGTTTTGTAGCCGTCTGAGTGGCTGCAGTCTGTATGTCAACCTGGTTTTCCTTCATAGCTTCTACATCCTCTCACTTTCTTTTTTACCCAAAAGCCCCGTTGGTTTGAATATCAGGATAAGAATCAATATTGAAAAGGAAAATACATCCTTCCACTCCGAGCCTATAAAAGGAATTTGTGTCCCGAAGGATTCCAAAAGTCCCAACAGCAGACCGCCCAACATAGCACCTGGAATTATTCCTATCCCGCCAATAACTGCTGCAGTAAAAGCTTTGATACCAATTACAAAACCCATAAAAAAATGCAGGCTTCCATAATATACTCCTGCCATCGTCCCTGCGGAGGCAGCCAGCATTGTACCTACGAAAAATGTGAGAGCGATAATTTTATTACAGTTGACACCCATAAGGCGGCAGCAGTCAAGGTCCATTGATATGCCTCTCATTGCTTTGCCATACATAGTCCTGGTAATAAAAAGGTGAAGTACCAGCATGAGTAAGACCGAAGCTATTATTAAAAGAGCCTGGGTGTATGTAATAAAGATGCTCCCAAAAGCAATTCCCTCAAACCCGAGGTCTGTTCTATAAGGTTTGTATTCCCCCCCGGTAATAACCATTACAGAGTTGTACAGAACCATGGAAACACCCAGTGCTGTAATAAGCAGCGAAAGACGGGGTGCATTCCTCAAAGGCTTGTACGCAATCCTTTCAATAAAAACACCTAAAAGTCCGACGAGAATCATTGTAATAATCATGGCAACAATTATTCCTGCCCAGCCGTTTCCTAAAGCTGTTCCCTTAAAAAGGGTTAAAAAAGCCAAACTGACAAAACCGCCCACCATATAAATATCCGCATGGGCAAAGTTTAACAGTCTGATAATACCATAAACCATTGAATAGCCAAGAGCGACCAGCCCGTAAAACGACCCCAGAAGCAAGCCGTTAACAATCTGTTGAACGAATATTTCTTGGAAAGACATAAGCTCACCCTTTCGTATGTTGGAGGTAAGCACAGGCCGGGGGCTAAATATGCCCCCGCCCCGTGCGAAAAGGTTTATTCAACCAGAACCCATTTGCCTCCTTCACCTTTGATGGTGATGAAGTTGCTATCTTTAAGTACGTTTTCCGATGTAAAGGTAACTCCACCGGAAAGGGTCTGGAAATTATCGGTCGCTGACAGTGCACTTCGCAGAGCTTCCGGATCTGTTCCGCCGGCTCTCTTTATAGCATCAGCTAAAAGATAAGTACCGTCATATGCAAGTCCTGCATATGGTCCAGGCTGCTGGTTATGCTTCGAAACATATGCTGAACTAAACTGTTTGGCTGCCGGCAGGAAGTCGACAACCGGAGGAGATGTGCAGTATACGCCTTCTCCCGCTGCTCCTGCAATTTCTAACAGCTGTATTGAGCTTGAGCCGTCTGCAACGGTGATTTCACCGGTGTAGCCGCCCTGGCGAAGCTGTTTTATAAGAAGAGCTCCGTCTGCGTGATAGGCTGTCCAATAAACACCTTCCGCTCCGGAGGATTTTATCTTTGTTACCAATGATGAGAAGTCCTGTTCCCCCTTGTTGACTACTTCAAAAGCAGAAACTGAATGGCCTCTTTTTTCCCATTCTTCTTTTGTCAGTTGAGCCAGGTTCTCGGAGAAACCGTCTCCCTGATGCACAAAAGCCAGTTTGTTAACTTTGAGGTTTTCGAATAAGTTAGAAGCAGCATCTGCCTGATGATAACCGGGGCTGTTTATCATATATGCCCAGCCCGTGTTTTCTTCAATAAGCTTTGTAGAGTTTGCTGCCAAAATTATGAAAGGTATTTTTGCATCTCCGTAAATCTTAAGAGCCGGTATGGTTGCTCCGGAGCAATATCCTCCAAGAACAGCCTGAACTTCCGACGATACCAGTTTGCTGGCTGCTGCGGTACACATTTGCGGATCACAGCCGTCATCGCCCAAAACAAACTTCAATTCCTTTCCTAAGACACCGCCTGCTGCATTGATTTCGTCCGCAGCAATTTTGATTGCATTCTCCATGTCTTTGCCGTATGTAGCCTCTGAGCCTGTAACCGGCACCATGATTCCGACGAGTATTTCTCCGTCAAATTTTGGTGCTTCTGCAGCTCCTCCACCTCCTCCTTCTGCCGGTGGTGCGGCAGGCTGAGAACAGCCAACTGCTGTTGATGCAATCAACATAATTGCAAATGCCAAGATCCAAAGCCTTTTTGCCATCAATTCTTCCTCCCTAATTATATATTTTATCCCGTTGGTCATAGTGTTGCGCAATGCCACCGGGTCAAGCACAAAATAATAAGGTCTGGTTCTGATTATGACTGATAATTTGGACCGCTTGCATGAAAAGCTGCAATATGTAGAATAGGTTGAATATATCACCAAATGCTCTGTATATACTTACATAAGAATATACCATCATTTATCGTTATTGTAAAGATTTTTTTGGGCTGTTGAAGGCTAAAAGGGGTATAAAAGCAGAAGAGCTCCTTTGAAGAAGCTCAATGAGGTGTTGCAATTGCTCACATTTACTCATTAATGCAGCTTGGTTTCCATTTAATGACATGAATGTAGACTTGCAATTGTATAAATATTCATCCAATTGTAAAGATCCCTGCCTATTACACATCCATCACTTTAAGGTCTTTTGATATAATAAGCTCTGCCTCTGTGGCATCCAATACCTCCTCAAGAGTAGTCTCAGGGGCCAGCTCAGTCAGAAGCAGCCCTTCCTTTGTTACTTCAATAACTCCCATATCAGTAACAATAAGGTCCACCTCTCCTTTTGCCGTAAGAGGCAGATTACATTTTTTCAGTATTTTGGGGCTTCCTTTTGCGGTGTGTTCCATTGCAATAATGACCTTTTTTGCCCCCGCAACAAGATCCATGGCCCCTCCCATACCGGGCACCATTTTCCCGGGTATCATCCAATTTGCAAGATTCCCCTCCTGGTCTGCCTGAAGAGCACCCAGCAC
>CAYURW010000098.1:0-1703 GCA_964447145.1 uncultured Clostridiaceae bacterium
TTTACATGGGGTTTGGTCCTTTCATATTTTGCCTTTGCCATTTCATTTTCCTCCTTAAATCAAATATCATTATTATATTTTACCCAATACCTTCTCTGCTATATTCTTCGGAACCTCCTCAAAACGGTCGGTTTCCATTGAGTAGACTGCTCTGCCCTGTGTCTTTGAACGCAGATCCGTTGCGTATCCGAACATTTCCGACAGAGGCACCAAAGCCCTTATGACCTGTGCTCCGCTTCTTGCCTCCATGCCTTCAATTTTCCCTCTTCTGGAATTAATATCACCAAGCACATCTCCCATATACTCTTCAGGAACTGTCACCTCGACCTTCATTATAGGTTCAAGAAGAATCGGGTCGGCCTTTTTCATCCCTTCCTTGAATGACATAGAACCGGCAATTTTGAATGCCATTTCGGAAGAGTCAACCTCATGATAAGAACCATCATATAAAGTAACCTTTACATCAAGGACAGGGTATCCGCCAAGCACACCATTTTGTGTAGCTTCCTCTACCCCGTGCTGCACGGCTGGTATAAATTCCTTTGGTATCACTCCGCCTACTATCTTATTTACAAATTCAAAGCCTGTTCCGGGATCTTTGGGTTCAAGCTCAAGCCATACATGGCCGTATTGGCCTTTGCCTCCCGATTGCCTTATGAATTTGCCTTCAACCTGCGCCTTTCTCTTAATGGTCTCTTTATATGCAACCTGGGGTTTCCCGACATTTGCCTCTACCTTGTATTCACGCATCATCCTGTCAACAATTATTTCCAGATGCAGTTCTCCCATGCCGGCAATTATTGTCTGACCCGTATCAGCATCAGTATACGTCCTGAAAGTAGGGTCCTCCTCTGCCAGCTTCTGAAGAGCTATGCCCATTTTATCCTGACTTGCTTTTGTCTTAGGCTCAATTGCAACATTTATTACCGGCTCCGGGAATTCCATGGACTCAAGGATTATTGGTTTATTCTCATCGCAAAGGGTATCTCCGGTCGTTGTTTCCTTAAGCCCTACAATTGCAGCAATGTCGCCGGTATAGACTCCTTTTACGTCTTCCCTGTGATTAGCATGCATCTGAACTATCCTGCCTATTCTCTCCCTTTTCCCTTTTGAAGAATTATAGACGTAAGAACCGGCTTCAGCTGCACCGGAATAAACCCTGAAAAATGCCAGTCTGCCCACATAGGGGTCTACCATTATCTTAAAGGCCAGAGCAGAAAATGGTTCTTTGTCATCCGAATGCCTAACCACCCTATTCCCTCCCTCCGCCTCAGTACCCTCGACCGGGGGTATGTCCAGAGGAGAAGGCATATAATCAACAACAGCATCCAGCATAAGCTGTACACCTTTATTTTTATATGAAGAGCCGCAAATGACCGGGTTTAGCTTGACTGCAATGGTACCGGTCCTTAGAGCATCTTTAATTTCTTGCTCCGTCGGCTCTATCCCCTCAAGGTACTTGATCATAAGCTCCTCACTTATTTCGGATACTGCTTCAATGAGGTTTGCCCTGTATTCTTCCGCCTTATCTCGCATATCTTCAGGTATTTCCGTAATGTCCATTTCTTTTCCCAGATCATCCTTGTATATATGAGCCTTCATTTCTACCAGATCTACTATTCCGACAAACTTATCCTCGCTTCCAATAGGAAGGTGGATCGGAACGGCATTGGCCCCAAGCCTATCCTTCATCATTCGGATTA
>CAYURW010000098.1:1737-9332 GCA_964447145.1 uncultured Clostridiaceae bacterium
CCGCTCCCGTTATATCCATTTTGTTAACATATGCGATCCTTGGAACAAAATATTTGTCGGCTTGCCTCCAAACAGTTTCTGATTGGGGTTCTACCCCGCCCTTGGCGCAAAAAACCGCAACAGCACCGTCCAATACACGCAATGACCTTTCTACCTCAACAGTAAAGTCCACGTGCCCCGGCGTATCTATAATGTTGATTCTATGACCCTTCCACTCGGCGGTCGTCGCCGCAGAGGTAATTGTTATCCCTCTCTCCTGTTCCTGTTCCATCCAGTCCATAGCAGCGGTTCCTTCATGGGTTTCACCGATTTTGTAAGTCTTCCCGGTGTAAAAAAGGACTCTTTCGGTAGTAGTAGTCTTACCCGCATCTATATGGGCCATAATCCCTATGTTTCTTACCTTTTCCAACGAAAATTGCCTAGGCACAAGTATCCTCCTTTCTGCTGCAAGTGACCCCTTCATATTTCACAGATCTGTTTGCGTTCAGCATGCAGTAGTTCCCATGCAGTAATTGCTATTGCGCCAACTGTATTTAACTTTGTAAGGATTACCACCTGTAGTGAGCAAAAGCTTTGTTGGCTTCCGCCATCTTGTGGGTGTCCTCCCTTTTCTTAACACTGTTGCCTGTGTTGTTAGCAGCATCCAGGAGCTCCCCGGCCAGCCTTTCCTTCATTGTCTTTTCTCCTCTTTTTCTGGAGTACTCAATCAGCCATCTCATTCCCAATGCTTGCTTCCTATCCGGCCTTACCTCTATAGGAACCTGATAAGTGGCTCCGCCTATTCTTCTTGCCTTTACTTCCAAAACAGGCATAATGTTATTCATTGCTGTCTCAAATACCTCAATGGGTTCTTTGCCTGTCTTTTCTCTGATTATCTCAAAAGCACCGTATACTATTCTCTGTCCGATGCTTTTCTTTCCATCGTACATAACATTGTTTATAAGCTTTGTGACTATCTTATTGTTATACAATGGATCCGGCAAAACATCCCTTTTGGATATATGTCCTCTTCTTGGCACTATGCTTCCCTCCTTAATACTTTTATATCATCGGTACTCGGCAGTATTATATAAATAGCTGCCGCTGTGCGCAAATCTATTTCAATCACCGGCCCCTTGGCCGATGTCAAATAACTTGCACAATACTATTTCTTTGGCCTCTTGGCACCGTACTTAGACCTGCCCTGCTTTCTGTTAGCAACTCCGGCGGTATCAAGCGTACCTCTTACGATGTGATATCTTACGCCGGGGAGGTCCTTGATCCTGCCGCCCCTGATGAGAACAACCGAGTGTTCCTGCAGGTTATGGCCGATTCCGGGAATGTAGCCTGAGACCTCGATGCCGTTTGTAAGCCTTACTCTGGCAATTTTCCTCAATGCTGAATTTGGCTTCTTCGGTGTCGTGGTTTTTACTACAGTACATACTCCCCTTTTTTGCGGGCTTTCCTTCAACGCCGGTGCGGCAGATTTGTACTCAACCTTCTCTCTGCCCTTTCTCACTAACTGGCTGATTGTAGGCATTAAATGCACCTCCTTATTTTATTTATTATATACAGGTCTGATAATTATCAGACACTGGTATACACGATAGAACAATCCTTGGATGGAGCTTAAACAATCGCTGCAGTCGAAGCCCCGATGCCTATACCGCATGCCCCGCCCAATTCCTTCATACTATTGACATAAATAACCTGCATATTACTATCTACACATGCACTAAGCACCGACTGTTTTATAAAATCATCAGCATCCTCCGCCAAATATACCTTTTTTGCGGTCCCGTTCCTGACAACCTTTATGGTTTGTTTCAATCCCACTATCCTGTTGCGTGAAGTTTTCAGTTCCTGCAACCCAACCGCCCCCTCAAGGATTTTGCATTGCAATAATAAAGGTATTAGCAGATAAAAGGTGAATAAGAGAACCATTGTGATGGTTCTCCATAACGCACTAAATAAGTTTAGCACTTGTTATAATGTGTGTCAATAGTTTTTACTCAACCACCTCTGCCGGTCTTATTGATATGTCTGTATATTTTTTCATACCCGTACCCGCAGGAATCAGCTTGCCTATTATAACATTTTCTTTCAGCCCGACAAGAGGATCCATCTTCCCTTTGATTGCCGCTTCTGTAAGAACCCTTGTGGTTTCCTGGAAAGATGCGGCAGATAAGAAGGAATCTGTGGCAAGAGAAGCCTTGGTTATACCTAGAAGCACCCTTCTTCCCGAAGCGGTTTCACCGCCTTCAGCACTTATTCTTGCATTTTCCTCCTCATACTTGAATATATCAAAGAGCCCTCCGGGAAGCAGGTCTGTGTCTCCCGGCTCTTCTATTTTAACTTTTCTGAGCATTTGCCTTACAATTACCTCAATATGCTTATCAGCGATATCAACTCCCTGAAGCCTATAAACCCTTTGCACTTCCATAAGCAGATATGTCTGTACCCCTGCGACGCCCTTAATTTTCAGTATATCATGGGGATTAACTGAACCTTCGGTTATCTCATCCCCTGCTTCTATTGAATCCCCTTCGGAAACTCTCAGCCTCGACCCATAAGGGATAGTATACGTCCTGACATCACCGTCATCGGACATTACTACAGCATCTTTCTTTTTCCTCTGGTCTATGATCTTTACAATACCTGTTATTTCGGATATTATTGCAAGCCCCTTGGGTTTTCTCGCCTCAAAAAGCTCTTCTACCCTGGGGAGACCCTGCGTAATATCGTCCCCTGCAACACCTCCGGTATGGAAGGTTCTCATTGTAAGCTGTGTACCGGGTTCTCCAATGGATTGGGCTGCAATTATTCCGACGGCTTCGCCAATATTAACTGAGTCTCCTGTTGCAAGGTTGATCCCATAGCATTTAGCACACACACCGTATTTTGAGTGACAGGTTAGAACCGACCTGATGGGAACCTTCTTTATCCCCAACCTGACTATAGTGTTGGCTATCCTCTCAGTTATGAGTTCATTCCTTTTGACCAATACCTCCCCGGTCTCGGGATGCAGTATATCATCGTTGGAATACCTGCCCACGAGCCTGTCTTTCAATCCTTCAATAACTTCGTTTCCATCTTTTATTTCGCTTACGACCAGACCCTCTTCTGTACCGCAGTCCTCTTCTCTGACTATGACATCCTGGCTCACATCCACAAGACGTCTGGTAAGGTAACCTGAGTCTGCAGTCCGGAGTGCGGTATCCGCCAAACCTTTTCTTGCGCCATGAGTCGAAGTAAAGAACTCCAGAACATCAAGCCCTTCCCGGAAATTTGCTTTTATTGGGATCTCGATTATTCTTCCGGAGGTATCTGCCATGAGTCCTCTCATGCCGCAGAGCTGTTTTATCTGGTTAACACTGCCTCTTGCCCCGGAGCTAGCCATCATATATACGGGGTTGAGCCTATCCAGGTTGTTCATTAATGCATCCGTTATATCATCGGTTGCTATCTTCCAGGTCTCTATTACCTGCTCATACCTTTCTTCGTTGGATATCAGGCCCCTCCTGTACATTTTTTCAATTTTGTCTACTCTTTCATCAGCTTTTGAAAGCAGTTCATTCTTTGCACCCGGTATGTCCATGTCGGATATGCTTATCGTAACCGCTCCCTTAGTAGAATATTGGAATCCTAATCGTTTGATTTCATCCAGCACAATTGCAGTATTTGTATTCCCATGTAATCTATAGCATTTATCCACAATTTTACCCAGCATCGACTTATCTATGGGCCTCAATTCGCCCTTTTCATCCTTGGGGTCAATTTCCAGAGGGAACATATCTTCTTCGGTGTTCCTTTCTATAAAGCCAAGGTCCTGGGGTATGGACTGATTAAAAATGAACCTTCCGACAGTATTCTCTACAAGTCTGCTCACTGTCCTGCCGCTAATCTCCTTCCTGATTCTAACCCTTACCTTTGCATGTATGGAAACCTCTCCGAGATGATAGGCCATGTACATTTCGTTGAGATCTGTGAATACTTTGCCCTCGCCCTCCTGTCCCGGCACATATATGGTAAGATAGTATATCCCCATGACCATGTCCTGGGTGGGACTGACAACAGGTCTTCCGTCTTTTGGAGCCAAAATATTATTAGCGGACAACATCAAAAATCTTGCTTCTGCCTGTGCTTCCACGGACAAGGGAACATGTATGGCCATCTGATCGCCGTCAAAGTCGGCGTTATATGCGGTACATACCAAAGGATGGATCTTAAGCGCCCTTCCCTGCACAAGTATAGGCTCAAAAGCCTGGATACCAAGTCTGTGAAGTGTTGGAGCACGATTCAGAAGCACCGGGTGTTCTCCGATTACCTCTTCAAGTATATCCCAAACCTCCGGTTTGACCCTTTCAACCATTCTCTTGGCACTTTTTATGTTATGTGCCAAACCATCGTTTACAAGCTTCTTCATAACAAAAGGCTTGAAAAGCTCCAACGCCATTTCATTTGGCAAGCCACACTGAAACAATTTAAGCTCAGGTCCTACAACTATTACCGAACGTCCCGAATAGTCGACGCGTTTCCCTAGGAGGTTCTGTCTAAATCTGCCCTGCTTTCCTTTAAGCATATCGCTTAAGGACTTAAGAGACCTGTTCCCGGGACCTGTTACGGGTCTTCCTCTTCTTCCATTGTCTATAAGAGCATCAACAGCTTCCTGAAGCATTCTCTTTTCGTTTCTGACTATAATATCAGGGGCTCCCAGATCCAAAAGCCTCTTTAACCTGTTATTTCTATTTATCACTCTTCTATAAAGATCATTCAAATCCGAAGTTGCAAACCTTCCGCCGTCCAACTGCACCATAGGTCTCAAATCCGGCGGTATCACAGGTATAGCCTCAAGAACCATCCATTCAGGTTTGTTCCCTGAATTCTTAAATGCTTCTATGACCTCCAACCTTCTTACAGTCCTCAGCCTTTTTTGGCCGGTGCTGCCCTTAAGCTCATGCCTAAGCTCTTTCGACAAATCATCCAAATTCATTTCAAGAAGGAGCTCCTTTATTGCCTCCGCTCCCATTCCCGCTTTAAAGGTATTTCCGTATTTTTCAACGCTTTCTCTATATTCCTTATCACTTAAGAGCTGTTTTTTTGAAAGAGCCGTATCCCCGTTGTCTATTACTATGTATGAAGCAAAATACAAAACCTTTTCCAGGGCTCTTGGCGACATGTCAAGCAGCAGTCCCATCCTGCTGGGTATACCCTTAAAATACCAAATGTGCGATACAGGAGCAGCAAGCTCAATATGCCCCATTCTTTCCCTTCTGACCTTTGCTTTGGTTATTTCAACACCGCAGCGGTCGCACACTATTCCCTTGTATCTGATCCTCTTGTATTTTCCGCAGTGGCATTCCCAGTCCTTTGTGGGGCCAAAAATCTTCTCACAAAAAAGCCCTTCCTTCTCCGGTTTTAGGGTTCTATAGTTTATTGTCTCAGGCTTTTTCACTTCTCCCCTTGACCATTCTCTAATCTTCTCAGGGGATGCCAAACCTATTCTAATTGCTTCAAAATTATTTAATTCAAACAAGGAGGTATCTCTCCCTTCCAATAAATTTAGAACTCTTCTTCATCATCGACTTCGGCTTCGACTTCGGCTTCGACTTCGACTTCACCCTCGTTTAACAGGAGTTCCTCGAAGTCCACATCGGCTTCAAATTCCTCTATTGCTTCAGTTTCAGATTCATAATCCTCATACAGGTCTTCTTCCGTTCTTTCCTCTCCTTTATATGAGAGGCTGGCAAAATCCATATCCTCCCTGATTTCCATGTCAGAGCTGATATCTTCGATTTCCTCTTCAACCGATTCTCTGATGGTTATCTCTTCATTTTCCTCAGTCAGAACCTTAACGTCAAGAGCAAGGCTTTGAAGTTCCTTTATAAGGACTTTGAAGGACTCAGGCACTCCCGGCTCCGGTATGTTTTCACCCTTGACAATAGATTCATAAGTCTTGACCCTTCCTACAACGTCGTCAGATTTTACTGTAAGGATCTCCTGCAGAGTATGGCCGGCACCGTAGGCTTCCAATGCCCACACTTCCATTTCTCCAAACCTCTGGCCGCCGAACTGCGCTTTCCCGCCAAGGGGCTGCTGTGTTACAAGGGAATATGGGCCTGTTGATCTTGCATGTATCTTGTCGTCTACAAGATGCAGAAGCTTAAGTATATACATATAGCCTACAGTTATTTCGTTATCAAAATATTCTCCGGTGCGCCCATCCCTTAGCCTTACTTTTCCGGTCTGATTCAATTCAATTCCATCAATGGGAGTCTCATTAAAGGCAGATAATATACTCTCGACATCATCTAATTCTGATAAATCCGAGGAAATAATCATCTTCTTTATTGATGCAAGCCTGCTGTCAATACTGAATATCTCATGATTCAGTATTTCGTGGATAATATCAATATTTTCACGGATTTCAGCCACTGTGTTCCGGGGAGCCGTCTGCTCCTCTTCAATCCACTCATCCTCTGCAAGTCTGTTAGCCAGAATTATCTCTTCTTTGATTTTTCTGAGATTCTTCTTTGTTTGTAAAACCTTGTTGGCACATTCAATTGTCTCGATTATACTGTCTTCCCTCGCTCCGTCAAATACGGGGGTCGCAATTTTCCAGCCCAGCGCTTTCGCAGCAAGGCCAAGATGTACCTCAAGCACCTGCCCTATATTCATACGGGAAGGCACTCCTAAGGGGTTCAATACTATCTCGAGGGGTGTCCCGTTAGGCATAAACGGCATATCCTCTTCAGGAAGAACTCTGGAGATAACACCCTTGTTTCCATGGCGCCCTGCCATCTTATCTCCTACAGAAATCTTTCTTTTTTGTGCAATATAACACCTTACCAGCTGGTTAACTCCCGGAGGGAGTTCATCTCCGTTTTCTCTGGTAAAGACTTTCACATCAACGATTATCCCTGACTCACCATGAGGCACCCTCAAGGAGGTATCTCTTACCTCCCGGGCCTTCTCCCCAAATATGGCTCTCAAAAGCCTCTCCTCTGCGGTAAGCTCCGTTTCTCCCTTGGGAGTCACCTTGCCGACCATTATATCTCCAGCCCTCACTTCGGCTCCAATCCTTATTATACCTCTCTCGTCCAGGTCTTTGAGGGCCTCCTCCCCGACATTCGGTATATCTCTTGTTATCTCCTCGGGGCCAAGCTTGGTATCCCTTGCCTCCGATTCATATTCCTCAATATGTATAGAAGTGAAGATATCTTCTTTTACAAGCTTCTCACTAATTAGTATGGCATCTTCGTAATTATAACCTTCCCAGGTCATGAAGCCTATGAGCACATTTCTCCCAAGGGCAATTTCTCCCATATCCGTTGAAGGTCCGTCCGCAATAATATCGCCCTTTTTCAGTACTTCGCCTTTTCTGGCTATAGGCCTCTGGTTTATGCAGGTCCCCTGATTGGAGCGCTTGAACTTTATGAGCTTGTAGGTATGGTCGGGGCCGCCCTTTTCGGTCACCACGACCTTATCAGCGCTCACGCTCTTTACCGTGCCGTATACCTTGGAGAGCACCACGACGCCGGAATCATGCGCCGCCTTGTATTCCATGCCGGTGCCGACTATGGGCGCCTCGGGCATGAGCAGAGGCACAGCCTGAC
>CAYURW010000098.1:9342-9606 GCA_964447145.1 uncultured Clostridiaceae bacterium
TCCCCTGATTGGAACGCAGAAACTTCAGAAGCTTATATCTTTCCCTCTCCCCTATGTTATTCCTCATAACAATTTCATCAGCGCTTACTTTCTCGACTACGCAGTCTTCCTTTGCAAGACCTATTACCCCAGAATCCATTGCGGATTTGTATTCCATACCTGTACCCACTATGGGAGAATCCGGTTTTATGATAGGAACGGCCTGACGCTGCATGTTTGAACCCATAAGAGCCCTATTGGCATCATCATTTTCAAGGAAGGGTA
>CAYURW010000099.1:0-9590 GCA_964447145.1 uncultured Clostridiaceae bacterium
GCGGGGATTTTGAAGTTATTAGGAGCTTTATTGAAAAAAACGAAATAAGGGTCAAATATATAATATTGACCCACGGTCACGGAGATCATATCGGAGCTCTTGCGGAACTGAAGAATTATACAGGTGCGGAGGTATGCATACATAAAGAGGATGACCAGATGTTAAGAAGCAGCAGGAAGAATCTTTCAGCTCTGATGGGGAATAAACCTGTTGAGGTATGTGCCGACAGGTTTATTGAAGGTGGCGAAATCCTTAAGCTCGGAGCCGATGTGCTTAATATTATTCACACTCCGGGACATACCCGAGGGGGGATTTGCATATACAGCGACGGTTGCTTATTTTCAGGAGACACTCTGTTTTCATCTTCTATCGGACGGACAGATCTACCCGGAGGATCTTATGAGGAGATTATCGGAGCAATCAAAGACAAGCTGTTGATACTGCCGGAGGATACTGTGGTTTATCCCGGACACGGGCTTTCCACAACAATACTTGCAGAAAAAACTAATAATCCTTTCCTGATATAGGGCCTGGCACCTGTTTAATAATACATGATAGTATAACAGTAAATAAAAATGCAAATATCTAGGAATTATAAATGAATATGGCTGAAGCAAAAGGGGAGACTATAATAATAATACCTGTTACATAGGAGGGTTTTATGAATAAG
This sequence comes from uncultured Clostridiaceae bacterium, assembly GCA_964447145.1. Lineage (GTDB taxonomy): Bacteria > Bacillota > Clostridia > Lutisporales > Lutisporaceae > BRH-c25. Next base: position 671 of record CAYURW010000099.1, read on the forward strand.
TCTTCTAAGAGGATGGGGGCCGTAAAGCATAAGAACAGGCTGCACCAGGAATACGATGAGCTTATAGATATGATAGAATCCGGCATGGAGGATTATGAAATAGCATCGGAAATCGGGGTGACAATAGATCACGTTTCCGATATCAAAAGACAAATATTCAGCGATTTGGTATAGAGGAAAATATGATTGTAATTGTGCTGGAGAACCATGAGTATTTTAATGAGGTAGCAGACATTGTAAGAATGTTTTTCGGGAAGCGCAGAATTGAAAGATTAGATTTCGCTCCCGAGGACCGCCGACTAACTCTGCAAAAGGATGATGTGCTTGTAACAAGCAGAATTGATGTTTCTGGAGGAAACCTTGTGTGCACATCGGTTTATTTGGAGGGCAATAGGCGGGAGAGCGCTACAACTGAGATCGATGCTGAGAATCGAGATGAGAAGGCTGCAAAAAGCCTAGTAAAAAAATCGGTGTACAGGCTTCTATCCTTGGTATTTGGAAGGGAATTTCCGTGGGGAATATTGACAGGAATAAGACCGGTAAAAATAGTACATGAACTGCTAGACAAAGGCTTAACTAAGGAAGAGATCCCCGGCAGGTTGGTCGGGGAATATCTTATGGAAGAAGATAGGGCGCAGCTTTCGGTTGAGATAGCTTGCATTGAAAGGCCGTTTATTTATCCTTATAATGATAAGACAGTAAGCATATACATCGGAATACCCTTTTGTCCCAGCCGATGCCATTACTGCTCTTTTACCTCAAATTCAATAACTGCGTGTAATTTTTATGTTGATCCTTACCTGCAAAGTCTTATGAAAGAGATGAGAGAGGTCTCTAAATACCTTTGGGGCAAAGGATACACAATTCAGACCATATATATTGGCGGAGGTACTCCGACTTCTCTGACAGGGCAGCAGCTTCAAATGCTGATGCATTGCATAAAGGAATGCTTCGGAGAACAGGCTGTTGAATTCACTTGTGAAGCCGGGAGACCGGATTCTATCAATGAAGAAAAACTATGGATATTATTAAAAAACGGTATAAGCAGAATAAGCATCAATCCGCAAACAATGAATGACGACACTCTGTTAAGGATAGGGAGAGCACATAATGCGGCACAAATAGAGGAAAGCTTTTATCTTGCAAGAAGCATGGGATTTGACAATATTAACATGGATATAATATTAGGGCTTCCCGGGGAGACAATGGAACATCTGACCCGCACCCTGAAGGCAATAAAGAAGCTTGACCCGGAAAGCATCACGGTACATACAATGACGGTCAAAAGGGCTTCTGTATTTAATGAGGAATTTGAGGACATGCCCTTGATTGGCGATGATTCCGCATCACAGATGATGAACTATGCAAAGTCTTTCTTAAGAGATTTGGGGATGCACCCGTATTATCTGTACAGGCAGAAGCATATGCTGCAAAATTTAGAGAACATAGGCTTTTCAAAGAATGGATTTGAATGCATATATAATATGCAGATAATTGAAGAAAAGCAGACAAACGCAGCCTTTGGGGCAGATGCTGTGACTAAGATCGTAATAAACAGAGAAAACAAGATCGAAAGGCAGCGTAATATAAAGGACCTAAGGCTTTACATAAGAAATATCGATGCAATGATAGAAAAAAAACTAGATATTTTGGAACAAATACGGTAAGCATATTGACCCAGGGGTAAGGGGTACTTGAGCACAAAATTATGTTTTTATATATTAAGAGGAGGTACTTTTATGCTGACGCAGGCACCTAAAGGGACAAAGGATATATTGCCCTCAGAGGTATACAGATGGCACTATGTAGAAAACATTATAAGGGAAATTTGCGCTTTGCACGGATATCGCGAGATTAGGACACCGGTCTTTGAGCACACAGAGCTTTTTGAGAGAGGTGTCGGCGAAACCACTGATGTTGTACAGAAAGAGATGTATACTTTTATTGATAAGGGAGAAAGGAGCATTACCCTAAAACCTGAAGGCACATCGCCAACGGTGAGGGCCTTTGTTGAACATAGTATTTTCAATGAACCTCAGCCAACCAAAGCTTATTATCTTACTCCTTGCTTCCGCTATGAGAAACCGCAGTCGGGAAGGCTGAGAGAACATCACCAGTTCGGTGTCGAAGCCCTTGGGACTTCCGATCCATCTGTTGATGCGGAAATAATCAACATTGCAATAATGCTGTATAGCAGGCTTGGGATAAATGATCTGGAAATAAGGATAAATAGCGTTGGCTGCCCCAAATGCAGGGGGGAGTATAACAGGAAGCTCAGGGAATATCTTTCCGAAAGGCTGGAACACCTTTGTGAGACATGCAAGGGCAGGTATGAGAAGAACCCTATGAGAATAATAGATTGCAAGGAAACGAAATGCCAGGAGTATTTAACTGATATACCCTATATGCTGGACAATGTATGTGATGAGTGCAGTGAGCATTTTGAGGGGTTGAAGAGTTCCCTTACAGCCTTGGATCTATTCTATGTCGTAGATCCCAAAATAGTAAGGGGACTTGACTATTACACAAAGACCGCTTTTGAGATAATATCCAAAGAGGAGGGCACACAGGGAACTGTGTGCGGGGGAGGAAGGTATGATGGTCTTGTGGAGGAATGCGGCGGACCGAGTACCCCGGGGATAGGTTTTGGCCTTGGATTGGAAAGGCTTCTGCTGGTAGTGGGGAATAGGGGTATTGGTATTCCGGTCCCGACGTATATGGATGTTTATATAGCCAACATAGGGGAAAAGGGGGCAGAGGAAGCGCTGAGGCAAGTCAACAGGCTAAGGAAAGAGGGAATCAAGGCGGACAAGGACTTTATGGGGAGAAGCCTCAAGGCTCAAATGAAATACGCAAACAAAATTAACGCCGGTTATGTGGTAGTGTTAGGGGAGGAAGAGATAAAAAGCGGCAGGATAAAAGTCAAGGATATGAAAAACAGCAGTGAAGATGAGATAGACATTGATGCCTTGACAAATTACATAAAAGCTAAGATATAGGGTTATATATAGGAGGCGGTAAGCATGGCAGGAATAAAAAGGACTCACATGTGCGGAGAGCTGAGTCAAAAGGATCTGGATGAAAAAGTCCAACTGACGGGTTGGGTCCAAAGAAGAAGAGATCTGGGAGGGCTTATATTCATACAGCTAAGGGATAGGAGCGGCATCATCCAATGCACAGTCGACAAGGATGCAACCCCTGATGTATTTACGGAAGCCTTTAGGGTGAGAAGTGAATATGTGTTGGCAGTAAAAGGGAAAGTAGTGAAAAGGGACGATGAGGCAATCAACTTGAAAATGGCTACCGGGGACATAGAAATTGAGGTATCCGGCATAGAAATATTAAGCAAAGCCGAAACAACCCCTATATATATTGAGGACGATTTGAATGCCTCTGAGCAGTTAAGGCTCAAATACAGGTATCTGGACCTGAGAAGACCGGTTATGCAGAAATTTTTGTTTACAAGGCACAAAATAGCAAAGGTAACCAGAGATTATATGGATGAAAAAGGATTTATTGAGGTGGAAACGCCTGCTCTTATAAAGACTTCTCCGGAAGGAGCAAGGGATTATCTTGTACCGAGCAGGGTACAGCCGGGGAATTTTTTTGCTTTGCCCCAATCTCCGCAGCTTTTTAAGCAGCTGCTTATGGTAGCCGGATTTGACCGGTATTTCCAGATAGCAAAATGCTTCAGGGATGAAGATCTTAGAGCGGATAGACAGCCCGAGTTTACACAGATCGATATGGAGCTTTCTTTTGTGGGGCAGGATGAGATAATGGAAATCAATGAAGGGCTGCTGAAGAGGCTTTTTAAGGAAGTATTGAGTGTAGAGATCATGACTCCCTTTAAAAGGTTGACATATAAAGAGGCATTGGAGACATATGGTTCTGACAAGCCTGATACAAGATTCGGCCTGGAGCTTAGAGACATAGGTGATATAGCAGCAAACTCGGAATTTAAAGTATTTTCTGATTCCTTATCAAAAGGCGGAGTCGTAAAAGCAATAAACGGAAAAGGACTGGGAGAGAAACTCAGCCGTAAGGAAATCGACAGTCTCGGAGAATTTGTAAAAACATATAAGGCAAAAGGATTGGCCTGGATCAATATAACCCCCGAAGGTATAAAATCACCGATATCCAAGTTTTTGAAGGATGATGAGTTGAAAGGAATAATCGAAAGATTGGAAGGGGAGCCGGGGGATATAATATTTATCATTTCAGATAAATCAAAAGTGGCCTATGACTCTTTGGGACAATTAAGGATTGAACTGGCAAAGCGTTTTGGCTTAATTGACAATAATAGATATGATATATTATGGGTCACAGAATTCCCACTTTTGGACTATGATGAAGAAGAAAACAGATTTGTGGCAATGCATCACCCATTTACAAGCCCTATGGATGAGGATATTGAGCTTTTGGATACTGACCCTTTGAAGGTAAGGGCAAAAGCATACGACGTGGTGTTGAACGGATATGAGCTTGGAGGGGGAAGTATAAGGATACACAGGCAGGAGCTGCAGGAGAAGATGTTCAAGCTCCTTGGCTTTACCGTGGAACAGGCTTGGGGCAAGTTTGGATTCCTTCTTGAAGCCTTTAAGTACGGTACACCTCCCCACGGGGGTCTGGCTTTTGGCCTTGACAGAATCGTAATGCTTTTTACCGGCACAGAAAACATAAGGGACGTAATTGCATTTCCTAAGACGCAGACAGCAAGCTGCCTTATGACCGATGCTCCATCTGTTGTAGATCATAAACAATTAGAAGAATTACACATAGAAATAAAGGAATAATAACAGAAATCTGTTTAGTGATGCTTGAACAGATTTTGTATATATGTTTTCCTTGATTTATAGAATACGCCAGAAGTCGTATACTATTTTTAATTAGCTGTATACTGGCGTATTCTATATAGGCATTTTGGGGGTTAAATAATGGATCAATTTTCAAGAACAGAGCTGTTAATTGGAAAAGAAGGTATGGATAAGCTAAAAAACAGCGTTGTGGCGATTTTCGGGATAGGAGGCGTTGGCTCCTTTGCCGCAGAAGCACTTTGTAGATGCGGCATTGGCAATTTGGTGCTTATTGATTATGACGATGTCTGTATTACCAATATTAACAGACAAATCCATTCTACAATGAACACTATAGGTATGCCAAAGGTTGAAGCAATGAGTGAAAGGCTTCTCTCCATCAACCCTGATGTTAACATTACATTATACAAAGAATTATACAATGAAGAGACCTCCTCATTCCTGCTGAAGCCGGAATATGATTATACAGTTGATGCCATTGATATGGTAAGTTCAAAAATTGATCTTGTACAAAAATGTGATTATATGAACATACCTGTTGTAAGTTGTATGGGTGCAGGCAATAAGCTTGACCCGACAAAGCTCACAGTTGCCGATATCTATAAGACATCTGTCTGCCCCCTCGCCAGAGTAATGAGGCGGGAGCTTCGAAAAAGGGGAATAAAAAAGCTAAAGGTTGTGTATTCAAGAGAGGAACCCATAAAGCCCGAAAATGACTGCGAAGTTGACTGCTACGGCAAAAGGCAGGTTCCGGGGAGCATATCCTTTGTGCCTTCGGCTGCCGGGCTCATAATGGCTTCGGAAGTTGTAAGGGACCTTTTAGGGCTAATATAATACTATGGTACCGTGTAATACTATGTTAGAGTACCATATCGGTGCTCTGTTTTAATGTCACTCTTGACAAAATCAGTAATTGTATTATAATTATGTTAGATACCGGTATAGGGTATGGGAGGTGAAGCAGTGGACAAGGAAGAAATATCAAAGGAAGATATTCTCAACAGAATGAAAAAGATAGAGGGGCAAGTAAGAGGAATACAAAGGATGATTGAGGAAGAAAAGTTCTGTGGGGATATCATGATACAGATTTCTGCAATAAGGTCCGCTATAAATAAAGTTGGAGGATTCATAGTAGACAGATATATCAGGGAATGCCTTAAAGAATCGCTGAAGGGCGGAGAAAACAGCAGAGATATTGATCAAGTAATAGAAATAATTGTAAAGTACGTCAAGTAAAAGGATTGATACTGTAAATGAAAGAAATCGGCAAAGTAATAAAAACAGAAGGCGATCAGGCAGTAATATTTATAGAAAGAGGCACAGCCTGAGGAGAATGCGGAAAATGCCAGGTTGGCAAAGAGCAGCTGGGTATGGTTTTAACCACTGACAATACTATAGGGGCACAAATTGGTGATGAGGTTTTTATAGAGCTTGAGAATATTAATTTTATGGTTGCAGCATTAATTGCCTATGGATTCCCTCTGTTTGCACTTTCAGCCGGAATTATAGGGGGATATTACGGATTTTTGGCTCTAGGCTTTAGCGACAGCAATTCCCAGGCCATAGGCGCAGCTTTGGGGCTTGTCCTTCTGGCGGCATCCTATATAGTCATTAAATACAAGGATAAGTCTATTGGCAAAATCAAAAAACTAAAACCTGTTATTACGGGTATCAGACCGAAGGACGGCATATAATGGTACAATTGTATTTGTTTAATAATTTATTAAATTATGAAATGGATAAAATAAAAACATGTTTGAATCTGCAGGAGAATTCTCAGCGGATTTTGAAAGGAGTAATTGTAAGTGAGCAAAAACGTTAAAATAGTAAATAGAAATAATTTCAACTATGAGGTGCTGGAATCCAGTAAGCCTGTACTAGTTGAATTTTGGGCTTCCTGGTGCGGCCCATGCAGAATGGTAGCTCCGGTCATAGATCAGCTGGCGGACGAATATGAGGGAAAAATTGAGGTTGCCAAAGTAAACGTTGATGAGAATCCCGAACTGGCAGGCAAATACGATATTATGAGCATACCCTCGGTATTTTTGTTCAACAATGGAACTAAGTCTGCTGAAATCATCGGGGCAAGGCCAAAACAGGCTTTTGTGGATATGCTTAATAGGAATATGTAAAGCAAAAGGCGCTTCCTTGAGTCATATGTTGCTCATTGGAAGCGTTCTATTTTTTTGTAGTATAAAAAAGTTAGAGCAGTTAATTGGTTTTATTTATAGTATATATGCTATAATGAATTGTATAAATATATAGTTGCAATTTTAAAGTTTAATTTGACTAGGATCTTACATAGGAGGAATGTATATGAAACTTGATAGCATCAAGGCATTTGACAGAGAAATCGCAGAGGCTATACTACAGGAGCTTGGCAGGGAGAGAAGCAAAATTGAACTTATTGCTTCCGAGAATTTCGTTTCTGCTGCTGTATTGGAGGCCCTTGGGACTGTGCTGACAAATAAATATGCGGAAGGATATCCCGGCAGGAGATATTATGGGGGATGTGAATTTGTCGATATTGTTGAAGATATTGCAAGAGACAGAATGAAAGCCTTGTTCGGTGCTGACCATGCAAATGTTCAACCCCACTCCGGATCAAACGCCAATGAAGGCGTGTACTTTGCAGTGCTGAATCCCGGTGATATTGTCATGGGCATGGACTTATCCCATGGAGGGCATCTGACCCATGGGAGCCCTGTAAATATATCGGGGAAATACTATAGGTTTGTCCATTACGGAGTGTCAGAAAGCACAGGCAAAATCGATTATGATAATGTCCGGGATATAGCCAGGAAAAACAGGCCAAAGCTTATAGTTGCAGGGGCAAGCGCATACCCCAGATTTATAGATTTTAAAACATTTAAAGAAATTGCTGACGAGGTCGGAGCTCTTTTTATGGTTGACATGGCCCACATTGCGGGTCTTGTCGCAGCAGGACTGCACGAAAGCCCGGTACCCTATGCCGATTTTGTTACTACTACGACACATAAGACATTGAGAGGGCCCCGAGGGGGCGCAATAATCTGTAAACAGGAATATGCCAAGGCGATAGACAAGTCAATTTTCCCAGGGATTCAGGGAGGCCCGCTTATGCATGTAATTGCAGCCAAAGCTGTATGCTTCAAAGAAGCCATGAGCCCGGAATACAAGGAATACATGAAGCGGGTAATTTTAAATGCTTCGGTTTTGTCTGACTCCCTTAAGGCCAAAGGCATTGATGTCGTTTCGGGAGGCACCGATAACCATTTGCTGCTTCTTGACCTTAGAAGCAAAGGCATTACCGGCAAGGATGCCGAAAAGGTACTGGACGATGTCGGCATTACAACCAACAAAAATGTTATTCCCTTTGATCCCCAAAGCCCTTTTATTACAAGCGGCCTGAGACTCGGTTCAGCTGCTGTAACCACAAGAGGGTTTAAGGAAAATGACATGAAGGAGATAGCAGATATAATTTCCTCAGCCATCACGAAGCCCGAATCAAGGACAGAATGTAGCAGGAGAGTTAAGGCTCTTTGTGACAGGCATCCTTTGTACCCTGATTTTGAATTATAGTTTTGGCAATATTCCGATTTTCCCGGGCTATTGCCCATTGACCCGGATAGTTGTTATAATAAGGTATGTCCACATGTTTTTTACTGGGCATACCTTTATTTGCGGGGTGATTTTATGACTATGAACTACATATACAAGTCAATCATTGACGCAATATTGAAGAACACGGATATTGGCATCCATGTTGTTGACGGTGCCGGGAAAACGATTATTTACAATCAAGCTATGGCTGATATGGAAGGGTTGGATATCCGTGAGGTCATGGGTAAAAGCATTTTAGATATTTTCCCAAGCCTTACACAAGAGACTAGCACTCTTTTTACTGTGTTAAAAACAAGAAAGCCTATATATGATAAATATCAGACATATCTGAACCACAAGGGCAGACAGATAAATACATTAAACAGCACAATTCCTATAATGATTTCTCAGGGCAGCTACGGAGCTCTCGAAATTGCCAAGGATATTACAAAAGAAAAAGAGCTGTCGGACAAACTGATATATCTGCATCAGGAACTCGCAAGCAAGGATATTGATGATAAGAG
>CAYURW010000100.1:0-9554 GCA_964447145.1 uncultured Clostridiaceae bacterium
CAGCCCCCATAGCGGACTTTCTCCGCCAAGTTACGTGCCATGCGTGGCACACCAAATAGGCCCGCAGCGACACTCTTATTAAGGTACGCTGCGGGCCTGTATCCCATTGCAACTTATATCTCACTCCGGCCTTTTATTTTGCCTTTTTCGAACATAGTGGGGAAATAATGGCACGGGCCCATAAGCAAAAGGAAGCCGCAGCTTCCCTTTTTCATTCCTCGTAAACTATTACAGCCTCCTTGGTGCTGTTTATCCAGTCCACCTTGCAGTTCATATTTTCGGCCGCAAATCTGACCGGCACAAAGGTTCTGTCATTTTTTGAAACAGGTGCCACATCCATTTTTTTGCTTGCTCCGTTTATTTTTATATCTGTTTTGCCCAGCCACATTTCAACAGTATTTCCTCTTGCTGTCAAAGTTATTTTCTTTGTGGCGGCATCCCAGCCTACTGAGCCTCCCATAGCCTCAACAACGGCACGGATGGGAACCATGGTTCTCCCCGCTATTACTACAGGCGCGGTCCCTCTTCCCGGGTCAACCTCCTGATTTACTCCGTCAACGCTCATATTTGGATCTTCAAGTTTTAACATTATAAAATGCTTGTAGCTTCCCGGCTTATATACCTGATCCCCCGTTGTTACCGTAAAGGTGGCGATGGTTCCCCCAAGCTTTTCATCAATTCCTTCGAAAGGCTTGGCTTCCGCCAATACAGGCTTGACGGTATAATAGTAAGTAGTTTTGGGTTCCACATTTACATCCGCATAGGAGGTACTTGTTATATAAAAATCTGTAACGGATATCCCAAGCTCATTTGGGGTAGCCGATCTGAAGAGTCTGTATCCCAACCCATTAGCAGGCTGCCACATAATTCTTGCTCCTGATTCAAAGGGTTCAGCTCCGCTTCCCGCTGAAACCGGCGTTGCAGGAGCAGCAGAAGCTACAGGTATCGGCAGCATCTTAGTTGCTGACCATGACCAGCTTCCTGACATCCCTTGACCAGACTTCTTCCCCTGTGAAAAAGTCCCCACAATTGTTGCATTACCCTTTTCGTCTATTGTCAATGTACCCGTATAATCCTGCCTGATATCCAAGGCCTCCCACATACGGGTAAAGGCTACATTGCTGCCTGAAATACTACCGTTGGTAAGCTGCTCAGTTTTTCCTGCATCAATATGAACCGTTCCTGAGAATTGAACCCCTGTTTGATCGGTAATATTAATCTTGCCTTTTAAACCGTTTGCAATAATACTCCACTCCCCGGTTAAAAGAGGTGAATCAGTTGAATTCGGTGCTGAAACAGCAGGAGCCGCTCCTTCTTTCCACTCATAGATATAGGTATAACCATAGCCGTTTCCTAAGGTCAGAATAATAGCTTTTTTAGCCCCGGGACTTCCTGCGGGAATCACTTTCTCGCTTTCGAAGTAGCCTTGGCTATTTTTACTTATATATGCTGTCCCGTCTGCCAGCTTGTAAGCTATGTAAGATGAGGAGCCGCTCCCGGGTTTTATACTTGCCGAATCGAAATGAGCATTTATCTGTACTCCGCCCCATTTATTGGAGCTGATTACTTTATAACCGATGTTGAATCCGGTTTTCTGACCGGAGGCAATATAGGCGGGAGGAGTGTCCCAAATAACCTGATATGTCACATGGGCAATACCTTTCCCATTATCATATCTTCGTGAATGGGTGATTGTCATATCTCCTTCTGAACCTTCAACCGCATATTTATCATATATGACATCCGAGGTCCCTATTATACCGTTTTGTATTTCTCCTTTGACTGTGTAATCCAATGTTGACAAATAATAATTCGTTCCCACAAGGTGCCATCCTCCGGTGGTATCGGCATGTACCGTTTCAGGCATCAGGATATTTACTGATAATGAAAGAGTTAACAGCAACACAGCTGTGACTAACCCAGATGCAACTTTTTTCATGTTTACTTTTTTCATGATCTTCCTCCTTTTCATTCTCGCATTATTTGTCGCTCCGTTACAACTCCTTCTGTAAGGAACAATATCTGCAACTATATAGAATACGCCGATAAACAGATTGTTAAAAATGATACAAAACCTTTGACATATTCTACAAATTAGAGAAAATATTGAAACAAATGTACATTAGTGTTTATTCGCCGCAAGTTAATAGGATATCCGGTATCTATTTTTAGGATATCGGAAATATTATTAACTGATGTCTGTCCAAAAATGTATAGTTAAAATGAGCAACAAATAATTGATACCGCTTCTTTCAAGTTCAATATTAGCTTAACAACATAAAAAAAAGACCTACCCAAAGGGGTAGTTCCTCCAAAAAAATCATTTTTTTAGTGTGGAAATTACAGGTTTCCAAGTCTTGTCAATCATAGTTGTATCATTTGCCTGTTTCCATTCTTTTTTCCAAAACGATATTCACAAGCTCTCCTCTGCTTTTTATGTTGAACTTGGAATAGATATTTTTTACATAATATTTAACCGTATTTTCGCTGATATAAAGCTCTCCGGCAATTATCCTGTATGTCTTTCCCTGAATTAAACGGGATGCGACCTGATTCTCCCTCTCCGACAAGGCTTCAAAAGCTGCCTCATAGTCAGGCCCTTCGAGCTGCTCCTGGGCAGACGCTTCGGAAAATGCTTTTAAGTAGGTGTGATCCTTAAGCAGCGAGGACAGATGTTTATGCAGCAACGGCAGAAGGGCAAGGGCAACGCAAACTACGGTCAACGCCAGCAATACGGGATTTGCGCTGTTTATGTCAACAGACACAATGGCATTGCCTATCACCCCCCCCAGCAATATGCCGAATACATTGGCGGAAAGGCCTATCCCAAGAATTGTTGCGGGGTTCTTATGAAATTCCAGCATTTCCCCAAGAATGCTCCACCAAAAAAGGTCATATACCCCGCAGGCTCCAAGCATCAATGTATTAACTGCAATATATCCGGCAACGTTGCGGCTGAGGCTCATAAAACTGATAAAAGAGAGCCCCATCATAGCAATTGCCACGTAGAGTATATAAGCCCTGTTCACCCTTTGGGGCAAATGACCCATTGTAAAAACTGCAATTATATAGGGAATTGCCCAATACCAGCCCGTCAGCCATTTAAGATGGGCAAAGGCAGGATTGATCACCTGATACATCAAACCGGAGTTAATAGTGATAATTATAATAAATATGCATAAGAAAACAAGAAGGGGCGCAATGCCTATCCGGCCTTTATCCTGTTCGGGATAAACGGAAGGTGCGGCATAATTCTCCTCCGGGAGCTTCAGGGCAAACAGGAGTGCAAGGAGCAGCATTGCCATGGACAAAGCCAGTCCGGTGTGCGGAGATATATAGAGAGCTGACATGTTCAGCAGGATCATTAAAACATTCGACAATATAAGCATATCTGCAATGGCCTTTATGCGTTCATTTTTGGGCGTGCTGCTTTTTAAGTAATATCCCCATGCCGCCACACAGCTTCCGGCCATAAATGAACCTGCAACAATTCCCGCAGTCCATAATGCTGAGGGAGAATAGAAAAAAGGCACGGATATGACAATGAAAAAGGGGTAAGAATATAGAAATATTTTTTTCGCCCCTTTTTTTGTTTTTATAAAAAGCCCGCTCAGGAGCAACCCTGAGAATACACCTGCAATCCCCCCGAAAACCATAGCACTGGGGTCAAGGTCAAAAGCCCCGATAACAGAGTAAAAAACCTCTCCCTCAAAAATAAAGGACAGCATCCAGGATGAGAATAAGGAATGGATAATAACGGCCAACCGTCTTTCTCTCAGTAGCATTGGGGGAGCGGGTTTCCCCGCACAATCGCTGCCGTCTGATGAAAAAATGCCGTTTCCCGATATCCTGCCACTAAAGAGCTTGCTCAAAAATTTCATATTGATCACCTGCACATTTTAGGATGGACATAGTTAATTATATTTTGAATATCCTAAAGTGTTTCCCTTATTTATAGAATATGCCAAAGGTTGTACGTTTCTTCATTATTTCACATAACTATATAAGTATGCTATTTCGATAAACAAACATTAATTCCTCCATGCTTTATCTATCCTCTGTACAAAATATAGAACAAAGGCGGCTTGCCGCATTTGATGCCCATGCGCCTTTTCCGAAGAAAATTTTGGTGCGGGCACTTAAATCAATATTTTTCTTGTATAGGAAAGTATAACTTTCCTATACAAGAAAAAAGGTCCCAAGGCATTGCCCGGGACCCTTATCATTTTTTTCACATTATTTTCTGCACATTATTCCTGTTTGGGATCCTTCAGGGATTCCGTTACAGTCCCTTTTTTACTCTTTCTTTTGAATCGGCTAAGGGGCTTTCGGAATACAAAGTACAAAATCGCAATTATCGGAGATACCGGCAGTAAAAATACTATCAGACTTAATATGGCGGTAACAGCACCTATCATGAAGTCTGTCCCATCTTTCAAGGATAGGGTCAGCTTATATCCGAGGCTGTCCCTGCTTTTATTGTCGATAACAGCCTGATTTTGTGAAAAGCTTATCTGGACCTCACTGTAGCTTATCTGACGGTCGAGATTGGTCAGATAACCCTTTAATGTCTCAAGCTCATCTGTCAGGCGCCTTATCTCCCTTTCTATTTCCAATATCTCTGATACTTTCCAGCCCGGCTTTTGAAGCAGTCCACGCAAAGTCTCAAGCTCTGCCTCAAGGTTCCTGATCCTCACCTGGGTGTCAAAATAGCTGTCAGTAACATCTTCAGTCTTGCGATTGCTGTTGATCACTTTCCCCAGTCCCTTGAGCCCTTCGGTAAATTCTGCCACCCGGTCTGCCGGTATCATAAGGGTAAGCTGCCCCGAAGCTTCCCTCTGGTAAGACTCCCGGGTATAGCCACCGACAGATGCCGCCATTTTCTCAGCATCACCGATCCCTTTTTCGATATTATCAACCCGAAGCTCCATGTACAGTCTGACTATAAGCTTGCGATCAGGAGCTGCGGCACCGGGCACGGCAGGTGCTGCCCCACTGATCCCTCTTCCTTCTTCCGCAATGCTTTCCTGAGGCATTGCTGGGCTGCTGTCATTGGTAGCCTTGCCTGAACAACCGGTAAACATAATGCTCACAGCCGTAATTATTGCTATAAATAAATATATAAGCGACCTTTTTTTCACGATATCATCCCCTCAAATTACTTATTGTTTTGCTTTTATGACATGTATTATCGGTATAGACGCATTTATCCGGAAAAAGTTCCAGGGCATTACTCTGGGTCCGGCATCCGGTGCTTTACATTCTGCATTTCTATACTCTTACCAGAACTTGGTCAATGGCCGGCTTCATTGCCATGGTACCCCCGCCCTGGCTTACTATCTTCAGGATCAAATCTGAGTTTTTGACTATGCTTCCCGCAAGAAGAGTGACATTATGTTTCCTGAAAACCTCCGGGCAAAGAGGGGTGGATGTCCCCGTAATACATACCTGTCTTGCATTTTTGCAGTAAGGAGAAATACCGTCAAAGGTGTGGTTGATTATGCTGGTAGCGGTTATCACTACAACATCGCATTTAGGTAGCAGCCGGGGAATTGCGTCTGTAGTATATAATCCGCTTCCCTCCGGTGCATTCCGTTCAAAAACATATATATTTTTTGTCATAGGTCTTATTTTGGACAGTATAGGATGAAATTCTCCGACCATGCCAAAGGTGTCTGATTCACCAAGGGTAAAGGCGCTTAATACGTTTCCCTTCTCCCAGTCCTTCCCGGGATCATTTAGTACGGCATTGACAGCTGCAAGCCCAAGGGCGGACCTCAACAGGTCTTTCTCCTTTGCCCACAGCATTATCTCTCCGGCATCCATTCCGATAAGCCTTCCCGCTATGTCCAAAGTCCCGCAGCAGCACCCCAGCTCGTTCCTGAATGTGTACGCAAGCCCACAGGTACCGCCTTCTATCATTACACAGGTATACCCCAGCCCTACACGCACATCTGCAACCTTTCTGTTCCCGACCTCAGGAAGGGCCCTTTCGATCAACTCGTCAACTATCATATCTATTCCTTTCCGGTTTTGCGTGAATGCTACATGCAAATACCGATGTATATTAAAATTGGAATTGTGAGCCTGTGTCCACAATTCCAATTTTAATATGGTTTATGGCATATGTCAATATTGGAAGCCAAAACTATTAGTTGATAGTTGCCCGACAATATGGGATTTAATCCTTCTTTATCATCCTCAATACCCTTAGGTAATGGTTCGCCTCCCTAAGCACATGGTCTGCCAACAGAGGGGGAATTATCGATTTGATCCCGCATTTCAGAAGTCCTTTAGTGGCTGCTGTTTTGTAGTTCTTTATTTTTTCTGTGGCTTCAATGCTTTCCCTAAGTATCTGGTCTTCTGCAGCCCCAGCGCATTCCTTAACCAACCTTTCAAATTCTTTGGCAAGGGTTTCGGCAGTTTTTTTAAGGTCTTTTTCAGTTGGGTCAAGCATTCCGTCAATAAACTGCGAATGCTCTCCCATTATATAATTCCAGAAGTTTGCCTTGTCGCACAGAGTCTTTCTCAGGGGAGCCCCTTTTTGGAGAGATTTCAGTATTTCATAGTAGTATTCAGCTTCCTGGGTGTCATGTTCCAACATTTCAGGATACAATGTAATAAATAATTTACAATCCGCTGTCAAAGCCAATAGCTTCTTTTGAAATGCAATTGTTTTTACAAGTAGCTCTATAGATCTGTTATTCAAATAATATGCCGCATTAAACCAATTCATGTAGCTATTGTTCGGATTACTTACCAATTCAAGCTCGGCCCTGGTTATGCCCGTGTCAATGCCGGCCCCGGTCAACTTTGAGCTCACTTCCTCTGCCCTCAGGGTGTAAGGAGTCACAAATTCGTTTGACTTAATGGAATCTTCGGATACCACCCCATTGGCATAGCATACTGTCTCGGCCAAAAGCACTTCAAAATCCTGTTTCAGCGTTCCTGCTTCCTTGATATAAGAAGATGCGGCCGGTTGCAGATTTGTTTCCAAAAAAAATAAATGCTCTTTCATAATTCTTTGAAAGAATAGATTTATCTCAAAGGAAAACCTTATAAATTCCTCCCTCATTAATAAAAAACCCCCTAACATTGTTATTAATACAGATTATTAACAATGGGGGATAAAAGTGTATGGCCAAAATATTGCTCTATTTTTCTATTGATCCTCAGTTTTCTCCGGCTCCGTGTCCCTCTTTTCAACTCTTATTTTTGATATTCTCTTGTCATCAACTTCCTCAATTCTGAAATAAATATTATCAATGATAACCTCATAACCTACCTCTGGCATTTTACCCGAATGACTGAGAATCATTCCGCTTATCGTATCGAATTCATCGTCGGGTATTTCGGTATCCAAAAGATCGTTTATTTCGTCCATATCAAGCATGCCGCTGACAATATAAGTGTTGTCGTCTATTTTTTCAAAATCAAAAACCTCTTCGTCATATTCATCAAATATATTGCCTACAATTTCTTCAAGCAGGTCTTCTATAGTGATTATTCCCGCCGTGCCGCCGTACTCATCAATGACTACCGCAATATGGGTCTTAGATTTTTGCATCTCTTTGAAAAGTTCATCGATCTTTTTATATTCGGGTACAAATTGTGCGGGCCTTATTATTTCCTTAAGGGATACCTCCCATTCAATATCCGTTTTTATTATTGCGAAAAGATCTTTTACATAAAGGATTCCAATAATATTGTCTATTGATCCTTCATATACCGGAATTCTTGAAAAGTTTTCATTTATTATTACATCAAGGACCTCTTCCCTGGTGGCATCCAGGCTAAGCGCCACAATGTCTATCCTCGGGGTCATGACTTCTTTTACTACCGTATCGTCAAACTCAAATATGCTGTTTATCATTTCGGTCTCTGTTTCCTGGAATATTCCCTTCTCTTCGCCTACATTGATCATAAGCCGGATCTCTTCTTCCGTTATCTGATCTCCATCGGCCTTTGCCGGTCCTCCCATAAGCTTTACAACAAGATTGGTGGAAAAAGCGAGAAATCTGACTGCAGGAAAAGTGAGCTTGGATAAGAAGTTTATGGGGCCCGCAACCTTAAGTGCAATTTTGTCAGATTGAGCAAGGGCCATCCTTTTTGGAACAAGCTCTCCGATTACCAGGGTAAACAATGCGATAATGCCCGTAACAAAAAGTGTGGAGATCCAAACTGCCGGGCCCGACAGCCATGAAATATTAGAACGCATCAAAAACGCAGCCAGTCTGCCTGATAACGTCTGGGCGCCTATGGCGCTGGCCAGAAACCCCGCAAATGTAATTCCTATCTGTATTGTAGCCAGCAGCTTGCTCGGTTCTTCAAGGAATCTGCTTACTAAAACCGCAGCTTTGTTTCCCTCATCAACAAGAGGCTTGATCCTGGATTGCCTTACCGATACTATAGCCATTTCGGAAGCAGCAAAAAACGCATTTATGCCAATTAAAAAGAATATGACAAATATCTGCGTCCATAAGTCTCCATCCATTAAATAAATTCCCCCCAGTTACTCATTTGCTAATATTATACTATTTATTTGCATGTAAGTACAAACTATTATATTAGTATTTAAGTTTTTCACCCCGTACTCACATCTCCTAATTGTAGTAATGTGCTACATTAGCTGAGGATATTCGTCTGATCCATTGCTCCAAAGGCAGCAGCCATACACCATCCAAGGTTAATGGAGCTTGTCCCTCCGGCCCGCTGTATTTCACACCAGCAGGCCCTCGGGCATATCCATCAAAAATACCAGAAGCATGACCAAAAGAAAGGTTTTATCGCATTTTTTCTCCATATACAAAATGAATACAACGGCAAGAATCAAAAAATCTTCCGGGCTCAATCTGCCCAGCATACTCAATAGCAAACGCTCAACACCCATTTTATTTCCCTGCCTTGTTCATAAAATTCTCAAAGAACGCAACAAGATTCATAATTTTGATGCAATCGTCTATACCTTTCTGTCTTTTGTCTGATACAAAAGGCTTTACAGAATTAAGCAGAAGAATCCTTCTATCATCCCTGACCCCGGCAAACATCTTATCAAAAAGCAGATTTAACAGTACTTTCTCATCAAGGCCGCCAAGGCCGCCTTCCGGAAGCACTTGAGCTGCCTCCTCCCCCGATTGGACTTCAGAAGCCTCTAAAATTTCCTGGTTCTCTATCTCATTTTTTTTTTGAGGGCCAAATCCCGAAATAAGCATGCTTATAAGCTGCTTTTTAAGGCCATCCATGTCGTTGCTTTTTAATGAGTTTATAAGCTGTTCGCTTGATCCGTCGGCCGATTTGTTATTACTGAGATATGTTATCAGATCTCCCTTCAGGCCTTCTATATCTCCTCTGTTTATTTTATCTTTTATGGCAGGATCTATATCGTTATTCCGGTTTATTTCATTTACCAGCATATTCTTGACCTGGTCGGATGACATATTGTCTACATCCATACCTCCCAATTGTTCTGAGACTCTTTTTTTTATTTCGTTGAGCCCACTGTCAGACATGTCGCAACCTCCAATCTTTATTGACTTTATTATTATCAAAAACAA
>CAYURW010000101.1:0-9530 GCA_964447145.1 uncultured Clostridiaceae bacterium
CACAATCCATAGCACTTACAGACGCCGCCACAATAGGTGCAGGCGGAGTACTGGATCTTAATTTCTCCGAACTTGGCATTAAGATTACAATTTCCGGCGCCGCAGCAAAGACAGGAGCTAATATTAAAACCGACTTGACAACTGCCGCCACAGATACAATAACAACCTTGGCGGGTTCGAATCAGGCTGAGTTTGCAATAGGTGCGAATGGTGCTGCCACTGAAAAAATGACTATTGCCTTTGGAAAGTTTGATTCCAGCACACTGGGCACCGGCAACGTAGGTGACGGAACAAAGTTGCTTGCTCTAATTTCAAATCCGGTTGTCGAAAGTGTAATTGACACTGCAGCCAAAGCGGATGCTTTGACCTCATCCATCAATGATGCAATAAAGCAGGTATCAGAGCAGAGGTCTAAGCTTGGTGCCGCACAGAACAGGCTTGAGCACTCAATAAAGAACTTGGATACATCATCAGAGAATCTGCAGGCAGCTGAATCCAGAATCAGGGACGTGGATATGGCAAAAGAGATGATGGAATTCACAAAGAACAACATACTTCAGCAAGCTGCAACAGCTATGTTGGCTCAGGCGAACCAGGCTCCCCAGGGAGTTCTGCAACTTCTTAGATAGTCAGGTTAGTTCAATGGCTCCGGAGACCCCGGAGCCATTTTGTTCATGTATAGGAAAGTATAACTTTCCTATACATGAACAAATATTGATTTAATTGCCCGTGCCATTATTTCCTCACTATGTTCGGAAAGGGCACATGGGCTTCAAATGCGGCGAAACCGCCTTTGTTCTACATAATTGTGTATTTTACTAAAGAAATGCACAGAAGTATTCGATATATTATTTAGAAAGGATTCTAATAATTCCAAGGAGGGATAAATATGAAACTTGACTCAATTGCTTCTGCCGGTTTGCATAATTCAAGCATCAACACCCAATGGGAAGGGGCGGCACAGACTAGAGTATCCGGAGAAAATAGTTCACCGGTTGAAAGAACAAATACCGAACAGCAAAGGGGCGAGGAACGAAACAGCATTATTAGTGATAATATGCTGGATAATGCTATAGGACAGGCTAATAAGGCTCTACAGGTTCACAAAAAGTTTATAGAGAGATCTATACATGAAAAAACGAAAACGATTATGTATGTGCTTAAGGACATGGAAACAAATGAGGTGATTAGGGAGTTCCCACCAAGAAAAATACAGGATATGATTGCAAAGATGTGGGAACTGGCAGGATTAATGGTGGATGAAAGAAGGTGATCCCATGGCAAATGATATATCTGCTTTATTGAACACCAAGCTTAGGTTTTCAGGATTGGCATCAGGCCTTGATACGGATTTGATTGTCAAGCAGCTGATGAGGGCTGAAACTATGAAACTGGATAAGATCAAGCAGGATAAGCAATTGCTTGAATGGAGAAGGGACAAATACAGGGATATTACTAATCTGGTAAGAGGTTTTAAGGATAGTTATTTTGATGTATTGAAGCCGGAAACAAATTTTAGGTCTCCAAATGCATTTGCAGCCTATGACATTTCTTCCGGAGATCCGACGGTAGTTACCGCAAAGGCAGGGAGTGGGGCAGCTTCTGCTATCCATGAAATAACAGTGAGAAAGCTTGCAACTGCAGCCAAAATTGAGAAGATTGCGCCCGATTATCATGTTACCGGTGATGTTTCAGGCAGCATGGATATTGAAGATTTTGATTTATTAGGCAATCAGATCAAAATAACCTATGATGGGATGTCAAAGGTAATTGAGCTTGAGAATTATGTCGGGGGGGATTCCCTGGAAAAGATGGCCGAAATGAGGGCAAGACTTCAATCCGCCATAGACGATGCATTTGGAACGGGCAAAATTAATGTAGCTTCAAATGGTGCAAGGATAGGATTCAATGCTTTGGTAAACGGGAGCATTTTTACCTTATCCGATATCTCCGACGGGCAGGGTCTTGAAAAACTTGGGTTTACTGCAGAAGACAATAAAAGCAACAGGATATCTCTTGATTCAAAACTCGCTAGCATCGAGAACAGCTTTTCCACTGCCGTGGATTTTGACCCGGATGCGGATGTATCCTTTACAATTAACGGGGTAGATATTAACCTAAATAAGAAATTTACAGAAGCAAGTATCAGGGATGTAATCAATGCGGTAAATACCAGCAGTGCAAATGTAGAACTTAAATATGATTCACTGAGAGATAGATTTTCCTTAACTTCAAAAGTAACGGGAGATACATCGATTATTTCCATTGTTGATACTGATGCCGAGAATGGTTTATTCAAGGCATTAGGAATAGAAATGTCAGATTTCATAGCCGGCGAGGATGCGGAATTTGATTTGGACGGGGTAACCGGAATGAAGAGGAGTACCAACGAATTCTTTATTGATGGTATTTCCTATAGTTTGAAAGGTGCTTCGAACCCGCCCAAAGCTGTTACTATCAGTGTTAAGGCTAATACCGACACCCTTATCACAAAAATAAAGGATTTTGTAGAAAAATACAACGAGCTGATTGGCAAAATCAACACACAATTTTCGGATAAGTACGACAAAAACTATTTGCCCCTAACCGATGAGCAAAAGGAATCAATGAAAGACGTAGATATAACCAAATGGGAGGAAAAAGCTCAAAAGGGGCTGCTACATGGGGACAAATTACTAAGTAATATTATCGATGATATGAGGAGGGCACTCTATGATCCCATTGAAGGAGTTGCTGTAAGCTTATACAAAATTGGTATTACAACGGGCAGCTACGAGCAAAAGGGGAAACTAATCATAGATGAGAATAAGCTCAGGGAGTCAATAGAAAACAGTGTTGATTCGGTAACCCAACTATTTACGCAAAGCTCAGATATATCATACAATGAAGCCTTGTCAGACCCGAGCAAGAATCAGGTGAGATATGGGCAGTTGGGACTTGGGCAAAGGCTGTATGACATCATTGAGAATAATATAAGGACAATTAGAGATGATAAAGGGTACAAAGGCGCCCTTTTGGAAAAGGCGGGCATTACAGGAGATATATCTGAATTTAAGAATACGGTAAGCGAAGAAATTAAAAACAAAGAAATCCTAATTGACATACTTTTGAACAAATTAATAGCCAAGGAAGATATATTGTACAAAAAGTTTGCAGTAATGGAGAAAGCTTTAAGTCAAATGAACAATCAATCCGGTTGGCTGATGCAGCAGCTTGGAGTACAAGGACAGTAGCAAGAGAGAATGGGGGGAAATAAATGATACTAATAAATAACACATACAAAAAATATTCTGAATCTGAAGGAAATGCCAGGATAATTGAACGCAAAGGGAATGCCAATTTTTGCAGTGGTAACGCATATACTAAGTATCAGCAGAACTCTGTTTATACCTCATCGCCCCAAGACTTGACATTGATGCTGTATAACGGGTTAGTCAAATTTCTGAATCTTGCTATCAGAGAAATTGAAGAGAAATCAGTTGAAAAGGCAAATAGCAATATTATCAGATCTCAGGAGATAATAGATGAGTTTATTTGTACATTAGATATGGATTATGAAGTATCTAAAGGGCTTGCGGCGATTTACGACTATATGAACAGGCAGCTAATCGAGGCTAACATAAAGAAGGACAAGCAGATATTGGAGGAAGTTAGGGGCTATGCCGAAGAACTGAGAGACACCTGGGCGGCGGCCATGAAGGTTATAAAAGAAAGGGCTGCGGAATAATAGCTGAATTTGCTCGTGATGCAGGATGTCCCGCATACATGAGCATTATTTTTTGGAGGATTTATGAATGGTATTAACGATCTGATAACTGTGCTTCTTGACTTGCTCGATAAGAAAAAGCGTTTGTTCGACGAAATAATGGAAATAACCATGGAACAGAAGAAAGATATAGAAGAAAACGATGCGAGCAATATCGAAGCTCTTATAAAACGCAAACAAAAGGCAATTGACAGTGTTGACAGAATTGACAAAACCTTTTCAATAGAGTTCAGTCAGTTTAAAAAGCAACTAAATATAGATAAGCTGGACGAGGTGGATCAAGAGAGATATCCTTTGTTGAAAATCCTGAAGCAAAAGGTAGAGGATATTATAGACCAGGCACAAAACATAGCAAAAATTGAGGAATACAATAAAGATAAGTTGACAATGAGACTGGAAGAACTCAAAAAGGAAATGAAGCATCTGAGTGTTGGTAAGAAATCTATACAGGCTTATCAAAACCCAGCCTTTGGAAATGGGGCTTATATAGACAAAAAGAAGTAGGTTATAATTTGGAAAATTAAATGTAACCTATTACTTTGCTAAAATACTGCCCCCAGCTCTTTAGTTGTATTTGTTTTGTCAATTGAGATTATTTACTATTTAATTATATTGTTATTAAAAGTACCAATTGAGATTATTTACTATTTAATTATATTTGTTATTAAAAGTACTTGTGCAAATAATAATAACACGTTATAATATTAGATATGGTGTATTATCTAGGTCTGTGGTTGAAAATCGATGCCAGTCGCAGGCAAAACGATCCACGTAAGCAGGAGAAGCTTCTGTGAGCATGGTGCGGCTTAGAAATAAGTCCGTCCAATAATTTATTTATTGAGAGGTGCTGTAGTGAGGGGTTGGTTCCTAGTAGCGAAACATCCTGACGGCGAGTGTGGGGCAAAAGACCAGGTCAGCTAGAGTGTTGCCATAATAATTTAAGGTATGAGTGGGCGGTGCAAGAACGTTTTTCGAGGCAGTAATAATCCCAGAAAGTTCTTCTTACCCAACACCAGCCTGGAGAGAAAAGAGAGGGATTTTTTACATGTTCGAAGACAAAACGTTAATTTGCAAAGACTGCGGGAATGAGTTCACATTCACTGCAGGGGAACAGGAATTTTATTCAGAGAAGGGTTTCCAGAATGAACCCGCCAGGTGCAAAGACTGCAGAATGGCAAGAAAGAATACCGGCGGAAGGAACGGGCAGAGAAGAGAAGTTGTTATGTATGAAGCTGTCTGTGCTGACTGCGGTAAGGAGACCCAGGTTCCGTTCAAGCCAACAAACACAAGACCCGTATACTGTAAAGAGTGCTACGACGCAAAGAGACAGTAATTAAAACCGCCCTATGGGCGGCTTTTTATTTCCTTCGGAAAAGGCGCATGGGCATCAAATGCGGCAAGCCGCATTTAATCCTTCCCTTTTTGACAGCAAACTTCATTTCAATAGATCTTCATCCCTGTAAATCGACACAATAACTGAAAATAATATTTTACACCATGTTCGCTCGACATTTTTCTACCAAAAGTAATTCACATTTTCTCAACAGCGGAAATATAAGAGATTCAAGTTATCAACAAACTTATTCACATTGTGCACACTTAACAGAAAAAGGCTGTGGATAAATCTGTGCACAATGTGAATAACTATGATATGTGCGGTTTGGAGACAGGTTTACATTTTATTATATACCTGTTCGCTTTACATAATTTTTATTCCGTATTTGCGGCAGCATCATACCGAATATTATCTGGAAAATGGAAAATGGGGAGGATTATTTTCTCAAATGTAGAATATAATAAATGCAAGCGGTAGCATAATAGTTGCGAAAGGAGATGTGTTTATGCGTACTAGAATCAGCGGGAAAAATATCGATATTACAAACGCTCTTAGGGATAAGGTAGAAAAGAAGCTTTCCAAGTTCGGCAAATATTTCAGCCCCGATACAGAGGCTCAGGTAACCCTGAGTGTTGAGAAAAACAGGCACATCATAGAGGTTACGATCCCTTTTAATGGAGTAATTTTGAGGGGAGAAGAAGCTACCGGTGACATGTATACTTCTATAGACAATGTTGTGGATAAACTGGAAAGGCAGATGAGGCGCCAAAAGACCAAACTCGAAAGAAAGGTAAAGGATGGCAGCATTAAGTTCGATAATTGGGCACCTTCTCCGACAGAATATGAGGATGAGGAAGTAAGAATTGTCAGAACAAAGAGGTTTGCTATGAAGCCAATGCCAGTTGAAGAAGCAGTTCTTCAAATGGAGCTTCTGGGGCATAGCTTTTTCGTATTCTCAAATGCTGAGACAGAAGAGGTCAATGTCGTATATGTGAGAAAGGACGGGAATTACGGTTTGATTGAACCGGAGTTTTAGGTTTTGGAATCCAGGCTATATATAGAATACGCCGGTAAACATTTTCCCAAAGTCATATGTCGTGAAAAGTACGTTATTATATGCAAAGTTTGAATCTTCAACTAATTTTGTAATGATAAACCTTTTTCACGACATATATAATTATGAAATGCACATAATCTTTGGTGAACAATTGCGCAAGCGCTCATTGTAATAGTACATATTGCCTATAGCATAAGACTTTAGAAGTAATTTAGACCTGCCATGAAGGTGTTTGCATACTTATGCAGAAATACTATATCGGATTTTGTTTTAGGAGGACTTCCTTTGAATAAACTGAAGATTTCCCTGCAAAATGACATACAGTCCCTTGTCTGCAAGCTTCCTGATGTAATCAACTGCTGTGTTGTATGCGATGAAGAGGGCAATATTGATGAGGTGCACATATTGGCTTCTGTTGGAAGGAATATCAAGCAGCTGGTCAGAGATGTGCAATCTGCAATAAATGCCAAATTTAACATTGCCGTGGACTACAAAAAAATCAGCATTGCCCAGATAAATGAATCTGAATTCAAAGAGGTAAGAATCAGGATCGGAAGCATAGCTGTGAATAATATTGGGAATATGCTGGAAGCAGCAGTGACACTTACATATGACAATAAAGTTTACGAAGGAAGAAGTAGCAAGGTCAAGTCCAGGTCAAACAGGGTCAGAGCGGTTGCCGAGGCTACACTGGCAGCTCTTGAATCATATTTGTGCGTAAGCGGGGTGTTGTATTTAGAAGGCTTGGAGAGCCTTAAGATTTCGGACAGAGAGGTATGTGTTTCTGTGGTGGGCCTTTCTCAGGGCAATACTGAAGAGTTCTTTACGGGAAGCAGTATTATTGGCCTCGATGAAAATGAGTCCGCTGTCAAAGCTGTCCTTGCAGCAATCAATAGAAAAATGAACGCAGCAGTATAAGGTATTGGTAAAAAATGGCCGACATATTGTTCGAGCGGAGAGTTTGCCTGTCTTACATAGCGGAAGGGCAGAGCCTAGTTAAAGGAGGGCAAACGATGAAAAAGGTATTTGGTATTCTTATGGCTATCCTCACGTTGGCATTGGCCGGAGGGGCATTCCAGACTTGGTGGTAGAAAAGAATTGAAATATGTCGGCCATAATAATGAGGTGAACACATGTCAAGCAAAATGAAAGCATACGTAGCTCTAATAATTGCAGCCGGTGCATCTTTTTTTGTTTATATGTCAAGCTTATCACAGAGTATTGATATATATGGAGTCACTTTGTTTTTAGTATTGTCCTTTATTGCTGAATCCATAGTTGTTTTGACTCCCGGGGGCAGGGCTTTGTCGATTGGTTTTGCTGTCGGACTTGCAGCAATAATAGTATTTGGAGTACCTGAGGCCATATGGATTGCTAGTATAGGTGTGATGTTAAGAATGGTTAAGAATGATGGGAGGTATGTCCATATTCTTAACTATCCAGTATATAAGACTCTTTTTAATGGGGCGAATATAACTCTTTCTTTAGGGTTTGCAGGTTTGTGTTATATATACTTCGGGGGGATACCAGGCAGGTTGGACTTGAATTCCACTACCTTTGCCATCATTGCCTGCATTATTGTATGCATTCTTGTAAACGCAATAATAATGTCAGTTTTAATGGTGTTTATAACCGGGAATAGCTTCTTCGATAATTTTTTTAAGGACATACTTTGGGTAGTGAAGGATTACTTTTCTGTTGCTCCTTTTGGAATATTGATGGCAGCCGCCTATATCAACTATGGCGTATTGGGAGTGATGATATTTTTTGGCCCTCTTTTATTTGCAAGATACTCCTTTAAGCTTTATGTAGATATGAAAAAAATATGCCTGGATACCGTAAAATCTTTGTCCCAGGCCGTCGAGGCCAAGGATCCCTATACAAACGGTCATTCGAGAAGGGTAGTGGATTATGCCTGCGGACTGGCTGAAAGAATGCATTTATCCCAGAAAAGGACCGAAAATCTGAGAATAGCTGCCATCCTTCATGATATTGGAAAAATAGGCGTTGATGAAAGCATTCTTAACAAGCCCGGGAGGCTCACGGAGGAAGAATTCGGCAAAATTAAGCAGCATCCCGAGATTGGGGTAAAAATAATAAAAGACATTGATTTTTTGAAGGATGCGTCGGATATTATACTGAGTCACCACGAAAGATATGACGGAAAGGGATATCCCGGAGGCAAGGTATATGAGAAAATATCCGTTGAATCACAAATTCTGAGTATAGCGGATGTATTTGATGCCCTGACCTCTGAGCGGCCTTACCGTAATGCAATGTCTGTTGATGAAGCGGTCAGGATCATAATTGCCGGAAAAGGTACTCAATTTGACAGCGACCTTGTAGATGCTTTTATTGAAATGCTGATTGCCGGCGGGGAGATGAAAAGAGTTGCTAATTGAAAGTGTGGGCACTTCGATTGCAGTCGGAAAGCTGAGAGGAGGCAGTCTTTCAAACATCAAGGATGCCACCCTGGAAAAGTGGTATTTTTTTGTTTTTGGTTTTATGGTAGAATTTGCAGCGGTTTTTATGGCATCAAAAGGTGTCGGTTTCGTCAGCAAAAACATCCTGTTTATACATTGTCTGTCATATATTCTCCTTTTCATTGGCATTTTTTTTAATCGGAAAAGTACGGCTTTTAAAATTATATTTATAGGGGTATTTCTGAATTTTCTTGTAATTATGGCAAATGGCGGACATATGCCGGTTTCGGGGGAAGCAATGATAAATATTGGTCTAATGGAAAATATGATGAATATCAAGGAAGGCAAGATAATTACCCACGCATTAATGGACAGCCATACGGTATTCAGATACCTTGGAGATATTTTTGTATTGGCAAAACCATATCCCAGACCGAAGGTTTTTAGTATAGGGGATGTGTTTATGGCTCTTGGGATATTTATATATATACAGGAAATAATGAAAAAGAAGGCATGAGGGAAATTATGCAGTATATGGAAGCCATATACTGCATTTATTATGGTATAGGAAAGTATAACTTTCCTATACCATAATAAATATTGATTTAAGTGCCCGTGCCATTATTTCCTCACTATGTTCGGAAAAGGCACATGGGCGGCAAATGCGGCCGCAGCCGCCTTGGGGATACTGGCAAATGATTATTATAACAGTGCAGATGTAATGCACAAGTATTGCAAAAGTTCTATCAATTGATAGTACTATTATGCCCTAAAGGGGCATGAAATCAGGGAATCTGGGGGTTGTTGGTCGTGGGAACAAGGTAAGAATACGAACGGCATCAGGGTATGGGGAGGCACCGGGGAAACAATGTCAAATTTATTAGCAAAAGTGAGCAAAATTTCGAGTTTTGTGTGGGTATTTGGATTATGTTAACCATATTTAATTGA
>CAYURW010000102.1:0-3161 GCA_964447145.1 uncultured Clostridiaceae bacterium
TGTGAATGAAAAGCAAGAATTCCACACAAAACTCAATATTTTGCACAGATTAGGCCGATTAACCACTTTTCTCCTTAGCTAATCCACACAAAACTCTAATTTTTGCACAAAAAAAGCATAAATCTTGACATACCTGAATTTAGTATGACATAATCTTGAACTGCATTAAGACATACCCAAAATAAACGCAACTTCTCCCCCATGGGGGAGAAGATATTTACAAATAATTGTTTGTAAAACTAAATGCCATCCCCTACTTTGTAAAAGTAAATGCAACCACCCTCGGGCTCTTCAGTTGCATTTACTTTGTCAATTGAAGGCAATCTTCCACTTCAAAAATATTTTTTCATAATCTATTGACAAACCGGAAAAAATAAAATAGAATCTCTTATAAGTGAAAAAACTGAATAATAAATACTTATCCAGAGAGGTGGAGGGACTGGCCCTATGAAGCCCGACAACCGGCATTCTCATTCGAATGCAGCGGTGTCAATTCCTGCAGAATCATATTCTGAGAGATAAGGATAGCATATACATGAAGTATTATATACTTTATGAGCCAAATTCAGGCCGCTTTCTTATCCGAAAGCGGCTTTTTCAATGCCCATGCCTGAACTGAATTTCCTTCGGGAAAGGCCTATGGGCAGCAAATGCGGCAACCCGCCTTTGTTAATTGCTTTCTCTTGTCTTGCCAACAAAATCTTAGAGGAGGTATTAGATCTTATGCCAGTAAAAAAGACTTTTGAAGAGATCAATGACAAAATAAACAAAAGGAAGGCCGTAGTGGTTACGGCTGAAGAGCTGATGGACATAGTGGAAGAGAAGGGCATCGATGGTGCTGCCAACTATGTGGATGTAGTAACAACCGCAACCTTCGGCCCAATGTGCTCCTCCGGCGCCTTCCTGAATTTCGGCCACTCGGACCCGCCGATAAGGATGGAAAGAATAGAGCTTAATAATGTGAATGCATATGGGGGGCTTGCTGCAGTGGATTCCTATATTGGAGCCACAGAGCCTTCAAAGGATAGAGGCATAGAATATGGAGGCGCTCATGTAATATGTGATTTGATTGATGGCAAAAAGGTACACCTTGAGGCTTACTCCCACGGCACTGATTGCTATCCGCGCCTCGAGCTGGACACATATATTACAAAGGATTCAATAAATGAGGCTTATCTATTCAATCCGAGGAACTGCTACCAGAATTACTCCGCGGCAATAAACACCTCAGACAGAACATTATACACCTACATGGGGGTGCTTCAGCCGGATATGGGAAACATAACCTATTCCACCTCGGGAGAATTGAGCCCTTTGCTTAAGGATCCCTATCTCAGGACCATCGGGATTGGTACAAAAATATTTCTTGCCGGCACCCAGGGTTATATATCCTGGCAGGGGACCCAATTCGCCAGTGGAAAACCAAGGGGTGAAAACGGCGTGCCGCTTTCTTCCGCTTGTACCCTTGCGGTAATAGGCGACCTGAAGCAAATGAGTACTGAATATATAAAGGCTGCGGTCTTTGAGAACTACGGCACCACAATGTTTGTGGGAATAGGAATACCCATACCGGTCCTGGATGAACAGCTGCTTTGCAGCCTTGCAGTCCGCAACAGAGATATTTTTACGGGGATTGTGGACTACAGCGTACCAAGGCTTAACAAACCGGTAATAGCAAACTGCAGTTATGAAGAGCTGAGAAGTGGATTTGTTACAATCGAAGGTAAAAAAATTAAAACATCACCTCTCTCAAGCCTTTATAAAGCCAGGGAAATTGCACTGGAGCTAAAAAAATGGGTGGCTGAAAAGCAATTTACCCTTCAGCCTCCAATAGCTGCTTTCCCGAAGGAAGCAAAGCTGCATTCTCTGAGTTGAGAGAATCAAAAACACAGTTAACTGATATCTGTCCTAAAATATATAGGATATCGAATCACAGTTAACTGATATCTGTCCTAAAATATATAGGATATCGAATCATAGTTAATTGATATCTATTCAAAATAATATAGGAGGATTAAAAAAATGACAAATTTGAAAATAGATAAAGAAAAATGTGTACATTGCGGCGCCTGCACTGCCGTATGCAACGAAAATGCCCTTTGCATGAAAATAGAAGATTGGACCTTGAATTTCAATGAGGGAATATGTACAAATTGCAATGCCTGTATAAAAGCATGCCCTCTAAGAGCCATAAATGTCAGGCTTTCAGCGTAGGTGCCCATTATGTATCAGGAGAGAGATTACCGCAAGCATATGAAAATTGACGGACTGACGAGCTTTAATATATGTGTATTTGAATCAGATTTGCAGATATTTGCCGGATCAAATTTAGAGTATGAAGCAAAAAACGCAGTCATAAAATACCGACAGTATATTACCGGATATATAAAAGAGAATCCATTATTTCTCACAAGCCTGGTTCCCATTGAGCCAAAGGAGGATTCCCCTGAAATAATTCTGGATATGTGCCGCACCGCAAAGCTTTCCGGTGTGGGACCAATGGCAGCGGTTGCCGGGGCTGTATCAAAATACGTGGGAAGACACCTTCTTGGGTTTACTGATGAGGTAATAGTGGAAAATGGGGGAGATATATACATAAGATCCCAAAAGGAAAGGAAAATTCTTATATATGCCGGCAGCTCAGTCTTTTCGAATAAGCTAGCCCTTCTTGTCCCCGGTGGTGGGCAGGAGCTGGGAATATGCACCTCAAGCGGAACTGTCGGGCATTCCCTCAGCTTCGGCAAGGCGGACGCAGCGGTGATAGTCTCGGAGGATGCCGTTTTGGCCGATGCTGTCGCAACAGCCACAGGAAATATAGTAAAGGGCAAAAATGACATAGAAGACGGAATTGAATTTGCAATGGGTATTGAAGGAATAAAAGGAGTTGTTATAATAGTCGGGGATAAAATGGGTGCCTGCGGAGAGATCAAAATAACAAAAATCTGAGTCTGTCTGGGAAAAGCTAAAGATGGTCAAAGACCCTGAATAGAAATATCCTAAGGCAACCTTGTAGATAAATCGGAACACAAGCCGTTAGATTAGTCGGTAGGTAAACCAGATTACAAACTTATAGATAAACCGGATTACAAACCAGTAAATTAATCGAATTACAAACTTATAGATAAACCGGATTACAAACCAGTAAATTAATCGAATTACAA
>CAYURW010000102.1:3261-9001 GCA_964447145.1 uncultured Clostridiaceae bacterium
TAAACCGGATTACAAACCAGTAAATTAATCGAATTACAAACTTATAGGTAAACTGGATTACAAACCAGTAAATTAATCGAATTACAAACTTATAGGTAAACTGGATTACAAACCAGTAAATTAATCGAATTGCAAACTAATAGATAAACCGGAATGCAAACCAAAAAATATAGGTTATCGTTTCAAATACCATTATACGAGGAGAATGAAAATGAAAATAAAAGAACTCTTTAATAACAAACCTGTCATATCCCTTGAGATATTTCCCCCAAAGCCGGAATCTCCAATAGATACCGTGCTGGATACCATAGCTGCACTTTCGGATCTCACCCCCGGTTTTATAAGCGTGACCTACGGGGCAGGGGGCAGCAGCAAGGCCCACACCGTTAATATTGCCGGTATCATAAAAAACAAATATAAAATCGAAGCTCTTGCGCATCTTACGTGCATAGATTCAACAAGGGAGGATATTGACAATGTACTATGGGAGCTTCAGGAAAACAATATAGAGAATGTTCTGGCTCTAAGGGGCGATATCCCTGCCGAAGGAAGCCCCGGTCGTTCAAATCAGACACAGTACGAATATGCCAAGGACCTTATTAGCCATATAAAAGAAAAAAACAGCTTCTGTGTAGGAGCTGCCTGTTATCCCGAAGGTCATATAGAATGCAGCAGTAATGTCGATGATCTTAAGCACCTTAGGCAAAAGGCGGATTGCGGCGCAGATTTCCTGATAACCCAGCTTTTCTTTGACAACGATCTGTTTTATTCCTTTAAGGAAAAACTCGAAATACTGGGAGTGGATCTTCCGGTTTCGGCCGGTATAATGCCCGTAATAAATAAAAAACAGATTGAACGCATTACGAGCCTTTGCGGCGCTTCCATCCCGGGCAAATTCAAGCGCATGCTTGACAAATATGAGGATAATCCCGAAGCATTGAAGGAAGCAGGTACAGCTTATGCTACGGAACAGATAATAGACCTTCTGTCCTCCGGAGCGGACGGAATACATCTGTATACAATGAACCGCCCGGAGGTGGCAAGAAAAATAATCTCCCAGATATCCTGCATAAGGGGCTTTTTCAACAATCACGAAAAACGCTATGAAAGCTCAAACATACCTGTATACAGCTGATAGTATTTGCCTTGCAGCCTGATCAGATCCTCATGGTCCCCCCGTTCAATTATCTCCCCATCTTCAAGGACCATAATGGCATTAGAATTGCGCACCGTGGAAAGCCTGTGGGCAATGACAAATACAGTTCTGCCCTCCATTAAGGTGTCCATGCCTTTTTCGATGAGGGCTTCAGTCCTTGTATCAATGGAGCTGGTTGCTTCATCCAGTATCAGCACAGGTGGGTCGGCGACGGCAGCTCTGGCGATTGCAAGGAGCTGGCGCTGCCCCTGGCTCAGGTTGGCGCCGTCTGCGGTCAGCAAAGTGTTGTAGCCCTGGGGCAGATGCCTTATAAAGGAGTCCGCATTTGCCAGCTTTGCCGCCTTAATGACATCCTCATCTGAGGCATCCAGCCTTCCGTACCGGATGTTATCCTTGACCGTTCCGGTAAAAAGGTGTGTATCCTGCAGCACCATTGAAAGAGAACGCCTCAGGTCCGGCTTCTTTATATTGCTTATGTTGATACCGTCATAGGTTATTACTCCGTCGTGCACATCGTAAAAACGATTGATCAGATTGGTTACAGTGGTTTTTCCAGCACCCGTGGAGCCGACAAAGGCAATTTTTTGCCCCGGCTTTGCATAAAGGCTTATCCCCTTTAGCACTGGCTTGCTGTTATAGCCGAAGGTGACGTCCTCAAAACGGACATCCCCCGCTACTTTTGTATATCCTGCACCGGCCCCGGAGTCCGGATGCTTCCAAGCCCACAGGCCGGTCAGATCCTTTGTTTCTTCCAGCTCCCCATCTTCTTTTTTCTTTACATTCACAATCTCAACATAACCTTCGTCTGTCTCCGGCTTTTCGTCAAGGACCTCAAAAATACGCTCCGCCCCCGCAAGAGCGCTCAAAATAGAGTTCAGCTGCTGGGAAGCCTGTGTTATTGGATGCGCAAAGGAGCGGGTGTACTGTAAAAAAGAAGCGATGGTGCCAACGTCCAGGTGCCCGCCAATAGTCATGACTGCACCGGCTGCTGCAGTCAGGGCATAATGCACATAGGAAAGATTGCCCATAACAGGCATTAATATATTGGCAAAGGTATGAGCGCTGACAGCGGTTTTGAACAGCTCTTCGTTGATGCGCCCGAATTCATCCTTAATGGTGTCTTCATGTGAAAACA
Organism: uncultured Clostridiaceae bacterium; assembly: GCA_964447145.1. Lineage (GTDB taxonomy): Bacteria > Bacillota > Clostridia > Lutisporales > Lutisporaceae > BRH-c25. The sequence goes on from CAYURW010000102.1 coordinate 5,553, forward strand.
CCTTAATTACCTTTTGACCTTCCACCATTTCCTCAACATATCCGTTGACCCTTCCTATTTCCTTCTGCTGGTTCTTAAAAAATACTGCACTCCTGCCTCCTATTTTTTTGATCACATACAGCATAAGAATGAGCATAAGAACTCCGAGAACAGTTAAAAGGGGGCTTAGCACCAGCATCATAACAAATACCCCTATCACGGTCAAGGCTGATGAAAAAAGGTTCGGCATACCGCGGCCCAGCATTTCCCGCAAAGCATCAATATCATTGGTATACCGGCTCATCAATTCGCCGTGGGTATGATTATCAAAATAGCTTATTGGAAGAGCTTCCATATGGTCAAACAAATCCACCCGCATCCTGTACAATATCCCTGCTGATATGTTCAGCATCAGCCTGTTAAAGGCATAAGTGGCAGTGACCCCCAGAATATATATCATCCCGAGAAGGAGCATTGTGGAGGCAAAGCCTGAGAGATCCGGATCCTTGCTTCCGATAAAAGGAACAATATGCTGGTTAATGATGGGCTTTAAGAAATATGTACCGGTGACATTTGCCGCTGCGCTGACAATGACAGCTATTGCCGCAATAACCAGCTGGGGCTTATAGCGGAGCATATACTGCATTAACCTTCCAAAGGTTTTGGCCATATTTTTTGGTTTTGCGGCCGGACGCCTTTTCATTTGCCCTCTCTGCATGGCTTATGCAACTCCTTTCCGCTGTGACTCATATACTTCCTTATAAATGGAATTCGTCCTCAGCAGTTCCTCATGGGTGCCGATCCCGTCAATTTTGCCATCCTCCATCACGATTATTCTGTCGGCCTCGCAGACAGAAGCAATGCGCTGGGCAATAATAATTGTAGTGACTCCCGACAGCTTTTCCCTGAAGGCCTGCCGCATTTTGCTGTCCGTGGCAGTATCAACGGCACTGGTGCTGTCGTCCAGTATTACTATTTTGGGTCTTTTTAGCAAAGCCCTTGCAATACAAAGCCTTTGCTTCTGCCCTCCCGAAACATTTACACCCCCCTGCCCCAAAACAGTATCGTAGCCCCGGGGGAAGGATATGATAAATCCATGGGCCTGCGCTGCTTTGCATGCCTCTTCAATTTCTCCATCTGTTGCGCTTTTGTTGCCCCATCTCAGGTTTTCTCTTATTGTTCCTGAGAACAGTACGTTTTTCTGCAGAACCATGGCGACTTCATCCCTTAAATTGTCAAGCTTGTAATCCCGGACATTGCGGCCCCCGACTAGGACTCTTCCCTCCGTTACGTCATAAAGGCGGGGAATAAGCTGGACAAGGCTTGTTTTGCCTGAGCCCGTACCCCCTATTATTCCTATGGTTTCGCCGGGTTTTATATCAAAACTGATATTGTTGAGGGCCAGATTCTCCTTATCCTTATAATAGCTGAAGCTTACATTGTCAAATACAATTGAGCCGTCTTCAGCCTTAAGGCCTTGATCTCCATCCTTGTCGCTTATGTCGATTTTTTCATCAAAAACCTCAATGATGCGGAATACCGAGGCCCTGGATACTACGATCATAACGAAAATAAATGAGATCATCATCAATGATATCAATATTTGCGTGACGTAGCTTATAAATCCCATAAGCTCTCCGGTAAGGAGCGTGCCCCCTATTATCATCCTGCCTCCGAACCATGAGATCGAAATCATACAGGCATACATTACAAGCTGCATTATGGGCATGCTGAGAATGAGAAGTTTTTCCGCCTTAATCTGTGTCTCCCGGACAGCCCCAGCGGCATCCATGAATTTTTCCTTTTCGTGGTCCTCCCGCACAAATGCTTTCACAACACGAATAGCTATCAGATTTTCCTGCACTGAAGAGTTCATAGAATCATATTTTTTGAGCATTGACTGGAATCGGGGATAGGCCTTTGCCGAAACAAAGTACAACCCCGCCCCCAACAAGGGTACAGCAATCAAAAATACCACCGCAAGCTCTGAATTGACCGCAATTGCCATAATAGTAGCGCTTACGAGCATTATCGGCGCTCTTACAAGCATCCTGATTATCATCATAAAGGCCTGTTGAGTGTTTGTAACATCATTGGTGATCCTGGTGATCAAGGAAGCGGTACTGAATTTGTCGATATTGGCAAAGGAAAATTCCTGAATTTTATCAAACAGCCTTTTTCTCAGCCTCTTGCCAAAACCCATGCCCGCAACAGCTGCGAACCGTCCGGACAGGCCCCCGAACAAAAGGGCAATAAGGGCCATAAACACCATCAGGGCTCCCATTCTAAAGACATAGGCCGTATCTCCGTTTCGGATTCCGACGTCTATAATTTTGGACATGATAAGTGGAAGGAATATCCCTAATATGACTTCTCCGATTACCATAACCGGGGTCAGCAGCGCATATTTCTTATAGCCTTCCAGACATGGCAGCAATTTTTTCAGCATTATGTATCCTCCTTAAATGGCAAAGCAACGGGTAAACAGCCTCCAGAAGTGGTATTCTTTACTTCTGCTGCACTTCTTTTCGCTACAATATATTATAACCCAAATAGTCCCCCTTGGGGCAATATTGAGAAGTAGTATTTATTTCAAAGGAATGTAGAGGACAATTGACCTATCCCAAAGAGCAAAGGCTGCTTCGACGCATTTACCGCCCATGCCGCAAATTAAAAAAGGGACAGGTTCCGTTCCTGTCCCTCTGTCTCACTTATTCCTATTCCCTGTTGTCGTTTAATTTCCCCGTCCCCGTAATATCCTTGATATCCCCTTCGAAATATGTAAACAGGTCGATCGTACCGTTGTTTACTATGGATCCGTTTTTGTTATCAAGGCTTCCTCCGTCTTTTATTGAAATGTAACCGTTATTTGTCAAAGTACCAAGGTTTTTAAAGGTCGTACCCCTTTCAATAAGGAGGTTCCCCCCATTATCCACGGTCAAGGAACCGAAATTATCGGTGCTGCTTACGCCGGAGCAGGCTGTGCCGCCGCTTTTGACTTCCATTGTGCCCTTGTTTATCAAGCTGCAAAGACCTCGGTCAAAAACTCCCTTTACTATAATGATGCCATCGTTAGTTATGGAACACCCTACGGGAATAAATTCCCCGCTTATAGTCAGGGTCTTCCCCTTTTCTATATTTATCATCAGGTCGGTATCCCGCTCGTAAAAATATTTATCAGTAATTTCAATATCGGAGTCTATATTTATTACGGCAATCTTTTTGTTTTCCATTGCCCCCTTAAGCCCCTCAAAGGAAGATACAAAAGTCGTATCCTCTCTGGATGGCTGTCCGCTGTCTTTGCCGGCAATCTGCTTTGCCGCGCGGTAATCCTCCGCAGAGAACATACCGACAGCTATAAGGCTCTCCGATAATTTGCCGGCCCCTGTCCAGTTCTGTTCTTTGAGTTTTGCTTCAAGGGCCGCCCACGATATATGTACAACGTCGGCACGCAAAAATTTCGATGTATC
>CAYURW010000103.1:0-8978 GCA_964447145.1 uncultured Clostridiaceae bacterium
GATATTTTCTATGTTTATCCCATACTCTTCAGCACCAAGCCAAAAAGCCATAACCTGGTATTCAGCCATGGTATGCTCCTCCCATTAATATAATACCTATTGCAGCTTGAATCTTGAAACCATTTCCAAAAGCACCTTTGCCTGTTCTGCCAATGCCTCTGATATTGCCCTGTATTCCTCGCTGCCTGCAGAAACCTGCATTGCCATTTCGTTTACCTCCATTGCCGCTACGGATATTTCCTCCCCGTTTGCAGCCTGTTCTTCTGAACTGTCAGCAACTCCATGGGATATTGTATTTACTCTTTCCATTCCCTTTATAATTTCCTCGACTATAGCCAGCTGCTGCTCGCTGGCAGCAGAGACGTGCATGGTAAGGTCGCTGACTTTTATTGTTGATTCGGTTATGATCTTCCAGGCTGTGTATTCCTCGTTTGTTGCAACGGCAATCTTCCTTATAAGGTTTGTACTCTCCTCAATGGCATTATATATATTGGTGAAGGCATTTCCGGTGTCCGCAACCAAAGATGCTCCGCTTTTAATTCTCTCAGTGCTCGTAACGGCACTTGAAACCGCATTTTCAACGATCCCCTGCATTTGTCTAATCAGCTTTTCTATATCCTTAGTGGACTCCCCCGATTTTTCCGCCAGCCTGCCTATTGCACTGGCCACTACCGCAAACCCGCGGCCGTGTTCCCCTGCCCTGGCGGCTTCAATTGATGCGTTCAAAGACAGGAGGTTGGTCTGTTCGGCAATATCATCAATGACTTCAACTATTTCCCCAATCTGTACTGCAGCTTTCCCAAGTTCGGCAATTACATTTGTCATATTCTGCATTGCCAGATCGATATTTACCATCTCCTGTATAGTATTTTCTACTATTTTCTTTCCTTGCAGAGCAATTTCCACAGTATTCTCTTCATGTTTCCTGGCATAATCCGAGCTTTGATTTATTGCCGTTATTGCAGTATCCAAATCCTGAAGGGAATCTGCAACCTTGGACATGGCTTCCGATGTATCTACTGCGCTGACTGCTATATCATCTGCGGCCTGTCCCATCTCTTTCATGGAAGAAGTGATCGTTTCGGAGTTCTTAGCCATTTCGCTTATACTAAAGGTAACGTCGGATATTGATTTGCTCATGTCCTCTATTGTCCGCGTCAGTTCAATCATTGCCTCTGATTGATCCCTGCTGATCCTGTGGGAATCCCCCGCTATGGCATTGGCCTGTTCGGAAGATGCGCCCAGCGCATCTGCGGTTTCTTTTACCTGATTCAGAATGTTCCTCTGCCCTTCAAGCATGTTGTTAAAACTGAAGGTCAGCTTCCCTATCTCATCTCTGCTTTTTGCCTCCAGATGCGAACTTAGATCACCGTTTTCGGCCTTGCCCATAATTTCTATTATCCCTTTGATTGGGTTCAGTAAAAATATGTTCATCAGTGCCATTAATATCAAGCTCGCCAATATACCCCAAAAAATAAATACAATTAGGATTTTCCCCAATTTGTCCTTTATTGGAATCACTTCTATCTCCAAGTCTTCCCTGGGCATTATACCTACAAGTTTCCAGCCGGTTTTGTCTATTGTCAGATAACTCAGTATTACTTTTTCACCGGATATTTCGGTACTAAAGGAGCCTCTGTATTTTTCGAGGACATCCTTTGACCACGTATTGTCTTTTATGCTCTCGCCCAGGCTGCCTTCCCGGGGGGACACGATAATTTCCCCACTTTTGTCCAGCAGCATAAGAAAGCCGTTTTTCCCTAATTTGACGTCGGAAAGTATCTGTACCAGCTTATCCAGCTTTACATCAAGGGACAAAACTCCAACAGCCGAGCCGTCCCCTCCTCTTACATGTTTGGCCGCACTTATGATTATTCCGTTGGTGCCTGCATCGGAATAAGGTTCTGTCCATATAACTTTCCCCGAATTATCAGAAGCATCCTTATACCAGAGCCTTTCCCTAGGATCGTAATCATCAGGCAGTTCATCATCAGGCACCATATACATGTTTCCGTCAATTGTCCCCATATATATTGAAACGACATCCGGCATGGCTTTTATGGAGCTCTCCCATTCCTCCATCAGTCCTTCGGCATATTTGCGATCTGTAAGCACCTGCCCTATATCGGGGCCCTCAGCATACAGATTGAGGTAATTCTCGATCCTGTCTGTAAACTGAAGCATATAATACCTGTCTATGCTGTCTATATTAGCCAGATTTGTCTGTTCCAGACGTTCCGTCAGTACGTCCCTGACATTGTTGTATGAAAGCAAACCGATTATCACAACGGGTATTATTATGAACAGAACGAATGCAATGATCACCTTAACTCTTATGCCTATACTCTTTCTCATACTATACCCCCATATTTTATTTGGCAATTGTTTACCACCTCACAACTACATGTTAATATTGTTATCGACAAAATTCAATAATAATCTGAGATTTTCGATAAAGCACCGGGGACGGTTCTTTTTGCTTTCCGCTGCTTCACAATTTTGCCAGGCTCTCGCTGTATGGCGGATAAGCTATGCCCTTTTCAGTTATTATTGCAGTAATCAGGTCATTTTCTGTAACGTCAAAGCTGGGATTGTAAGTTTTGACACCGGCCGGGGCCATTGGCCTTACATACCACTTATCAGTAATTTCTTCTGAACCCCTTTGCTCTATTTGTATATCCCTTCCGGAATTACATTTCATATCTATAGTGGAAAGAGGAGCGCATATATAGAAGGGTATGCCGTAATGCCTGGCCAGTATCGCAACTCCTGAGGTGCCTATTTTGTTTGCGGCATCGCCATTTGCGGCTACACGATCACAGCCTGTGAGCACGGCCTGGATCCGGCCTTCACTCATTACAATGGAGGCCATATTGTCACAGATAAGAGTCACGTCCACTCCTGCCTCTTTAAGCTCCCAAGCAGTCAATCTGGCTCCCTGAAGCAAGGGCCTCGTCTCGTCGGCATATACCTTAAAATTATAACCTTTTTCATGCCCAAGATAAATTGGTGCCAGGGCTGTGCCATACTTTGCAGTGGCTATGGCGCCGGCATTGCAATGGGTAAGCAGACCCCAACCCGGTTGCAGAAGAGATAGGGCATAATTCCCTATGGACTCGCAGACCTTCTCGTCTTCTAATCGTATGTTTTCTGCTTCTTCCCCCATTGCTGCCTTAATATCTTCAATGTCTTTATCCTTATTGTTCCTGAGGCATCTCTCCATCCTGTCCAGAGCCCAAAATAAATTTACTGCCGTGGGCCTTGATCTGGCCAAAAAATCCTTTGCCCGGGAAAAATCCCTGAAAAGCTCATCATAGGTCGTTGCAGCTGAGGCCTTTGTTCCCAGATAGACCCCGTAGGCAGCAGCTATGCCTATAGCCGGAGCCCCTCTGACCCTCAATTGATATATGGCATCCCAGATGTCCTTAAGCTCCTTAAGCCTCAGAAAAACCTTTTCGTTTGGCAATAATGTCTGGTCCAATATGACCAGTTCGCTTTTTTCATCATCCAATGCAACTGATTGTATAAACTCCATAATAAACCTCCCGGCCGCCGGCAATCAGACCACAATCTGTCAAGCAATCGGCTATATACAAATGCATCAATAACAGGACAACCCTTTGATTGTTAACCTATTGATTCATGCTATAGACCGTTTGCCCCATATGCAATACCTGCGGCCCTTTCTTCCTGTGCATATTATATTATTTCTCCGCCATTATTGAAGCAGACATAATGTACTCTCCAACCTTCAGATTATGTGACCATTTCTCTGCATATTCCTTAGATACCTCTTTGGTTTCAATATTTATATTGGTGAACCCGGCCTTCTCCAAATACACTTTTAGCTCTTCAACTGAAGATGCACCGGCTATTCAGCCGCAATAGAGCTTTTCATCCTGTTTCATCTCTTCTGTAAGATCCTTAACCAAAACTACGTCTGAAATAGCGACCCTTCCGCCTTTTTTTAATACCCTGAAAGCCTCATTATACACTCTTTGTTTTTTGGGAGAAAGATTGATCACACAATTTGAAATAATTACGTCCGCCGTATTATCAGCCACAGGAATATTCTCAATTTCTCCAAGCCGGAAATCTACGTTGAAGTATCTGTGTCTCCTTGCCAGAACCCTTGCTTTGCTCAGCATCTCGGGAGTCATGTCAACACCGATAACGTATCCTTTTGGCCCAGTCTTCTCTGCAGCCAGGAAACAGTCGACTCCTCCTCCGCTTCCAAGATCAATTACTGTTTCGCCTTCTTTTATCTCCGCTATTAATTGAGGATTGCCGCAGCCCAATCCCATATTTGCGCCTTCCGGCACCTTCAGGATTTCTTCCTCTGAATATCCAATGCCTCTGGATATTTCCTTTGCTGAGTCTTTGATACTAATGGTGCTGCCGCAGCAGCCTTCACCTTTTCCGCTGCCGGAAGCTATTTTACCATAGCTTCTGCGCACCACATTTCTGATGTCAGATTTTCTTTTATTCACAATATACCACCTCTATTTCTATTACTGATTAGTGACATGCTCCCACCACTTTAAGAAGTGAGAGCTTCTCCTTCAAGTAGCCTAATGGTTACAGCATAAGCGAGCTATCCCCGTGTGTCCCACGGTTCTATCCGTTCACATTCCATTATTCATTGTGAAAATCAAACCAGTGCTTTGTGCTGTTGGCTATTTTAACAAGGGTCAGCATGACCGGCACTTCGACCAGGACTCCGACTACAGTGGCTATGGTTGCCCCTGACTTCAGCCCGAAAATCGAAATTGAAACCGCTACTGCAAGTTCGAAAAAGTTGGATGCGCCAATCATTCCTGCCGGGGCAGCAATGTTATAGGGCAGCTTCCAATACTTTGACCATAGATATGCAATAAAAAATATCAAAAAAGTCTGTGTTGTCAATGGAACTGCAATCAGCACTATATCAACAGGATTATCGGTTATTGTCTGCCCTTGAAAAGAGAATATGATTATCAATGTCAGAAGCAGCCCGGCTATGGTAACATTTCCAAACTTCGGAATAAATACATTTTCAAAATAATCAACACCTCTGCTCCCGGTGATCATCGTTCTGGACAACCACCCTGCCCCAAGGGGAATAACTACAAACAAAATAACAGACACAAACAGAGTAGCCCATGGAATGGCAATTTCACTTATACCCAGCAAAAATCCGACAATGGGTACAAACGCCGCCAATATTATAAGATCGTTTGTTGCAACCTGCACCAATGTATATGCCGGATTCCCATTTGTCAAGTGGCTCCATACAAAAACCATAGCCGTGCATGGTGCTGCACCCAGAAGAACTGCCCCTGCAAGGTATTCCTTTGCTGTTTCAGGGGGTATTATACCTTTAAAAACATAAAAAAAGAAAAATAAAGCTATACCGTACATGGTAAAGGGTTTTATTAGCCAGTTCGTCACCCATGTGACTATAAGCCCTTTGGGATTTTGCCCTACCTGTTTGATACTGTGAAAATCTACTTTCAGCATCATAGGATAAATCATAAGCCAAATCAACACGGCAACAGGGACAGAAACATTTGCATATTCGAATTTGCTTAGTATTTGGGGAACCTCCGGGAGGTAAACCCCTATAAGTACTCCTGTTATCATGCAAAGCAAAACCCATACCGTAAGATACTTTTCAAAAAAACCAATACCGGTATGTTCTTTATTGTTACCCATTTATTCACCTCGTTCCCGATTTTTCCCTATCTTACAAATGCAATCCTCCTTATCACTGGTAATTCTGCTCAAAAACTTTATCACCTCATCCGTTTTACCATCATCAAGGGTATATCTCATCCATGCACCATCCCTGACCGCATTCACAAGGGCGCAATCAGACAAAATCTTCATGTGGTAGCTTAAGGTAGACTGAGAAATCTCAAGGTTCTTCAATAAATCGCAAGCGCACATTTCTCCGCAGGAAAGCATGTCGATAATCTTAAGCCTTGTTTCGTCCGAAAAGGCCTTAAAAATAGGGGCATATTTCGCATATGAGTATTTCAATGAAACCACCTCTTAATATTAAGGTATATCGATGCGTATCAATGACATTGATGTTTATCGATATTATAGCAAAAATAAAACCGGTCTGTCAACTTATCAACTGTAAATATTTACATGTGAAGCACCTTCTGATAGTATGATGTTAGAAGATGCCTTTTGGCAGGCTATGGCGGTGGGGGCCTCCGCCATAGCTATGATAAGGTCACACATGAAGAGGGGTTATGCTGTGAATTCCATAGGTAATGAAGTAATTAGAAAAATCAAAGGCAAAATTCCGGAACAGCCTGAATCAATTAACTGCTCAGATTTGAACATATTTAAACCAAGATTTTTTGTAGAGGGTAAAAACCAATTTAATTTTTACCATTTTGTCATGCCTAAAGTTTATGTCCCCGGGTTTTTTACAGATCAAAAGGAGCATGATATGCCAAAGGATACGATATTGGCAACAAATCCGGGACAAAAACTAATGGTCTCACCAATAAATAAGCTATACAATGATTCCGATGGTATAAAATTTTTCTGTTTATTTATTGAGCCAAACAAGATTCGGGAATTATCCAGAGAGGAGTTCAGTAGGAGTGATTTTTCATTCATGAACAATGTAACCCATTTGAGCAGCAACCTTATGTCACTTATTTCAAAACTGGAATTCGAATATAAGAATAGTCAGGCAGGTCACAAATTCATGTTGGAATGCCTTTCCATGGAGATTACAATTAGCCTGATGAGAGAACTGAGGAGCAATATGGCATATATGCCTGAGCTTCGCAAATACTCCGCAAAAATGGAGATAAACACGGCAATCGACTATCTCTGGGAAAGTGCGGATATGGATTTTTCCCTAGACAAGCTGTGTAAGACTGTAAACCTGAGTCCCTATTACTTTGAAAGACTGTTCAAGGACCATACGGGCAAAACCCCCTATGAGTATTATATGGATATAAAGATTCGCAAGGCTTTGGAATACCTGAAAACAAAAACCTATTCAATTACGGAAGTATGCTTTATTCTGGGTTTTTCCAGCCACAGTCACTTTACCTCGGTTTTCAGAAAAAAATTAGGAATAACCCCTTCGGAATTTATCAAATCTGTTAATTGATACATGTCTGCATGGCAATAATCTGACAATATAATGGCAGTAATGTGATATCAAGCCGAAGCACAGTATTGTATAATCTCCTTATGAATTTATAAGGAGTGATTTTGCATGTCTAGAAAATTAAGGATTCTTATGCTGCTTACAATAATACTTTCCTTTGCATTAGGTGCTGTTGCCAATGCCAATGGAGGACTAACCAGATTAACAGAGGTGTACCTGAATAACGATATCAGCGTAGTAATAAACGGCACTGTATTTAATGCCAAGGACCCTCAGGACGGATCAACCTATGTCCCAATGACATACAAAGGGCGTACCTACCTCCCCTTAAGGGCGGTTGCCGAGGCTGTAGGACTTCCCGTAGATTATGATGCGAACACCAAAACTGCATACTTGGGTACAAAGCCCGGTACAATCGGCGGTCCCGTTCAGGAGGTATATATCAATGCCACACCGGAATATGCAGGGTCAGCAGAGCGTTATGTGACAAAAAAGATAAATGCCGCCAAGCTGACCACCTCAACAGGCAAAACCTTTGAGTTTGGCTATTGCGGGGACACAGGCCGCTTTATGAAACCCAATTTTTTGTGTGATTTCAAATATAAGAGATTGAAGTTTGCCGTTTACAGTGCATGGGATCAAAAAGAGCAGGATGCAGGCTATGGCGCGGATACTCCGCTGACAATATGGATACAGGATGAACATGGAACATATATTGAAAAAATTGAAGATGTGAAGCATGGAACAGAAAAGGAATTTGATATAGACTGCATTGATTACAAAAGTATCAGTGTATATGTTACAGGGGGTGCAACCATAATCGGAGAGCCTAAGTTTGTAAAGTAGAGCAGTTGGAAGGTTTTCAAAGGGTACCTTTTATAAAGGAAGGTACCCTTTGCTGATTTAGACGAGAATAATAGAATATTTGTTTTGTGCTAAAACAAGCTTTCTGCCAATGCAAATACTTTAGCACGTTCAATATATAATCAAAAAATAAGTATTAACGGAGGTATATAAATGCATATCGGGAAAACCTCTTTTGTGTCAGCAATAATTATAATTTGCTTATTATGCTTATTGACGGCAGGCTGTCAAAGCTCTGAAGCCTCGAGCCTGTCAAAGGAGGCTCAAAAACTGGAGAAGACTCTTTCCGGGGATAAAATGCTTCACCTTAAGCAGGTGGTGGAGCTTTACGATGAGCAGGGCAGCCCCGTCCCCCACTATTATGAAATGTGGATAGCTAAGGACAAGGCTTATTGTCGGGAATTGGACAAGGAGGGCAAAACCCTCCAAAAGCTTCAGGACGACGGAAAGCTGCATATCAGCTATGATCCTATAGAGCTTAAGGCAGTAAAACACGATAGCAGCAGGATACTTGCATTGAACCCCGGAGCCCTGGAGGACATGAAGGATTATGGGGTAGCTTCTGAGGAAGACTACGAATATTGCAAAAGAGCCTGTAGGGCGTACAGCATGAGCAACGGAAGGGATGAAGAGGAATTAAGACTTTATGTAGACAAAGAAACGGGATATGTGCTGTTTTGCGATGCACCGCTGTTCTGCATAAAAACTGCTTTCTTTGAGGTTCTACCCTATGATGCTGCTATGTTCAATATCCCTGAAGGCATTAAGTATTAGTGAAGGGAGGTTCTGTAAATGAAATTAAAAAAATTCCTTAATATAACACTATGCCTGCTTACAGCCCTTGCTTTGACTGTGACAGGTTTTGAGACTGTAAAGGCGGAGGCTTCCGACCCTATTGTCACGGGTAAGATGAAAAATGTGTCCTATGTTTACTTTGGAAAGAGCGAGAGCTTTCCTACCATAGGACTTATGGGTCTGAATCAGGAGATAA
>CAYURW010000104.1:0-8927 GCA_964447145.1 uncultured Clostridiaceae bacterium
GATGAAAGGCTGAAGGAACTCATAGGGCACACTCCGAAAGAGGTGGTGGCAGGCGCAATTCTGGGAATACTAGTAGCTAATATAATGGTTTAGCATTGCAGCAGTACATCATTCTATTTTTACGAACAGGTGGGTTAAAATGTATAAAGTTTTGGACAGAATTAATTCTCCTTCAGACTTGAAAAAGTTAAGCTATTCTGAGCTTAACAAACTTTCGGGGGAGATAAGAGATTATATTATCAACGTAGTGTCGGAAAACGGGGGTCATTTAGCATCAAATCTTGGTGTAGTAGAGCTTACTTTTGCGTTGCATAGAGTTTTTGAATCTCCCAGTGACAGAATAATCTGGGACGTGGGACATCAATCTTATGTCCACAAAATTATTACAGGAAGAAGAGAAAGCTTTAGGACCCTAAGGAAAATTGGAGGTATCAGCGGTTTCCCCAAAAGGTCGGAAAGTATACACGATATATTCGAAACAGGTCACAGCAGTACATCGATATCAGCAGCTCTTGGAATGGCAAAGGCAAGGGATCTGGCCGGAGAGAATTATTCTGTAGTTGCCGTTATCGGAGATGGAGCCCTTACCGGAGGTATGTCCTTTGAGGCACTGAACCATGCGGGAGAATTTCCTACAAACCTTATTGTCATATTAAATGATAACAAAATGTCAATATCCCATAATATAGGAGGTATATCTAATTACCTTGGCAAGTTAAGGACACAGCCTGCATATTTCAGATTTAAGAACAGGATTGGAGCTTTTTTGAATAAGATCCCGGTTATCGGTAAAAAAATGTTCAAGTTAGCAGAGAACTTAAGAGACTGGTTAAAATATCTGGTTGTTCCGGGAGTATTTTTTGAAGAGCTGGGTTTTAAGTATTTAGGTCCCATTGACGGTCATGATGTGATGAAACTTGAGGATGTTCTAAAAAGAGCAAAACAATACAATGGATATCCTGTTTTGATTCACGTTATGACTGTGAAAGGGAAAGGTTATTCTATGGCCGAAAACAAACCGAGCAAGTACCATGGGATCAGCCCTTTTTTCATTGAAAACGGTGAGCTTAAAGCTAAAAATAAAGAAAAAACCTATTCAGAGGTATTTGGAGATTCCCTTACAGAACTCGCAGGAGAAAATGAAAAAATTGTTGCAGTATCGGCCGCTATGGGAGAAGGAACAGGTTTAGCAGGTTTTGAATCCAAATACAAAAATAGATTTTTCGATGTCGGAATTGCTGAACAGCACGCAGTGACCTTTTGTGCGGGTTTGGCTTCGTCGGGCTTGCGGCCTGTATTTGCCGTCTATTCTACATTTCTTCAAAGGGCCTACGATCAGGTCATCCACGATGTCTGTAATCAGAAACTCAATGTAGTATTTGCCATAGATAGGGCAGGTATCGTTGGTTCAGACGGAGAAACCCACCAGGGGGTATTTGACATTTCATTCCTTAGGCATATACCAAATATCACTATTATGAGCCCAAAAGACGGAAAAGAATTAAGGAATATGTTAAGGTTGGCGATAAGCCTTAATGGGCCTTCTGCAATAAGATATCCGAGAGGAATAGTGCGGGAATTTGAGTCCCTCGATACTCCTTTGGAGTTTGGCAAGAGTGAAGTGCTTTTCAGTGGGGAGGATGGAGTTATAATTACAGAGGGAAATATGGTGGGCAAGGCACTGCAAGTAAGGCAAATGCTTGAAAAAGCGAACAAAAAGTTTACACTGGTAAATGCAAGATTTATAAAGCCTCTTGATGAAGAGCTGCTTGTGGATCTTTCACTTAAGCATAAGATCATTTATACAATTGAAGACAATGTTATAAGCGGGGGCTTTGGAAGCAGTATTCTTGAATTATTCAGCCGCAGGAGGGCAAATGTAAATGTAAGGGTCATAGGCTATGATGACAGTTTTATAACTCATGGAGAAGCAGAAGAGCTATATCGCCTCAAAAGAATAGATGCTGAAAGTATCTTTAATGCTATTATGAAGGAGTAGAAGGCTTTGGCGGAAAAGGAAAGGCTTGATATAATCATCCATAAGCTCGGATTGACAACAAGCAGAGAAAAAGCAAGCAGCCAGATTATGTCAGGAGTTGTATATGTTGATGATAAGAAGATAGATAAAGCCGGTACCAGGGTTTCCGTTGATTCAAAAATTGAGATAAGAGGTACCGGAATTCAGTATGCAAGCAGAGGCGGGTTTAAGCTGGAAAAAGCGATCCTGGAATACAAACTGGATCTTAAGAATTTGGTGGCAATTGATGTTGGCGCATCTACTGGCGGCTTTACGGATTGCATGCTAAAAAATGGTGCGGCAAAGGTATATGCAATAGATGTAGGCTATGGCCAGCTAAGCTGGGGACTCCGTACAGATGCCAGAGTCATATGTATGGAAAGGACGAACATCAGATACGTTACTCCGGGGGATATTAATGAATATGCAGACTTTGCTGCGATAGACGTTTCTTTTATCTCGCTGACAAAGGTGCTTCCTTCTGTAAAACAACTGCTAAATGAGAATGGTAGAATTGTATGCCTGATAAAGCCGCAATTTGAGGCAGGAAGGGAAAAAGTAGGGAAGAAGGGGGTAGTCAGAGAAAAGTCCGTACATGAAGAAGTAATTAAAAAAATAATTCTTTTCTGCAACAACGATTTAGGTCTTCTCGTACAGGGGTTAATTTACTCTCCCATAAAAGGGCCTGAGGGAAATATTGAATATCTATTGCTTTTGTCCAAGGACAAGGATCCGGATGACAAAATATTCGGGGTTGATATTTCCGGCATTGTACAAAAAGCTCATGAAGTTTTATCATAAAATTACGTTATACCTTGATAAAACATTTAAGCGGATTCTATTTAATACACGTTTTCTATAAATATGTAGATAATCCTGGAAACATAATATAAAATGTATCTATAAGTATTATATGGAGTATCTCTGGTAGTATTGTATGGAGTATCTCTGGTAGTATTGTATGGAGTATCTCTGGTAGTATTATATTGAGTATCTCTGGTAGTATTATATTGAGTATCTCCGGAGACACTTTGCAGAATATATTCAGAATCATTATACAGAGTGTATCCGGAAGTATTTTGTGAAATTTGTTTAGAAGCATTGGATGGTGTAATAAAGTATGAAAATAGGA
This sequence comes from uncultured Clostridiaceae bacterium, assembly GCA_964447145.1. Taxonomy (GTDB): domain Bacteria; phylum Bacillota; class Clostridia; order Lutisporales; family Lutisporaceae; genus BRH-c25. Next base: position 3,150 of record CAYURW010000104.1, read on the forward strand.
ATTATCCCAAATTTGATGAAAGACAAAGACTTGAACGTTACTAAAAGCATTTTGAACTGGTTTGGGGATAAAGACATACAATTGTTTTTAGAACCGGAAACAGCAGAATATCTGAATAAGAAGGATATCGGGCTGAATAGAGAAGAAATCTATTCATTAAGCGACGTAGTAATAGTACTTGGGGGAGATGGCACAATACTAAACATCGCTAGGCAGTCTTCTCAATACAATGTCCCATTATTCGGGATCAACCTTGGGCACCTAGGGTTCTTGGCTGAAGCTGAAATAAGCGATATGTACGCATCCTTGAGCAAAATAATTACAGGAGATTTTTTAATAGAAAAAAGGATGATGTTAGAGGCCTTTTTAGAAAACAGCAATGAGGAAAACCCTAAACTACTGGCTCTCAACGATTTTAGCATTACAAAGGGAATGGTCCCCAGGATGGTAAGCTTTTCCCTATATATTAACGACAGTTTTTTTGAACTGTATTCTGCTGATGGAATAGTTGTATCCAGTTCAACAGGGTCTACCGCTTATTCGCTTTCCGCCGGCGGACCAATTGTAAGCCCTGAATTGAACGTGCTTATAATTACACCTATATGCCCCCATACCATACACAATAGATCAATAGTGGTCTCAGACAAGGATGAGGTCAGAATAGAAATTTGCAAAGAGAATTATGAGGTTCTGCTTTCTGTTGACGGACAGGATTCATATAAAGTAAACCCCGGCGATATAGTAAAGGTCAGAGGCTCAAGCCGCATTACTAACCTGGTAAAGCTTAAGCAAAGAAGCTTTTTTGACGTTCTGAGAAGGAAGATTTCTGAGCGATAATAAGTATATTGTGGGAGGTAAAGAAATGAAAATATCCAGACATGTAAAGATTTTGGAAATAATTGAAAGAAACCCGATTGAAACTCAGGAGGACTTAGCGGAAGAGCTAAAGAAAAGCGGTTACAATATTACTCAGGCTACGGTTTCAAGGGACATAAAGGAACTAAAACTGGTAAAGGTGCTTGACCCTAACGGTGTATACAAATATGCCTCAATGAAGGAACAGGACAGTGTGCTTAGTGAACGCCTTGTGAAAGTGTTTGCAGAATCGGTATTAAATGTGGACTATTCCGGGAACATAGTCGTGGTCAAGACTTTTTCCGGTGCTGCAAATGCGGCAGCCGAGGCTATCGATGTGTTGGATTACAACGAGATGGTAGGAACTGTGGCGGGAGATGATACAATTTTTATTCTGGTAAGAAATCAGGAAGATGTTGAAGTATTGATCGATAAACTGAAGAAGATGATGAAAAACAGGTGATTGCAAATGCTTCAAGAGCTAAGTATCAAAAACTACATAATAATCGAGCAGCAAAGGGTAACCTTTGAACCCGGCCTTAACATTATCACAGGGGAAACGGGTTCGGGGAAAACTATGATTATTGATGCACTCTTGGCTGTTGCAGGCGGAAAACTCAGCAAGGAAGAAATAAGAGCCGGTGAGGTAAAGGTATCGATAGAGGCATTATTTTCTCTCGAGGGGGTTGATTATGTCGCAGAGATTTTGGAAGAATACGGAGTAGAAACAGAGACGGACAACTGTTTGATTATTATGAGAGAAGTGAGTATCCAGGGCAGATCGGTATGCAGATTAAACGGCAGGACAGTCAGTCTGTCAATGCTTAAAAATGTTGCGCAGCATTTGCTGGATATAGTAGGCCAGAATGAGCATCAACTGCTTTTTAATACTGCCAAGCATGGCGAGCTTCTGGATAGTTTTGGCGGTGATGTTATTAAATTTATAAAAAGTGACATCAAAGCTTTGACGGACAAGCTCGGTAATCTGGAGCAAAGACTTAAAAGCATCAGTGGCAGTGCAGGTGAAAGAGAGCGAAAACTAGATCTTCTGAGATATCAGATCGAGGAAATCAGTAACACAGTATTAAAACCTAACGAGGATGAAGAATTAAAAAACAGAAGAAATGTTTTAATAAACTCGGAAAAATTGCTCAAAGGCCTTAGCTTTGTATTCAACTGCCTTTATAATGGGGACGGGGCTGTAAAAAGCGCTATTGATCTATTGAACGATAGTGTTAGAGGCCTCGGAGAATTGATTTTTATAGACAGTAGTCTGGAAAATCATAAATCCGCAATTGAAGGGATTATATACCAGCTTGAAGATATAAAAGGAGTGCTAAGAGCTTATAATGATGACATAGAATTTGATGACAGTGAAATAGATAAATTAGAAGAACGTATCGATCATATAAACAAACTGAAAAGAAAATATGGAAACAGTATTGAGGAAATACTATTATATATGGACAATGCTGCAAGTGAACTCACTGAATTAATCAACAGTGAAACGCTTTCTCTGGAAATTGAAAAGGAAATTCTGGAAACAAGAAAAGAATATGAAATAAAAGCAGGGCTGCTGTCCGACAGAAGAAAAGAACTGGCGGAGGATCTTGGAAAACTTATAGAAAAAGAACTTCGGGAGCTTAATATGTGGGGCTCTAGATTTTTAATAAAAATAACGAAAGATGAGAATATAATAAGTATCAATGGCTTTGATAAAATTGAATTCTACCTTTCCCCAAATCCCGGTGAACCTGAAAAGCCTTTGTGCAAAATAGCATCGGGAGGAGAAATGTCAAGGGTGATGCTTGCTATAAAAAATGCTTTTTCTGAGAAAGAAAAAGCCCCATGTATTATATTTGATGAGATAGATGCAGGTGTCGGAGGCCAGACAGCTAATATGGTAGGGCAAAAAATCAAAACAATATCAGGTGCTTCCCAAATTCTATGTATAACACATTTGCCCCAGATAGCCAGCCTTTCAGACAATCATATATTTGTAGACAAAAAAGTAATTGACAGCAAAACCTATGTAATAATAAGCATCTTAAATAATGAAGAAAAGATTAAAGAAATTGCGCGAATGCTTGGAGGAGAAAAAAATATAGAAGCATCCATTGAACATGCTGAAAAGATAATCGGAAAAATGTAAAAAAAAGGCACATAAGAATAAATGCGGCTTCGCCGCATTTATTCTTATGTGTACAGTCAAATAATTGCGTATGTTCAATATTTTAAGAGAATAATAGGACTTTAAAAAGGTTAACTTAAGTTAGAGAGATTTTTGATTGAAGGTGGACTCTTCTGGGGAGCAGGAGAGTGATGCTGTTGTATAGAAAAAACCTCAAAAAAATTTTTTCATACGCCACTCTGATATTAATAATACTCTGCCTGATAAATTTGCTAACAACTATCTATAGTTTCCCTAATGAAATCAATGTTATTCAGGGACAGGACCAGAAGCTTCCAGATAATATGACATTGGGTCTGAGATTAGAATCAAAGCAAAACGATATAAGAGGAACAGCTAAAGTTAATCTTATGCTTTTGGGGATGCTTCCAATAAAAGAAGTAACACTCAACATCATCCCCGATATAAAGGTAGTACCCTCGGGAGAGGCTATAGGTGTAAGAATAGAATCGAAAGGAGTTTTAGTTGTCGGTTTATCAAGCATTACCGATGAAAAAGGGAGAAAAGTCAGCCCCGCTGCAGATGCAGGTATTGAGACAGGGGATAAAATAATCGAAATAGATGGCAATCAGGTAGAGAAGGAAAGGGATATTGTTGATTATTTAAATAACAGACAGAATAAGAATGAAAAAATTATGATACAGGTAGAAAGAGAAGGAAAAATATATGGTTTTGGCATTAAACCGGTGAAATGCGAGGAGGACAATATATATAGAATTGGCCTATGGGTAAGAAACAATATAGCAGGAGTAGGAACACTGACTTTTTATGATCCGCAAAGCAGAATATTCGGCGCCTTGGGACACGGCATTACAGACATTGATTCGGGTGTATTAATAGACGTTAACAGTGGCAGGATAGTGAAATCAAAGATTGCATCAATTCAAAAAGCAAAAAAAACCGTACCGGGAGAATTAGTTGGTGTATTTTATGACAGTGAGGATGCTTATGGGGTTATTGAAAAAAATACAAGCTTTGGAATATACGGAAAATTGTCGAAGAACCATAACATGGATAATTCCAGGTCGATTTCTGTAAGTTTGGGCAATCAGATCAAAGAAGGGCCTGCAAAAATACTGACAACAATTGAAGGAAATAAAGTGGAAGAGTTTAATATAGAAATACAAAAGGTTATGAGTCAGAGGAGTTCGGAATCAAAAAGCATGATAATCAAAATTACAGATAAAGAGCTTATTGAAAGAACCGGAGGTATAGTTCAGGGCATGTCAGGGAGCCCTATAATTCAAGGTGGCAAATTAGTCGGTTCGGTAACTCATGTTCTTGTAAATGATCCATCAAGGGGCTTTGGTGTTTCTATCGAGTGGATGCTGAAAGAAGCAGGTATAACTTTTGAAACACCACTCGAAAGTGCTTCCAACGAATAGAATTGCAAAAATTAAGGGCTGTGCAAACACAGCCCTTAATTTTTGTTTATATCGTTTTTTGTAGAAATTTTGATAATAATGCTGCATTAATTTGTTTGAAATTATTTATATATCAATTAAAGATTAATTGCAGGAAAAGAAATTGCATTGTCGAATATAATATTAGAAAATAGCAATTAATGGGAGGAATATCAATGAATTTACAAAAAATCAAGATCCTAGTTGCAGACGACAATAAAGATTTTTGTATTATTCTAAGTGAGTATCTAACTACACAGCCGGACTTTGAAGTGGTTGGTGTAGCGAAGGACGGCCTTGAGGTTATTGATATAATAGAAAGTAAATTCCCGGATATTGTAATACTGGATATTATAATGCCACACCTCGATGGCCTTGGGGTACTCGAAAAATTAAATCAAATGCAGCTGGAAAAAATCCCAAAGGTTATTGTACTTTCGGCCGTTGGGCAGGACAAAATAACACAAAAGGCTCTTACACTCGGAGCAGAGTACTACGTAGTCAAACCTTTTGACATGGAAGTATTTGCAAAGAGAATCCGGGAATGCTTTGGAATGATCAGCAGCGAGACTGATAGAAAAAATTACATACAACCAGTAACTATTACCATACCAGCATCAACAACACCAAGAGAATTGGAATCAGCAATAACTAATATCATTCATGAGATTGGTGTTCCGGCCCATATAAAAGGATACGTTTACTTAAGAGAAGCGATCACAATGGTTGTTAACAATATGGAGTTACTAAGTGCAATCACCAAGGAATTATATCCTTCGATATCAAGGAAATTCAATACAACACCCAGCAGGGTGGAAAGAGCAATAAGGCATGCTATTGAAGTAGCCTGGGGAAGAGGCAGAATTGATGTTATCAATAATCTGTTCGGCTACACTATACACAATGTTAAAGGCAAGCCAACAAACAGCGAATTCATTGCAATGATAGCGGACAAATTAAGAATCGAACTCAAAATCAGCTGATCAAATTTTTATAATCATATAACCCCTGCAGCAAGCAGCTATGTGAAGTCCCGGTTCTAACGGGCCTTTGCACAGCTGCTTTTTTGGAACATGGACAAATAGTAAATAATATCATAATGTTTGCCTCTGAAGCATATTATCAACATAGAGAAATATCAGAGTTATTCACAGATTATGGCAAAGGGAGGTATTTCTTGTGCTGAACAGCCTAAATAATGCAATTAAAAGGCACCTTGCCTATAATATATTATCTTATCTTATAATGACAGTGCTGTTTATACTTGGAATTACCATAGGTGCAGTTGCAGTAAACAATATTAGTGAAATAGTCAGAACAGATACCAGA
>CAYURW010000105.1:0-8671 GCA_964447145.1 uncultured Clostridiaceae bacterium
TATCAACAATGCTTGGTGGAAAAGGTCCCCTGGCTTCCACAGCAAGGCCGCCCATTACCTCCTGAATTATCCTTTTCTTATTCACCACCATATTCAGGGCCTTCCGCACTCCCTTATTACTGACGTAGGGAGAGTCGGATAAAAGGTTAAAGCCGGCATAGTATGTACCTATTATTTCTTTTGTCTGTACCTTAATGGCACTGTTATCCCTGACCCCGTCAATTATACTGCTGTTATCGGATACTACAAAGTCGTATCTACCATCTTTAAATCCATTCGATACATCCTTATTGTTGATCTCAACAATTATTTTCTTTATATACGGTTCCCCATTATAGTAATCTTCAAAAGCCTCAAGGGCAAATTTTTCATCCCGGATATCAGTTATCCTATAGGGGCCGCAGCCCATTATCCTGCCTTGTTCAATTTCCTCCTGAGGCAAAATGGATGCGCTGAACTGCCCAATGTTAAGAAGAAATCCCGAATGGGGAGCAGTCAATTTCAGAGATATCCTGTATTTGTCAAGAACCCTTATCCCTTTAACCTCTTTTGCCCTTCCTGAATTGAATTCTTCCGCACCTTCCACGCTCATAAGCACCCAGCTGTTCGGGGAGTTCAGCTTCGGGCTGAGCACCCTTTCGAAAGAATACTTGACGTCATCGGCTGTGATCTCGCGGCCGTTGTGAAATTTGGCGCCCCTTCTCAAATGGAAGACCCAGGTAAGGCCGTCCTCTTCCAGATCCCAGTTCTTCGCTATGCCTGCCGTTACCTGACTCGAAGAATTAATATTAAGCAGTCCGCTATTGGTATTGCTCATTATATGGCTTCCTACGTATTCAAAAGACATATGCGGATCAAAGGTCTGAAGTGCGCTGGGCAGGCAGGTCACCAAAACCGGCGAATATTCCTCTTCCGATGTTTTGTTCGAATACTGCCTGTCAGTAGAAGCCTTTAGTTGATTTGAGGATGATTCCAGAGCCTCCAGGGCAGTCTTTGTAAACCGTGTGTAAAGTGAAGCTTGCTCTACAGCCATTATCAACTTGTTGAAAGTATTGCTCATTTCATAGGTCGAGTTGACCATTTCCTCAAGATTTTCAGTCTGCTTGGCGACTGTCGAATTTATTTCATCAGAAATGCGTTTATTGTTGTCAACTGCCTCAATGATTGTATTGAAAACCTCCATTGTATTGTTGGAAATATCGGTGCCTTCCTTTACCTTGCTTATGGTCTTGTTCATGGAAGCCGTGACTACAAGCACACTTTCATTTATTTCCTTGATTATGTCATTAATATACTTTATTGAGTCAACACTCCTCCCCGCCAGGTTCTTGACCTCCTGAGCCACTACAGCGAAGCCTCTCCCCGCTTCCCCTGCTCTTGCTGCTTCTATTGAAGCGTTTAAAGATAGAAGGTTGGTGCTATCCGCTATATCCTTGATCACTTTGAGGAGCTCGTTTATATCAGCAGCCTTTTTGCTCAATATATTTACAACTCCCATCGATTCTGTCACCGACACTTCAATTTCATTCATAGCCTTTACGGAATCATTGGCTGCACTATTACCTTTCTTTGCTATCTCCATGGTCTGATCAGAAATATCCTTTGCATTTTCAATACTTGAAAACACTTCCTCTGCAAGAGCGGAATAGTTGCTAATCTCTTCCACTACCTTCTCTACGGAATTATTCTGTACCTCCAAATATTTGGTTATATTCCCCGTCTTGTCTATCAGACTGTCGATTACAAATCCGGCTTCCTCTACCCGGTAACCGATCTTACCCACCATTTTCTTATGATTTACCACATCAGAAACTTCTTTTTTCGAATGGCTTTTCTTCGGAACATCCTCCTGCTTTTCGCATATTTTCTGAACATCTTCTTTTTCGCTGTTATTCTTGCTCTTAAATAGCCCTGATTTAAACATTTTTTAGCCCCCTTCCATTCAATGAGCGCTTGTGCGTTTTGTCCGCAATGCTCTGTGAGCATTTGATAAATAGTATCCTAATGCAAATCGTACAAATAATCGGTATGCCAAAAGCAGACAGCTTTATCTGCTGTCTGCCCAAAGAACTACTTGCGATTCATAGAATATTTCAATGAAAGCTCATGTCGAATCCCCGTTCTTATTTTTGTAAATGCTCCCTTACAATCGAATTGACCAATTTGCCGTCAGCCCTGCCCTTAACCTTTGGCATCAGCGCACTCATCACCTTTCCCAGGTCTTGCATTGTTTGTGCACCTGTTTCAAATATCGCATCTGCTACTATTTGATTAAGTTCATCCGCAGAAAGCTGCTGGGGCAGATAACCCATCAAGATGTCAATTTCCTTTTTTAAGCCTTCTACCAGGTCGGGTCTGTTGCCTCTTTCAAAGTCAGGAATTGATTCCCTTCTTTGTTTGGCCCCTTTTGCTATCACCTCTATGACACCCTCATCATCCAATTCAACCTTTTTGTCCTTTTCAATCTGCAAAATACCGGCTCTTACCATTGTGATCACATTTTTCCTGATAACGTCCTTTTCCTTCATTGCAGATTTGAGATCGCTCATTAATACTTCTTTGAGGGACATTGCATCAACCTTCTTTATTTTGTTTTTCTTTTCCTTGCAGCTTCAGATTTCTTCCTTCTCTTTACGCTTGGGCTTTCATAATGCTCTCTTTTCCTGACTTCCGCCAAAACCCCGGCCCTTGCACATTTCTTTTTAAACCTTCTGAGGGCGCTTTCAAGAGATTCATTTTCGCCAACTTTAATTTCCGACATATATTTCCCTCCCTCCGCTGGTAACAATTGTGTTACTAAGTGGGGCAAATTCAAATCCATCCCGGCAAATCCATACCCGATGGCAAAGTCTGCTTAAGCTGCCGGTTACTCTGCTGGATAATAAAATACTCAGTCTATTATACATTAATCAATTGTTTAGTGTCAATAATAGGTTTTTGATAATGGCATTTATCCCATGGCATTATCAAGAGCACGCCCCCCCAGAATATGAAAATGGAGGTGTGGAACTGCTTGGCCGCCATCCTTGCCAATATTGGTAACAATACGGTATCCGCTGTCTGAAATACCTGCTTTTTTTGCAATATCAGGGATTCTTTCAAAAATATGTGCAATAATCCATGAATTATTTTTATCCAAATCCTGAACAGATCCAATGTGCTGTTTTGAAATAATCAATATATGGAGCGGAGCAAGAGGCTTGATATCATTAAATGCCATTATTTTGTCATCCTGATAAACCAGGCTGCACGGTATTTCCCCCTTGATTATTTTACAAAATATACAGTCGTTCATTGCTTCACCTCCTTAACCAGTAAGGCTTTGTACTCCCATGGGCCCTTGCATAATACTGAAAGTTTTGCCTTGATTATCATATTCAACAAAAATCTATCAAATTCCTGCAAAAATTCATTTTAAGACAGAGATTTTACACTTTTCCAACCAGATAATCTTCCTTTATCTCCATTAGGGCTGTTTCAATTAATTTCCCCTTTAAATCCCTATGAGATTCAGTTACCACTCTGATATAGTTATCTGTCAAGCCTTCAAAAACAAGGCTTTTGTCATCGGTTTGTTTCTCATACAAAACTTTCATGCTTCGCCCTATGAAGCTTTTTATAAATTTCCTTTCATTTTCTCTGGCAATGTCAGAAATAAGCCTGCTCCTTGCCTCCTTGACCTGGGGTTTTACCTGATCCTTATACTCATAGGCCGGGGTCCCCTTCCTCGGCGAATACTTAAAAACATGCATTGCACTAAAGGATATTTCTTTTATAAAATCAACCGTTTTTTGAAATTCTTCCTCTGTCTCCCCCGGAAAGCCAACGATCAGATCTGTTGTTATGGCCACGCCGGCAAAAGCCCCCCTAAGCCTTTCGACAGTCCCTCTGTATTCTTCCGCAGTATACTTTCTGTTCATCCTCTTTAAGGTCTCATTGCACCCGCTCTGCAAGGACAGATGAAAGTGCCTGCATATTTTGGGCAGTCCCCTAAGTCTGTCAATGAATCCGGGGGACATTAAATTGGGATCTACCGAACTCATTCGTATTCTATCAATTCCATCTATTTCATGGACTTTTTCTATTATTTCAATGAGAGAGGTATCCCCAAGGTCCTTCCCATAAGAAGCCACATGTATTCCTGTCAGCACTATCTCCTTAAACCCACTGCCTGCAAGCACCTTTACCTCTTCTACTATGCTTTCCGGCCTTCTGCTTCTGACATGTCCTCTGGCATAGGGTATTATACAATATGTACAATACTGGCTGCAACCCTCCTGTATTTTTAGAAATGCTCTTGTCCTGCCTTTGTAACTCTTGATTTGCGTTTCTTCAAACTTCCTTACTTCCATTATGTCGTTTACCAGGTTGAGCTTTTCTTTCTTTTTGCCCGCATATTCTACCAGCTCAGCTATTCTGTTTTTGTCCCCGGTGCCTACCACCAGGCTGACTCCCGGTATATTAAACACTTCCTCAGGTGCCATCTGTGAATAACAGCCTACAACAGCCACAAAAGCATCCGGGTTAATATCCAAAGCCCTTCTTATAATCTGTCGTGACTTTCTATCCCCAACGTTGGTCACAGTGCAGGTGTTTATAATATATACATCAGCAAATTCTGAGTAATCAACTACCCTATAACCGGCATTTTCAAAGCTTTCCGTCATGGACTCCGTTTCATACTGGTTGACCTTGCATCCAAGGGTATAAAATGCGGCTCTTTTCAAAGCGCTTCCTCCTACCTCATCTGATCATAGTGATACATTATGCAGGTCAGTACAACGATGCCCGCCGTTTCAGTGCGCAGTATCCTGCTACCTAGTGTTACAGGCACTATCCCTGCCTTTCGCGCTTCCTCGATTTCTTCTGAAGCAAACCCTCCCTCGGGCCCGATAAAAAAACCGATATCCGCCTTGTTGCCTTTGAGAACCTCCCTAATGGAGAGATCTTTCTCAAGCTCATAAGGAATTATAGCCATATCAAGGGCAGCTGCGTCCTTTATTGCCTCTGACAGGGTCATAGGCATATCAATATATGGAATGACACCCCTTCCGCTTTGTTTTGCAGCCTCTTCGGCAATTTTTCCCCATCTTTCCAATTTCTTTTTTTTATCCTTTTCAGATCCCAATATTACTACAGTCCTTTGGGTATAAATAGGGACTATCCTCTTTACCCCCAGTTCAGTGCACTTTTGAATAATAGTATCCATTTTGGCCGATTTTGGTATTCCCTGATATAATACTGCATTAACGCCCGGTTCTCCCTTTGACGGGCTTTTACCTTTAATAACTGTCTCTATAGAATGCTTATCTATATTCCCGACAGCTGCGGCATAATCAATTCCTTCACCGTCGCACAAAGTTATAGTGTCGCCCTCTTTCAACCGAAGCACCCTGGATATATGATGGGCATCTTCCCCCTTTATAGTTACCCTGTCATTGACTATATCCCGTTTTTCAATGAAAAATCTGTGCATATCAATTCCCCTTTGCCGCTATAGCACACCATTCCCCTATCTCAAGCACATCCAAAACCTTGAAGCCATCTTCCTTAAGCCTACACAGGACTTCATCCCTTCTATCCTTAATAATGCCTGAGGATATGAATATTCCGTCCTCTTTCAAAAAATTTATTGCGTTCCTGCTTAAAGAGATGATTATATCGGCTATAATATTTGCAACTATTATATCGGCCTTGCCAGAAACCGGTTCCAGGAGGTTTCCACATTTGACCTGCACCCTATCTTCCACCCTGTTTACTTTTGTGTTTTCTTCAGCTACTCTGCAGGAAACCTCGTCTGTGTCAATACAAAGGACCCTCCCTGCATTGAGCCTGGCAGCTGTTATCCCAAGTATCCCTGAGCCGCAGCCAGCATCGAATACCCTGTAGCCAAGCTTGACATACTTCTCCAATAGCCTAATGCACATTATTGTTGTCTCGTGGGTACCGGTACCAAAAGCCATCCCGGGGTCAATTTCAACAATGACTTCCCCTGCGCCCGCCGTATACTCCTCCCACGTAGGCTTTATGACCACACTGTCCCCCACCTTAAGAGGTTTATAGTATTTTTTCCATGAGTCTGCCCAATCCCTGTCATCTACTTCCCTGGTGGTCACAATGCCTTTCCCTTTATCAAGGCCGAATTCGTCAAGTTCAAGGACACGGTCTTCGACTTTTTTGCGTTTGGGCTCATCAAATCCTTCAAAATAAAAGTAACCTTTTACTTTTGTGTCTTCTCCCAATTGCCTTAAAAATTCGTCATCCACATAATCCCACTTTTTTTCATCCCCGTTCAGGGCCCTAAAGTCATTGGGATCCTCTATCAGCACTCCTGATGCCCCTTCTTCATACAATATCTCAGATACCGCATCGGATGCCTCTGTGGAGGTTATAACCTGGAGTTCCACGTATTTCAATATATCATCCTCTTATAATAAAAATATGCCGGGCTTGTTTACTTGCCACAGCTAATTATACCCTACCCCATTATATATAATAGGAAAATAATTTACAATATATTCATGACATACGAGATATGCGGGAAAAACTCCGGTCCTGCCGGAGTTTCCTATTTCCCAAATCTATCCTTGACCTTATCAAAAAATGACTTCCTCTGCTCTTCTATATCGTCCCCGCTTATTTCCGCATATTTTCTGAGCAGCTCCCTTTGATTTTCAGTCAGCTTCTTTGGCACTATTACCTTGACAGTAAAATAGAGGTCTCCCCTCACTTTGTTCTTCAGTCCGGGTATACCCTTGTTTTTTATTCTGAACGTAGTCCCTGTCTGGGTACCTTCCGGTATTGTATACTTTACCCTTCCTTCAAGAGTAGGCACTTCTATCTCGTCACCCAAGGCAGCTTGAGTAAAGGATACGGGCACATCGCCATATAGATTTATACCCTCTCTTCTAAACAGTTTGTGGGGTTTTACCCTAATATAAATATATAAGTCCCCGGAGGCTCCGCCTCTGGCCCCAGACTCCCCTTCGCCCCTTAAGGGCATCACGGAACCGGTATCGACTCCTGCCGGTATATCAATAGTAATTTTACGGTTCTTTTTTATACTGCCTTTACCCTTGCATTGGGAACAGGGTTCTTTGATGATCTTGCCTTCCCCGCGGCATTCGTCACAGGTCTTGACATTTACGACCCTGCCGAAGACCGTGTTTTGTGTAAACCTTACCTCTCCGCTTCCTCCGCAGGCTTTGCAGGTTTCTGTGCCAGTCCCCGCCTTTGCACCGGTGCCTTTACATTCATTGCAAGTCTCATTCCTTGTGATATATATATCTTTTTTGACTCCGAAGGCGGCTTCTTCAAACTCTATCTCAATTTCATATTTAAGGTCGGCACCTCTCTGGGGGCCTGATTTTCTTCTTGCCCCTCCTGCGCCTCCAAAGCTGCTGCCGCTTCCCCCGAAGAACACATCAAATAAGTCTTCAAAGCCTCCGGTGCTTCTAAAACCTCCAAAGTCCCCAAAGCCATCAAAGCCTCCCCCGCCGCCTCCAAACCCGTTTGGATCAACCCCTGCATGACCGAATTGATCGTACCTGGCCTTTTTTTCCTTATCACTCAGGATTTCATATGCTTCGTTCACTTCTTTGAACTTCGCTTCTGCACCCTTGTCGCCCTGATTCATATCAGGGTGGTACTTTTTTGCTAGCTTTCGGTATGCGCTCTTAATTTCTTCCTCAGAAGATGTCTTGTTAATTCCCATCACTTCATAATAATCCCTTTTTGATGCCAATTTTCCACCGCCTTCCAATAAACCGGCAATACTTCAGGCAGGATACCATACTTATCACCATCATAACTGAGCAGGAGACCTGTAATAGTATCCTGCTCAGCCACTATTTTATATTTTATACTATTTATTAGTTTTAGTCTTCAACTTTGTAATCCGCATCTACCGTGTTGTCGTTATGGGGTTCCCCTTCGGCAGGTTCTTGCTGCCCCCCGCTGGCCTGATAAATTTTCGAAGATATGTCATAGAAAACCTTTGTAAGCTCCTCGGTTGCATTTTTGATCGTCTCTGTATCCGAACCCTTTAATGCTTCCTTTACATTATTAAGTTCAGCCTCGATTCTGGCCTTGTCTTCCTCTGCAAGTTTACCCTCCAGGTCCTTAAGGTTCTTTTCTGTCTGATATACAAGGCTATCTGCGTTATTTCTTGTTTCCACTTCTTCTTTTCTTTTTTTGTCTTCTGCAGCAAACTTTTCAGCATCTTTGACAGCGGAATTTATGTCGTTTTCTGAAAGGTTTGTACTTGCAGTTATAGTGATCTTCTGTTCATTTCCTGTACCGAGGTCCTTTGCGGACACATGCACAATACCATTCGCATCAATATCAAATGTTACTTCTATTTGAGGCACTCCCCTTGGTGCCGGAGGTATATTCGAAAGCTGGAATCTTCCAAGAGTCTTGTTGTATGCAGCCATTTCCCTTTCACCCTGAAGTACATGGATCTCAACACTGGTCTGCCCGTCAGCAGCTGTCGAAAATATCTGGCTCTTCTTTGTGGGTATGGTTGTATTCCTCTCAATAAGCTTTGTAAATACCCCACCCAAGGTCTCTATACCGAGGGAAAGAGGAGTAACATCCAGAAGGAGCACATCCTTGACTTCTCCCGTCAGTACCGCAGCCTGTATTGCAGCACCCAGGGCAACGCACTCAT
>CAYURW010000106.1:0-8628 GCA_964447145.1 uncultured Clostridiaceae bacterium
ACATCCCTGGGTATTTTATATTTGATGCAAAGTATTTCAAATATTCTCTCTGCCGTTACATCATAATCAAAGCCATTTACCTGCCTCCACTTCATTTCGGATTTCTTGTAATCATATACAAATTCGTCAACATCAAAAGGCAGTTCTACATTATTATCAAATTTAAGCATCTCATAAGCCTCTAGATCAGCTGTATCCGGGGGGATATCATAATCCAGACGAAGTTTTGCGAAGGCATCCCGGGGGGCAGAATTTTCCGGTATTCCGTATTTTTTCTTCCAATTGTCTTCGTCATCCTGATAGGAAAACCTGATGGGATCTATGAGAATAGGAATTTCGTCCTTATAGCTGTCCCCATTTTTTTCTATTATATTTATAACGGATAGCGCAATGTCATTTAGTGTGCTCTGGGGCACTTCAGTCTTCATTATATTTACAGAATAGCTTTGCTTGTTTCCCGCAATAAGTCGTCCGAATTTGTCTGCAATAAGCCCCCTGGGCGCTGCAACAGATATATTTCTGGTTCTTAAGGTCTCCGACTTTTTCCAATAGTATTCCCCTTTTACCAGCTGCAAATCTGCAAGTCTGAATGAAATGACCAGGAATATCAAAATTATGACTGCCCTGATAATATCAAGCCTATCCTTAAAATATTTTTTGAACATATGATCACCTGCCATGTCTTCAGTAATTGTCTCCTGCTCCTTGCTTCCCGGCTACATCAGCTAATATATCCTTTTATCCATAAAGGGGGTCTCATCCAGCTTGTACATCACCCTATACACCATCAAACCTACTATTGCATTATAAGCCGCCTGGGGCAATATTACCTTCAGCAGCATACCGATATATGGTATCCCGATACTTGAAAAATTCCTTGAAAAATATGAGAACAGAATAAAGCAGTGCTGAGAAATGATAATTGCCGCTGCATTAAAAATAAACGGTGGTATATAACTGTCCTTAAAAACATTTTCGTGGGACTGGCCGATAATATATCCTGTTACCATGTATGAAAATGCATTGACCCCAATGACCCTTCCATACATGGTATCAATCAGCAGTCCTATTCCTAGTCCGATAAAGGCCCCATAGGAGCTCCCTCTTATAATGGCGTAGGCTACGATTATCATTATTGAAAAGTCAGGTTTTACCCCGTATATGCGGGTGTATTGCAGTAACGTTGATTCAAATATGACATTTACAACAGCCAATATACAAATTACTGCTATCCTCATTAGCTGCCTCCTGCTTATTTCAATTTCATTGAACTATACATTTAGGACATATATCATTCAATTGGCTTAACTACAAATACTTCTTCCAGTCTTTTAAAATCAACTGAGGGTTCTATAACAACAACCTTCTGAAGTTTTCTCTCCTGCTTTTCTACACTCTTGACTTTGCCAATATATAAACCCTTAGGCAGTGTACTGTACTCTGAGGTAATTATATCATCACCCTTTACTATGTCCGCCTCAAGTTCCATTATTGCAATAACATCAGAACCGGGGCTGCCGGATACAATTCCCATATCCCTTGTCCTATTTACAATTATGCTTACAGAGCTTCTTTCATCTATAATTGCCAAAACCTTTGAATAATTGGCCCCAACTTCAATCACTTTTCCTACCAGATGTCCATAATTGACTATTACCGCATCATTGATACCAACTCCGTCTTTTGAACCCTTATTAATTGTATATACGTCGTACCAATTTCCCGGATCCCTTCCGGTCACACTGGCTCCGACATACTCAAACAGCGAATTGTTATCCTTAAAATCCAGGAGGCTGCGCAACCTGTTGTTTTCCAATGCCATCTGTATCAGCTGTCTGTTCTGGTGTTTAAGACTCTCGACTTCTTCCTTCAATGCATCATTTTCTGTTTTAAGGCTTCTTAATTCATATAAATTCCTGAAGGTATTTTTGAAAAACTCCCCTGAAGAGTAAAACATCCTTTGTACCGGAGTAACTATTCCCCCGAGCAAGTCTTCAACAGCACTGGGTTTGGCCCTGCCTTGAGAGGTAACAGAAATCAGCGCTATTAGCAATATCGCAATAATTCCTAAAGAAATTAGAAGTTTATTTCTAATCCTCATACTAACTTACCTCACAAATCATGCATTTTTGACAGGTATTTGTCAATTGACAGTTGCCCGTTTATTCTAAATAGTTACTTACTCTTCCGGGCTGAATAGGATTTGTTTATACTATCGTACTGCTCCAATGCTTTCCCTGTCCCGGAGGCTACACAATCCAGTGGATTTTCGGCAACTCTAACGGGCATTCCAGTCTCCCGCGCCACCAAAGTATCCAGGCCATATAAAAGAGCCCCGCCTCCCGAAAGCATTATTCCTCTGTCGATTATATCCGAGGCTAATTCAGGAGGGGTTTTTTCCAGGGTGCTTTTTATTCCCTCCAATATAGTGGCAACAGGTTCCTTTAATGCTTCAAGCACTTCCTCAGAACTTATATGTATGGTTTTGGGCAAACCGGTCACCAGATCTCTTCCTTTGATATCCATCGAACCCTCAATTGCCTGAGGATATGCAGAACCGATTGTGATTTTTATTTCCTCACCGGTGCGTTCACCTATAGCAAGATTATACATTCTTTTAATATAATGTACGATTGCCTCATCCTGCTTGTCGCCTGCAGCCCTGATAGACTTGCTTGTCACTATTCCTCCCAGAGAAATAACTGCAATTTCGGCAGTACCTCCCCCCATATTAACTATCATGCTTCCCGTAGGCTCTCCAACAGGGAGGCCGGCACCAATAGCAGCTGCCATAGGTTCCTCAATAAGCCTTGCAATTCGTGCACCGGCTTGGACTGCAGCCTCTTCCACCGCTCTTTTTTCAACCTCGGTGATCCCGGAGGGCACACTGACCAGAACCCTAGGCTTACCTACAAGGGAATTGGTATACACCTTCCCTATGAAATGTTTTATCATTCTATATGTGACATTAAAATCTGCGATTACCCCATCCCTCATTGGTCTTATTGCTACAATGTTTCCGGGAGTTCTCCCTATCATTTTTTTTGCTTCATCCCCGACAGCCATAACAGTATTGGTGTCCAGCTTCATTGCAACGACTGAAGGTTCCCTGACGATGATTCCTTTACCCTTTACATATACAAGGGTATTTGCTGTGCCTAGATCTATACCAATATCCTTTGATAAAAAACTGAACAAACTCATTATAAATATGTCCTCCTTAGCGAAACATGCGTGGTCATTGGATAATGATCTGAAATGTCTTTAATATGATTTACAACCGGAAAACAAGTTATTCACTTCACAAGTATATTTTGCATTTTTGTGTTGATTATCCAAACATTGGACCCTACAACAGACCTTTTTCCTTCAAACTTATATATTTACCATCTCCTAAAATTATATGATCGACTAATTCAATGCCAATTAGCTTCCCCGCTTCATTTATCCTTGCGGTTATTGCAACATCCTCACTGCTCGGGGTAGGGTCTCCGCTGGGATGATTATGCACCATGATAACACTGGCACTTGATTTTCTAATAGCAGGATTAAAAACCTCTCTCGGATGCACAATTGAGGCATTCAGACTGCCTACGGAAATATCCTCAATTGAAATAAGGTTGCATTTTATATTCAGAAGCAATAGCTTCATGTATTCTTTTTTTTGGTATCTCATTTCTTCCATCAGCAAATCGGATACATCCTGAGGACATTTGATTGGCCTATCTGCACCGGGTTCAAAAGCGGCCAGTCTTTTACCCAGTTCAATGGCGGCTTTGATTTGTACAGCCTTTGCCTGTCCGATCCCTTTTATACTGCTGAGCTGTGCAATGTCGCTGTCAGTAAGATATCTAAGACCCTGTTCCTGCATCAAAAGCCTTTGGGCCAGTATGATCGCACTTTCCTCTCTGGTTCCGGTTCGGAGCAAAATAGCCAAAAGCTCCGCATTAGAAAGGGCGGAAGCCCCATGTCTTGCAAGGCGTTCCCTTGGCCTTTCCATTTCAGGAAGATCTTTAATTGTGGCGTGCCTTACCTCCGGCTTCATAGTAAATACACTCCGCTTCAATTCTATATAAGTTTCACCCCGAAATATTCCAGCATCCTCCTCAGTCGAAACAGCGGAAGCCCAACGACGTTAAAATAATCCCCTTCGATCCCCTCGATAAATAAAGAACCCTTTCCCTGAATTGCATAGGCTCCTGCTTTGTCTGCATATTCTCCGGTGTTTATATATGCTTCTATTTCCTCATCCTCCAGCTCTTTCATTTTTACTGCAGTACTTTCATGTCCAGTCTGCATCTCACCCGAAACAGTGTTTATAATGCTGAGCCCGGATATTACAAGATGCCTCTTCCCACTAAGCTTTCTAAGCATATCTGCAGCATCCTTCCTGCTTTTCGGCTTCCCCATGATCTCATCAAGAAAGACGACTGTATCAGCCCCGATTATCAGGGCATCTCCATTTACAGAAGAAGCTACGTCCCTGGCCTTCATACAAGCAAAATACTCTGCCAATTCCGGGGCAGGCAGGTCAGTTATGTTTTCTTCGAACTTTGAAGGTATTATCTCGAATTTCATCCCGATTTGTGTAAGCAGCTCTTCCCGCCGCGGAGAGTTGGATGCCAGTATGATCCTCATATTATTTAAAGTTTTTTGTATACATAAATAGCAAATATGATCCCCAAAACGCTGAACATGTTTATGTTGAAATCAAAGCCAAAGGTAAGCCTGAGAACGTGGAAATTCCATTCGTGGGCAGAAACGCCCAATTTGTAGCCATATTTAAGTATAGGCAGGAAGCTGCCTGCCAGTTCACCTAAAAACCCACCCACAACCAATCCGCATATCACTAAAAGAAGCATTATCCATCCGCTTCTGATGTCTTTTCTCATATACTCATCTCCCTTATTACTTATATTTATGATTTTGCAGATCATAGAACAAAGGCGGCTTCGCCGCATAATCCCGCACAGGTGTTATTATCCGATGGCCTTCATGTCTCCTCATATTTCAGTGTAGCATTATAAATTCCATACTTCAACACAATTTATATGAATACGTTTTAGGCGGCTGACAAAAATAAGGGCATACTTTCAGCGTAATTTACAAATTAAGGGTTAACAGAAATGTTAACCCTTAATTGTGCATCCCTTTATTTTAACTCAATAGCATCCTTAGGGCATTTTGATTCGCATTGTCCGCAACCAACGCATTTGTCTTCTAATACTTTGTGTTTGGCTTTAAGTTCTCCTTCAATTGCATCAAAATTGCAGCTCTTTAGACATATTGTGCAGCCTATGCACTTATCCTCATCAATAACCGCTTTTTTTCTGTTTGTAAAGTTGGCATATA
This sequence comes from uncultured Clostridiaceae bacterium, assembly GCA_964447145.1. GTDB lineage: Bacteria > Bacillota > Clostridia > Lutisporales > Lutisporaceae > BRH-c25. The sequence goes on from CAYURW010000106.1 coordinate 5,353, forward strand.
TGGTCCTGGTAGGGCAGACCTCTGCACACATCATACAGTTGGTGCATTTGCTGTAGTCAATTTTTGCCACATTGTTTTCTACCTTTATGGCATCAAATTTACATGCTTTAACGCATTTCTGGCATGCAATGCATCCGGTCTTGCATACTCCCATTACAGATTTGCCTTTTTCTATATTTTTGCAAAGTACTCTTACTTTTTTGGATGCAGGTACTAATTCTATTATACCTTTAGGGCAAGCTGCCATGCATTTTTTACAAGCAGTGCACTTTTCTTCATCAACAACAGCAACACCATTGACCACGTGTATGGCATCAAAAGGACACTCTCTTACACATGTTCCAAGCCCCATGCATCCGAAGCGGCAGCCTTTGGCACCGCCGGCAAGCATATCTGCTGCCTTGCAATCCTCAATGCCCTGATATTCATACTTTTCTATTGAATTGTCCTTATCTCCGCAGCATATGACCCTTGCAACCTGACGCTCCGCATCGCCGGCTTCGATACCCATTATGCCGGCAATTTTTTCAGTAACCTCGTTCCCTCCAACGGGGCAAAAGGAAATTGATACTTCTCCCCTTACTATTGCTTCAGCCAGAGCATCACAACCCGCATAACCGCATCCTCCGCAATTCGCACCGGGAAGAATTTCTCTTATCTCCGTAACTCTAGGGTCAACCTCAACAGCAAATTTCTTCGATGCATATGCCAATACAATACCGAAAAAAATTGCGGTCCCCCCCAGAACTATCACAGGTAAACCTATACTATCAAACAAGGCAGTCACCTCAACTTTCTATAATAGCTACAGCAATCCGGCAAATAAGCCTCTGAAACCAAGGAAGGCAATAGAGAAGAGACTGGCTGCCAGCATCGCTATAGGAAAGCCGTCCAATGCCTTTGGAGTCGGTGCCAGTTCAAGCCTTTCCCTTACCCCTGCAAAAAGTATTATTGCAAGTGCAAAGCCCAACCCCCCGCCAACACCATTGATCAAAGACTCAATCAGATTGTAATTTGTATCAATATTCAGTATAGCAACCCCCAGTACCGCGCAATTAGTAGTAATAAGCGGCAGATATATTCCAAGAGCCTGATACAATGCAGGACTTGTTTTTTTGATAACCATTTCAACGAATTGGACAAGGCCGGCAATTACCAGTATGAAAGCTATTGTCTGCATATACCCTATACTGAGGGGTACAAGTATATAGTACTGTATCATCCAGCATATTACAGATGCAAGACCCATTACAAAAGTAACGGCTACACTCATCCCTACCGCCGTGTCTAACTGCTTTGAGACTCCCAGGAAAGGGCAAATGCCCAGGAATTGAGAAAGAACAAAGTTATTTACAAATATTGCACCTATAATAATTAATCCTAATCTCATATATATCCCCCCTAGCTCTTCTTCAGGCTCGTAATTTTATTAAATGCTGCTATTGAAAGCCCATACACCATAAAGCCACCCGGAGGCAGTATCATTATCAATGCAGGTTCAAAACCCGCCCCGAAAAGCGGCATACCCAAAAATGTACCTGCTCCCAGGATCTCCCTTACAGAGCTCAGTATTATTAATGCCGCTGTGAATCCAATACCCATGCCCACACCATCCATTACAGAATTCAGAACAGGGCTTTTTGCGGCAAATGCCTCAGCCCTTGCAATAATAATACAATTTACGACTATAAGGGGTATATATATACCCAGAGATTTGTCCAATGCAGGTGAAAATGCCTTCACAAGCATTTGAACTATTGTAGTAAATGTAGCAATTACTACAATATAGATCGGAATCCTGATCTCATTGGGTACTATCTTCTTGATCAATGAAATAATAAGGTTTGAGCCTATAAGGACTGCTGCTGCAGCTATTCCCATGCCTATTCCGTTAAAAACCGCCGTTGTAAGTGCAAGGGTCGGACAGGTCCCCAAAACCAATCTGAATGTAGGGTTCTCTTTTATCAATCCATTCTTAAAATCTTTCCAAAGGTTCATAGTTTTCACCTCCAATTATTTGCCTAATAACTCCTTCACCGCTTGCAATGCCTGGTTTACTCCGTCTGTTACAGCCCCGGATGTAACTGTTGCGCCTGATATGGCGGCAATTTCATTGTCCTTTGGAGTTCCGTTTTTAATTACATCTATGCTGCCCTCCCATGTCTTACCGATATACTGCTCCTGAAATTTTGGGGTTTCAGCTTTTTTGCCGAGCCCCGGGGTTTCACTGTTATTTCCTACCCTTACTCCCTGCAGGCTGCCATCAATATCGACCCCGACGATTATATCCATACTCCCGCCATATCCCTTTGGCACTGCCTTAACAGTATATCCGATTATATTACCCCCGGCTTTTGCTGCATATATCTCTTCGATGTAGTTATATTTACTGTTGGATTGTATTGCAGAAAATGCGCTGTCTTCAATCTCCTCAAAAGTATCCGCACCGGGCAGTACGGCTTTTTTGGCCTCATTGCCGGCTATTACCAGCTGCTCCTGAATTTTGTCGTAGGTTATCGCATTTGTATAACCTAAGGATGCAGCGGCAACGGCGCATATAATAAACAGAATTCCCGTCAGCTTGATATAATCACGCACTTTTTTTCACCCCCCCGAATTTCCTGGGCATTGTATATTTATCAATAAGAGGTGTTACAACGTTCATAAATAATATCGAGTATGAAACGCCCTCCGGATATCCCCCAAAAAATCTTATTGCCGGAGTCAGGAAGCCGCAGCCAATGGCAAAAATAATCTGTCCTTTCTGCGACATCGGGGAAGTTGAATAATCAGTAGCCATAAAAATAGCCCCCAGGAAAAGTCCTCCCCCCAACACATAATATACTGTGGCAAAAGCATCAAAACCACTAAAAATAAATGAGAATACTGCAACTGCCCCTATATATACGGCAGGTATCCACGGGCTTATTACTTTTCTATATAATAAGTAAGCCCCTCCAATAAGCAGTGCCAGTGCAGAGGTCTCTCCGATGCACCCGCCTATATTTCCGATAAAGAGATCCCATATCCCCGGAATAGCCTGTCCGGCTGCAGAGGCCTCCTCAAACCCCAATTTGATTATAGCAAGGGGGGTAGCCGATGATACAGCATCTGCCCCTGGTGTGACCCAATTCGTCATTCTTACTGGCCATGAAGCGAGGAGCATTGCTCTTCCGGCTAAAGCAGGATTAATAAAATTATAGCCCAGGCCCCCAAAACACTGTTTTACCATCGCTATTGCAAATACGGAGCCTATTGCCATTATCCAGAGAGGAA
>CAYURW010000107.1:0-8280 GCA_964447145.1 uncultured Clostridiaceae bacterium
AATAAATGCGGCTTAATCGGCAAAAACATTTACAAAAATTTGCATGAAGATAACTTGCCAACGTTTACTTGACAGTAACTGATTTTAAAGGTTTTTGTATTAAATACAGAATTGTGATAAAATATTATGTATGCAATTTCTTGGCATATATGGTCTGAAGATAATTAAAAGGGAGATAATCATATGTTTTTGGATAAGATATTCGGCAATCAGAATGACAAAGAAATAAAGAAAATAATGAAAACCGTTGAAAAAATCAACCAACTGGAAGCCGTGATGCAAAAGCTCAGTGACAATGAGCTGAGGAATAAAACCGATGAATTCAGGGAAAGGCTTGCCGGGGGAGAGACATTGGATGATTTGATGGCAGAAGCCTTTGCAGTCGTTAGGGAAGCTTCGGTCAGGATCCTTAGTATGCGTCATTTTGATGTGCAGATGGTGGGAGGGATCATCCTTCATCAGGGCAGGATAGCAGAGATGAAAACAGGAGAAGGCAAGACCCTTGTTGCTACCCTTCCTTTATACCTGAATGCCCTTGCCGGCAAAGGGGCTCATCTGGTTACAGTCAATGACTATTTGGCCTCTTATCAAAGCCAATGGATGGGGAAGATCTATAATTTTTTGGGAATGTCGGTAGGGCTCATAGTTCATGGACTTGAGGCGGAGGACAGGCAGAAGGCCTACGGGGCCGATATAACCTACGGCACTAACAACGAATATGGCTTTGACTACCTTAGGGACAATATGGTCATTTATAGGGATCAGATGGTCCAGAGGGAGCTTAATTATGCAATAGTTGACGAGGTGGACAGCATTCTAATAGATGAGGCCAGAACCCCCCTCATTATTTCCGGTGTAGGAGATAAGTCGACGCAGCTCTATTTTATTTCAGACAGCTTCGTAAAAGGGTTGAAGAACGAGAGAGATTTTACAATGGACGAAAAAGAACATACTGTAGTCCTTACGGAGGAAGGGGTAGACAGGGCCGAAAAGTTTTTTAATCTGGAGAATCTGGCCGATTCTAATAATATGGAGATACAGCATCACATAAATCAGGCCCTCAAAGCCCGGAACCTTATGCGGAGGGATATCGATTATGTAATAAAAGAGGGGCAGGTAATAATCGTTGATGAATTCACAGGCAGGCTGATGTTCGGAAGAAGGTACAGCGACGGTCTGCATCAGGCAATAGAGGCAAAAGAAGGGGTCAAGGTGGAAAGGGAGTCACAGACTCTGGCTACCATCACCTTCCAGAATTATTTCAGAATGTACTCGAAATTAGCAGGCATGACGGGTACTGCAAAGACAGAGGAGGATGAGTTCAGGGCAATTTATAATCTGGATGTAGTGGAAGTGCCGACAAACATGCCAATGATCCGGGAGGACTATCCGGATTGTGTATATAAAAACAAAAGGGGCAAATTCAATGCTGTGGCTGAGGAAATAGCCAGGCTTCATGGGGAAGGACAGCCCGTACTGGTAGGTACGATATCTGTAGAAACCTCCGAGATGCTCAGCGATATGCTGAGGAAAAGAGGTATCCCCCATGAGGTGTTGAATGCCAAGTATCACGAAAAGGAAGCCCAGATTGTAGCTCAGGCAGGGCAAAAGGGGACAGTCACCATATCGACCAACATGGCAGGGAGAGGTACCGACATCATGCTGGGGGAAGGTGTTACCGGACTGGGGGGCCTTCATATATTAGGGACGGAAAGGCATGAGTCCAGACGTATTGACAATCAGCTGAGAGGGCGTGCCGGAAGGCAGGGAGACCCGGGATCCAGCAGGTTTTTTATATCTCTGGAAGACGATCTTATGAGGCTTTTCGGTTCTGAAAAAATAATGAAATTAGTCGAGACCCTGGGAATGGAAGAGGATATGACCATTGAGCACTCGCTGCTTTCAAAGTCCATAGAAAATGCGCAAAAAAGGGTAGAGGGAAGGAACTTTGACATCAGAAAGCGCGTACTCCAATATGACAACGTAATGAATAAGCAGAGAGAGGTAATATATGGTCAAAGGCGCCAGGTGCTGCTTGGAGAAGACATAAGGAGCAGCATTATGGAAATGACCGCGGAGATAATAGAGGAAGCAGTCGCCAATTATACAGTGGGAAGCGATTATGCTGAGGAATGGGATCTTAAAGGCCTTATGGATTATTTACAATCGATTTTCCTGCCCAAGGGAGCCTTGAGTATGGAAGAGATGCTGAGTTTTACAAGAGACGAGCTTAGGGATGCCATAACAGAAAAGGCCGAGCAAATATATGAGCGCAAGGAGGCCCAGATAGATCCCCAGATCATGCGTGAGCTGGAGAGGGTAGCTCTATTAAGGACTGTTGATACAAAATGGATAGATCACATAGATGCAATGGATCAGCTTAAGGAGGGCATATCCCTCAGGGCATACGGACAGACGGATCCGGTTCAGGCATATCAGATGGAAGGCTATGATATGTTTCAGGAGCTGATAAAAAGCATTAAAGAGGATACGGTAAAATTTATTTATAATGTAAATATAGCAAATCTGCCCAAGAGGGAAAAGGTTGCGGAGCCGGTGACCACAAACCAGGAGGGCGGAGTAAGGAAGCCCGTTGTAAAAGAGGAAAAAATCGGAAGAAATAGTCCCTGCCCCTGTGGCAGTGGCAAAAAGTATAAAAAATGCTGCGGGGCAAAAGAGGACTAAATATAGGAGGTTTGGTACATGTTGGAATTGGAAGAGTATAGAGGCAGTCTGGTCCAATTGGAGGATTCCATAAGGGCGATTGAGGTGTCCCTTTGACCTGCCGGCAATAAGGGATAGAGTCCATGAACTGGAGCAGGAGATGCAGCAGGAAGGCTTTTGGAACGATGCGGAAAAGGCGGGGAAAATCCTGAAACAAATAAAAGGACTGAAAGATAAAATTGATAAAGTCCGGGACCTGAAAAAGGAGTTTGAGGATTTGGAGGCTCTAATAGAGTTGGGAATGGAAGCCCGGGATGAATCTTTAATACCGGAAGCGGAGGCCTCCTATAGGCTTTTAAAGGGAACAATAGAAGCCTATAAGACAGAAACAATGCTAAGGGGACAATACGACAGAAACAATGCGATATTTACGATACATTCAGGGGCAGGCGGGTTGGAAGCCCAGGATTGGGCGGAAATGCTGCTCCGGATGTATACCAGGTGGGCTGAAAAAAGGGGCTACGGAATAACGGTTCTTGATATGCTGCGGGATTATGAAGCAGGAATAAAAAATGCAACCTTGCTTGTTGAAGGCGAAAATGCCTATGGATACCTGAAATCAGAAAAGGGAGTGCACAGGCTTGTGAGGATTTCCCCTTTTGATACAGCGGGGAAGCGACATACTTCTTTTGCTTCGGTAGATGTGATGCCTGAGCTTGATGATGATGTGAAAGTGGAAATCGACGAAGAGGATTTGAAGATAGACACCTATAGATCCAGCGGAGCCGGCGGGCAGCACGTAAACAAAACAGATTCCGCTGTTAGGATAACCCATATGCCGACAGGGATAATAGTTCAATGCCAAAATGAGCGGTCCCAGCATAACAATAAGGAAATGGCAATGAAAATGTTGATGGCCAAGCTTTTGGAGCTTAAGGAACTAGAACAAAAAGAAAAAGTCGACGGCATAAAGGGCGAGTACAGGGAGATTGCATGGGGCAGCCAAATACGCTCCTATGTGTTTCATCCTTATAACCTAGTCAAGGACCATAGGACCGGGGAAGAGACGGGAAATACAGATGCGGTTATGAACGGGGAGATAGACAATTTCATTATTGCATATTTACAACAGGGGAATGGAATATAGCATTATTCCATTCCTATTATTTCTGCTTTTTTGCAGCCTTTGCAGGACAGAAGGAGCTGCAGCAGCTCCTCCGGATTTATATCCATTATTCTTGTATCAATGGATGCCGTCAGAGAGGCAGAATCCATAACGGGAATATTCTGGTTGATCGTAATTATATTCCCTTTAACTGAGGCTATTTTGTCAATTATATCGGAGAGCACCCCGGGAGTGTGCCTCAATATCATAAAAATAGTGACAATACGGCCCCGCTCCTGGGAGGTGTAGTCGAATACACTGTCCTTATACTTATAGAAGGCACTGCGGCTGATGCCGGCTTTTTTGCATGCCTCCTGAATAGTTGCAGCGTCCCCCGTCCTTAATAGGAGCTTTGCTTCAATAACTTTTTCGTATGCTTTTGGGAGTATGCCCGAATTGACTATGAGCATTTTTGTGTCTGTCATGAAGTATTGCCTCGCTTCCTGTATGCAATTTGTGTACATCTGTACATATTAAGTATACTAACACGGATCATGCTTTTTGACAACACATTTTCATCCTCCCGGGAGGATGCAGATGTAGCAGGAGTATTTGCCTTGTATAGCGACTCGCACGGTATAAGCCTTGGACAGAATCACAGCTTATAAGTACTCGCTGCTATACATAGTTAATGATCTATATAAATCAGCACTTTACAGGGAATATATATTATACAAACACCGGCGTGGGGAGTATACATATGCACCTAACTGGAGGATGCACAGTATATCAGGGCATACTTTATGATTTTGGCAACAGGCCCCTGCGAAGGCTTTGTTGAAAAGTACGTAAAGCCGACAGGACGTTGGCTTAGGTGTTACGGGCCGAGGATGGCCCATTGGCGCCGTTAGGAGTTTTCCAAAGACGAGCAGACTGGCACTGTCAAAATCATAACCGTGTGCGTCGATATATTGAGCATTCTCCAGAGGGGATGCGCCTGTGTATACATTTATCCACAAACAGAGTATAATATCTGTAGCAATCATAAGACTGCCGCAGATATTTCCACTTTTGGAGGTTAATAATGCTAAAATTTCACACTGAAAGTGTTGAAGAGACGTCGGGAATAGGCGAACGTCTCGGAAGGCTCCTTAGCAAAGGGAATATAATATGCCTTTCAGGGGATCTGGGGGCAGGGAAGACATCCTTTGCCAAGGGGATAGCTAAGGGGCTGGAGGTAAAGGACTATGTCACAAGCCCTACCTATACCATTATAAATGAATATGAGGGCAGACTGCCCATGTACCACTTTGACGCATACAGGCTCAATAATGCAGAGGAAATGGACGAATTAGGCTATGAGGAATATTTTTTTGGCGATGGGGCGGTAGTGCTGGAATGGGCGGATATAGTCCGGGATATTATCCCCGCAGAGAGGCTGTGGATCACCATATTGAACAGCAGGGGGGATAATACCCGCGAAATAATAATGGAGGCAACGGGAGAGATTTACGACACAATGCTGAAAGGGATGGAGCACAATGAAAATACTGGCTCTTGATACGTCCACTTCTGCTGCTACTGCTGCAATAACGGAAGACGGCAGTCTGGTCGCAGAGTATATATTAAATAATAAGAAAGCCCATTCCCAAAAAATAATGGGTGTAATTGATGAGCTTTTTAAAACATCCGGAATTGATCCTTTCGAAATTGATTTGTACGCATGTTCCGCAGGCCCCGGATCTTTTACCGGTCTCCGGATCGGGGCGTCAATAATAAAGGGAATGGCTCAGGCCTTCAATAAGCCTGTTGCCGGAGTGCCGACTCTTGATGCCCTGGCTTGCAACCTCTACAATTGTACAGGCCTGGTATGCCCGATTCTGGATGCCCAGAGGGGAATGGTATACAGCAGCCTTTATTCATGGGAAAGGGGCATTTTGGTAAAGCATGAGGATTTTAGGGCTATATCGGTTGCAGAGCTGATAGAGGTCCTTAAGGACAAGGCCGCCCCGGTGACCTTTCTTGGGGATGGAGTGCCGCTTTTTGAAAGGGATCTGAAAGCTGGACTTGGAGAATATTGTGCAGCACCGGCTGACAGCCTGCTGCCACGGGCATCCTCCTTAGCAAGGATAGCCATGGAAATGTACGATAAGGGGTCGCTGGACACATATAGCTCCTTTGGCCTTACCTATATCAGAAAATCCCAGGCAGAAACGGAATATGAGAAAAAGCAGCAAGTAGAGCTCATGGAAATGAGCCTTGAGGATATTGATGGGGTTTGCGAAATTGAGAATCTAAGCTTTGCAATTCCCTGGTCCCGCGAATCCTTTGAATCGGAGCTTCTCCGGAATGACCTGGCCAGATATATGGTCGCAAAGGCAGATGGAAAGGTTGTGGCCTACGGTGGGATTTGGATCATACTAGACGAAGGGCATATAACCAACATAGCCGTACATCCGGATTACAGAGGTCGAAAAATTGGAGAAAAAATAGTGGAGGCATTGTCTTTGAAGGCTAAGGAAAACGATGTCATGCGTATTACACTGGAAGTAAGGGCTTCCAACAATGCTGCAAGGGCTCTGTATAAAAAACTGGGATTTGTGGACAGCGGAGTCAGGAAAGGTTATTATGACGACAACAAGGAGGATGCAGTGATCATGTGGAAGGAGTTCAGACAATTATCCTAGAAATGCGTATAAATGGTTAAAGGAACTCTTAAATTGACCTGGGAATGAGGTGGAGATGGGTTTGATTGCCTCAGACATTGAAATAGTGAACCAATGCCTTAACGGGGACGTAAATGCTTTTGAGGCGCTCATCGAAAGGTACAAAAGGGCTGTATACAATACGGCTTACAGGATGATGGGGAACAGGGAAGAAGCGGAGGATGTGTCCCAGGAGGCATTTATAAGGATGTTTAATTCTCTTTCCAGATATAATCCCGAATACAAATTTATGACCTGGGCATTGAAGGTAACAACAAACCTCTGCCTTGACAACCTGAGGAAAAGGAAGGCAGACACAGTACCCATAGACGAATGGTTTGAGATAAAGGACGGAAAAGACACCCCGGAGGAGGAATATATAAGGAAAGAGAGCCAAAGGCAGGTTCAGGATGCAATAATGAAGCTGCCAGAAAAATACAGGGAATTCCTAATACTATACCATAACAGGAATTTGTCTTATCAGGAGATAATGGACGTGACGGGAGAATCCCTTACCATAGTGAAAAACAGGTTGTACAGGGCCCGCCAGATGCTGAAGGAAGAGCTGATCAACAGGGGAAAGGAGCGAAAGGATTATGCAGTGCAAGGAAGTAAATAGTCTGGTCATGAAATATTTTGACGGGAATATCAGCGAACTTGAAACAGAAATGATAATTAAGCATAATGAAAGGTGCTCCTGCTGTGCGGAAGAATTTGCACTGCTCAGGGATGCTTTGGGAGCTCTGTCGGAACTCCCCGAAATTGAAGTGCCTTATGGGTTTACAATTAAGGTAATGGAGGGGGTCAGGGCCCGGGGGAAACAAATGGCAGACACTAAGACCGCTGCCCTATGGCTGGTTTCGGCCCTGGGGGTCATAATATTCGGGTGGAACATACTGGTTTGTGCAATAATCCCGTTTATTAAGGAAAGCGGGGCACTTATAGCCTTCAACAATCTGATTATATATGGCTTTAACCTGATCTCGGGAATTTTAGGGGAAGTGCTTATCACAGTTTCCGTACTGTTGGGAAAGGTGCTTATTTTTAGAAATGTTTTGATGAGGGATTACATTACTGTTGTCGCATTGATTGTACTGACATTTACAGGTATTAATCTGTTCCTTATTAACAATCGGAAATTGCAGGAAAATTAGGAGGTCGTTTTATGAATATAAAAAAGAAAGCGGCATTTATTATAATCCTGGTGCTGATTATGTCAATGCTTTGCGCTTTTATGCACAATGTGGATAATAAGGACCAGGTGGCGATATTCAACAATATAGAGATCCCGGAGGGGACCACCGTTAACGGGGATATTGTTGCAATATTCGGAGACATTACCATTGACGGAAGCCTGACGGGAGATATGGTGTCAATATTCGGAGACATGTCGGTTTCCGGTACGGTCGGTGGAAATGTTGTGGCGATTTTCGGTAAGGTATCCCTAAAAGACAGTGGGGTAATAAAGGGTGATTTTGCCGGAATATTCGGAGAAATAGATAAATCACCAAAGGCAACAATCAAAGGTGAAATTGCAGATGTAACGATACCCTTCGGAATGAAAAAGCATACCGGCCTGATTCCAAAAATATCCTATGGTTCAGTGATAGGTTTGTTTGTAGGGTATGGGTTTTCCTGCCTTGCATTATTGATCGCCCCTGGCAGAATAAACCTTATGGCGGAAGAAAGCAGGATTATGCCGGGCAGGCGGTTTGGAATAGGCTTTCTGGTCATGATGCTGTTTATACCGGCTTCAATTATACTTTCTGTTCTGTTTGCTATTACCATAATCGGGATACTGTTTAT
>CAYURW010000107.1:8290-8537 GCA_964447145.1 uncultured Clostridiaceae bacterium
CAGGGATAGTCGCCCTCCAGGTTGCTATAGGCCGCAGGATTACGGGACCCTTGGAAGGAAATAAATCATTGTATATTCACCTTATGGTTGGAGTCGTGCTTTTGTATGTGCTTAAGATGATTCCCATACTTGGCTGGCTGGCATACATGATGTTGGTAATCTATGCTCTGGGTATTGCAGTTGATACTAGGATCGGGTCCTATATGGCAGGGAGGCAGGCAAAAAATGTTTAGAAGAATCCTTGGAA
>CAYURW010000108.1:0-8527 GCA_964447145.1 uncultured Clostridiaceae bacterium
TTTTCTTTATCCTGTTATTTCGGTTTTCTTTGCACCACTCTGTGAAGGCGGCTATAGTATTGCACATCTTCTGCAACCCAAGGCACGCATGCTCCCTGCCCTTGCTGTCGTGCCGCCGCGTGAGTACATTGTTAGATGATGGATGACGCCCCGCAGAGCCTTGCTCAATTACCATTATATACGCTGCCGGTACCCGGGACCTGACATGTGTCGCTTATGTATATATTGTCTCTCTTGGGTTCCAATCTCGAACAAACTCCGCATAGGAGTTTGTACCTATATTAATAACCTATAGACTTTTGCGTATTTTATCTAATGTTTCTTTGTTTTGAGGGGAATTCTTAAATGGAACATCGAGTTTTGAACATGGATATTCATCACAAAGAGCACAATTATTTATCGTCTTGTCTATACCACATTGTCTTATCTCGCATTCTTTGCAAAATTTAATTACAATCTCCGATCCTGAATTACAGCCTTTACAACTTATTTCATCTGGACTAACTTCATATTCTGGACTTGACCATTCTTGGGAAAGTTTTTGCTTCTGCTCTTCATCATTCTTCTCTGTCGCTACAAAAGCCGGACAATCATTACAAATCAATCCGCAGTATGCAATTATTTTACTCATTGTAATTGCCTCCTTCTCTATATTTCGCAATACTAAACCCCAATTAAGCATTGAGATTTGCGTCATCTGTCATCTAACTACCACAACTATGTATGTCGTCAATATATCCGAAGCTATGTATGTTTGCGACTATATTTCGTCAATATGTTTATATGGCTGTTTTAGGTCTCCCCCAGCATGATTTTATCCAAAGGGCTTTGTATGTTTTTGATGCTCTTCTCGGTTACATGGGTATATATCTCTGTTGTCTTGCTGCTTTGGTGCCCCAACAGCTCCTGGATATACCTCAGGTCAATTCCCCCTTCCAAGAGGTGAGTCGCAAAAGAATGTCTTAATGTATGTACCGACACTTTCTTTTTAATACCGGATTTGTCTTTAGCATTCTCAAATACCTTTTGGACTGTTCTCTCGGTAATATGGCTGCTTGGGTCACCGCCCGGAAACAGCCATGTTTCGGGTCTGCATTTTCTTATATAGTCTCTTAAAACCCCCAAGGCAGTTTGAGAGAGTACTGTATACCTATCCTTTCTGCCCTTACCTTGTACTATATGAATAAGCATCCTAGTACTGTCTATATCCGTCATTTTAAGTCTTACCTCCTCCCCGACCCTTAACCCCGCTGAATAGATCAGGCACAATATAGCTTTATGCTTAATATTGCTTACATTGTTCAATATCCTTAATATATCCTTCTGGCTTAGGATCTCCGGAAGCTTTTTCTCATTCTTTGGTCTGATTATCTTAATGACTAATTCATTTTTATTGAATACGTTGCTATAAAAAAACTTTATTGAATTTGCTGATTGGTTAACATAAGAATGAGAGGCCCCTTTATTTTCTAAAAGAAATAGCATATACTTGTTTATATCTTCCTCGTCTATCAAATCCGCACTCTTGCCGCAATACCTAAGAAATAACCCTGCATGGCTTATATAGGACTTTATGGTTTTCTGGCTGTATCCCTTAAGGTTGAGTACCCTTTTCATCGTTTTCAGAAGGTGTTCATAGGAACCGGCTTCCCCATATGTCCCGCTTTTATCTCTGTCCAGAAGGCTTTTCTCAATAACTAATTCCTCCCCCATAAACAATCCCTGTAACTGATCGATAGACCCCTTACAGTCCGGTATCAACCACCTTTTGTTGTTTTTATCCCATCTGCGGACGGGTATCTCCTTGACCTTTGCGATATGCTCCTCATTATACGGGAATGTGAGTTCCAGTTCTCCCGGTTTCCCCCTAACCACACAAATTGACAATAGAATCCCCTCTCCAACATCAAATTCAATGCCAGCATTTGCCTTTTATTGCTTTTATTATACGATACCTGAACAGCAAATTAAATACATTATTATATAAAATTCCCCATCATTTATGTGGCAAATTTTTTTATCGATGCCGCTTTATCCCTGGAATCAAAATAAACCCTTAATTATCAAGGGTTATCATGACGTCGCCCACCGTCGTTTTACTCCGGTGCCGGGCTCCTACGCTCTCTGCAAAATGCCCGCACCGGGGCATTTAGCTTAACGCTCGCGCCCTCACGGGTTCGGCTCCCCAGTTTCACAAAATAATAAACCAGCCTGAAAAAAGCTGGTTTACCTTACAAAAATGGTGCGCCCAGAGGGAGTCGAACCCCCGGCCTACTGATTCGAAGTCAGCCACTCTATCCAGCTGAGCTATGGGCGCAAGAATTAACCAATTAGACAAGTTAATCAAAAATAGACAACCTGACTGAGTTAGTCACAAATAAGATTATACACACATTTTTGCCATTATTCAAATGGTTTATAATACCCATATATCACGACCGACATTAATTCCGTAAGTGCATTTCCAAAAACTTCATTCTGAATTTTCAAATCCTTTTCATAGACGTTTTCCCTCAAGGTGAACCCGTACTTTTATTTCCTTCATCAATTTTTCAAATTGTTCAAGATCCAGCGACTGCGCCCCGTCACACATGGCTTTAGCCGGGTCATTATGGCTCTCAACCATGATGCCGTCAGCGCCTACTGCAAGAGCTGCCTTGGCAAGAGGCGGTACAAGGGAACGAATACCTGACGCATGACTTGGATCCACCATTACCGGAAGATGGGTCTTTTCCTTCAATACAACGACTCCCGCCAGATCCAGAGTATTGCGTGTTGCTGTTTCAAAGGTTCGGATTCCCCGTTCACAAAGGATGATTTTCCCATTGCCGGATGACATAATGTATTCTGCGCTCATCAGCAGCTCGTCCAGTGTATTGCTTAGCCCACGCTTTAACAGTATTGGCTTGTTCATCTTTCCAACCGCCTTGAGCAAATCAAAGTTTTGCATATTTCTTGCCCCGATTTGCACAATATCAACATCGCCGAACAGATCTACCTGGGTTTGGTTCGTAATTTCAGATATTATCGGCAAGCCGCTTCTTTCCCTGGCTTTTTTCAGCAGGACCAATCCGTCAGTTCCGAGCCCTTGAAAAGAATAGGGAGATGTTCTTGGCTTAAATACACCACCCCGAAGGATTTTGGCACCGCTGTTCTTGACTGATTCAGCAATAAGGCATATTTGCTCCTCTGTCTCCACTGAGCACGGTCCTGTAATGACAGTGAAGGTCCCTCCGCCTATCTGTACACCATCAACATTGATTATGGTGTCCTCCGGCTGGACTGTGCGACTGACCGCCTTATATTTTTCTGTTACCCGTCTGGCAAAGGCAACTATTTCGTGAGTTTCAACAACGTGCTCCATATCCACTTCAGCGGTGTTGCCAATCAGGCAAATCGCTGTATGATAGGTAGTAGGAACGCATATTATTGAAAAGCCCTTTTCTTCGAATTCTTTTCGAAATTCTGCGATTTGTTTTTCAGATATGCCATCTTTTAAAATAAACACCATTTATGAATTCCTCACAGTCTTTATAAAATTCTTAATCTTCTCCGGATCCTTCACTCCGCCTGTTTCTACACCGCCGGATACGTCAAGTAAACTGGCTCCTGTTTTGAGAGCATCCGATAAATTCTCTGAATTCAAGCCTCCGGCAAGGCCAAAAGGGCGCGGAAAACCGGCTAAAAAGCTCCAGTCGAATGATTCCCCAGCGCCTTGTCCGGCATCAAGCAGAACAAAATCGGCTGTACTCTTTGCAGTGCGAGCTGCCTCCCAATAGGAATGGATCTGAAACGCTTTCCAGACAGTCTTGTCTGTCAGCTGACGCAGTGCTTTTATGTAGCAATCATCTTCCTGACCATGCAGTTGAGCGACAGATATAGTGCTATCGTTCAGCAGGCCGGCAACCATTTCCGGAGGCTGGTCTACGAAGACACCCACCGGTGTAATGGCAGGATTCAATTTACCCCTAAGGGACTTAACAGCTTCCGGAGATACACTCCGTCGACTTTTGGGAAAATTAATAATGAATCCACAATAATCCGGTTTCATAAAATTTACTGCTTCAATATCGATGGGGCGTGATAGTCCGCATATTTTTATTTTTTTCATGATTCTCCTCTCAGAAAACGCAGCATTTTCCCCTTGTTCTCCGCCCGCATCAGTGTTTCTCCAATAAGGACAGCATCTACACGCTCCCGCCGCAATTCCTGAACCTCCTCCGGCGTTTTTATACCGCTTTCGGCTATGAATATCACATTGTCCGGCACCAGAGCTCGAAGTTTGCAGCTGTTACCGATATCCATAGAAAAATCCTTCAAGTTCCGATTATTTACCCCGATAATTCGCGAACCTGCTGATACTGCGCTTCTGATTTCCACTGCATCATGGGCTTCTACGACCGCAGCCAGCCCAAGCTCATTGCAGATTTCAAGGCAATGTGCAACTGCAGCAGTATCCATAATTGCACAGATAATAAGCACAGCGTTTGCGCCTATAAGCTTTGCCTGATAAAGCTGATACTCATCCACTACAAAATCCTTGCGCAGCATCGGCACCGAAACTACAGTACGAATTTCCTCAAAAATTTCATCCTTTCCGAGAAACCACTTTGGTTCAGTCAAACAGGAGATGCAGTCTGCGCCTGCCATTACATATTCGAGTGCAATTTCAAGGTAAGGGAAGTCCTCTGATATGATGCCCTTAGAGGGAGATGCTTTTTTGACCTCGCAAATAAAGCTTATCCCCGGCTTTTTTAAAGCAAGCTCGAATGTGCGGCCATCCGCAGGTTTTTGCGCATTGCACAACTCCTTCAATTCGTCAAGGGATAGATTCATCTTATCGTTTTTCACGCGGATTCTTGCGTAATCGGCGATTTTTTGTAATATGGTCTGCATAATCCTCACCTCACCTGGATGCATCGACGAACTGCTTCAGTTTCTCCATAGCCTTACCGGAGTCAATCAGTTCAACAGCCAATTTGATTCCCTCCGCTATGCTTCCGGCTTTACCTGATATGTATAGCGCCGCAGCGGCGTTCATAATAACGGCATCCCTCTTCGCACCCTTTTCCCCAGACAAAATGGCACGGGTAATGGCGGCATTTTCCTCGGGTGTGCCGCCGACGAGTTCGGACTTATTGCGACGTTCAAACCCAAAATCCTCCGGGCAAAGCTCATAACACCGAAACTGATCGTTTTCGAATTCACATACAGAGGTTGGAGCACCCATAGAAATCTCATCCAGCTTATCCTGACCATATACTACCATTCCGCGCTTTACCCCAAGGCTGACAAGTACGTATGCCAATGGCTCCACAAGTAATTTATCATACACACCCAGAAGCTGCATTGAAGGAGAAGACGGGTTGGTTAAAGGCCCGAGAATATTAAACACAGTACGAATTCCTAGTTCTTTGCGGATGGCTCCGACATGCTTCATAGAAGTATGATATTTCTGTGCAAAGAAAAAACATATTCCGGTCGATTTTAAAAGCTCAACGCATTTTTGAGGCGATTGATCCAGGTTGACTCCCAAAGCCTCCAGGCAATCAGCTGCTCCACATTTAGAGGATGCGGCCCTATTTCCGTGCTTGGCTACCTTAACACCTCCAGCAGCTGCAACTAGGGCAGAGGTTGTAGAAATATTAAAGCTCTGTGCCCCGTCCCCGCCGGTACCAACGATCTCAAACAGCTCCATATCATGCTCGACCTTCGTTGCGTGATCTCGCATTGCGGCTGCGCAGCCGAATATTTCATCAATCGTTTCCGCTTTGGTACTCTTTGTGGACAACGCAGCCAGAAAAGCAGCGTTCTGGACTTGCGTTGTTTCACCGTTCATGATTTCGCTCATGACATTATATGCTTCGTCATAGCTAAGCTCCTGCTTGTCAACTATTTTTATAATAGCTTCTTTAATCATTTATGTTTCTCCTCTAAAATATTCAGAAAATTATTTTATGTCTGCTGTCACTACAGAGTCATAACAGATTTCAGGGAAAACTGCACACTGCAGATTCCTTGATTTATGTGTTTAACCGTCATCCGCCAGTTTCAGCGCTTTCAAAACTGCAGCTGCTTTATTGATACACTCCTGGTGTTCCTTTTCAGGAACGGAGTCTGCAACAATCCCGGCACCGCTGCGTACAAAAACCTTGCCGTTTTTCTTATAAGCAATACGGATTGCAATACAGGTGTCCAAATTTCCATTGAAATCCAAATATCCTACTGCGCCTCCATAGATTCCGCGCTTATTATTTTCAATATCGTTAATCAGTTGGCATGCTCTGGCTTTTGGCACTCCCGTTAGTGTGCCTGCAGGAAGGATGGCATCGATTGCGTCAAAAGGCTGTTTGTCCTCCGCAATTTCCCCGCGGACAGTCGAACTGATGTGCATAACATGGGAATAACGTTCTACTGAGTGGTATTTTTCCACTGAGACGCTGCCAGACTTGCTTATTTTCTCAACGTCGCTCCGGCCTAAATCAACCAGCATATTGTGCTCAGCAAGCTCCTTCGGATCTGAACGTAGTTCCTCTTCCAGTTTTTTATCTTCCTCCTCTGTCCGTCCTCTGGGGCGTGTACCGGCCAATGGACATGTGTGCAGAATGCCGTTTTCCAGTTTGACCAGAGTTTCTGGGGAGGCGCCTGCGACCTCCATATCTGAACCGGAGAAATAGAACATATATGGTGAGGGATTTACTGTGCGCAGAACACGATAGGTGTTGAGCAATGTTCCCTCGTACTGAGCTTCCAGACAGTTTGATAAGACGATTTGGGAAATATGGCCTTCCCTGATGTGGTGCTGAGCCTGCTTGACCATGCTGCAATACTTTTCCTGATTGAATAAAGCTGTAATATCGGATTTCAGCTTTCCCGGTTTATCCACCTGCGGCTGGCCTCTGCAAATCAGTTCTGCCATTTGACGAAGCTTCATCTTTGCCCGTTCATATTCTATCTCATAGTTTTCAAGAGAAATGTTTGCAATCAGTACGATCCTCTGCCTGTAACTGTCAAAGGCAATTACCTTGTCAAACAACATTAAGTCAACATCTTTAAACCCCTCAGTATCCTCGGCATCCAGTTTTAAAGAGGGCTCCGTATATTTTATATAATCATAGGAAAAATAACCAACTAATCCTCCGGTAAAGGTTGGAAGCCCAGAAAATCTAATACTTTTGTATTCTGCGAGAATATTTTTGATATATTTACCCGGGTCAGTTGTTACAAAGGAAATCTGCCCAATCTTCATATTCCCATCTGTGCAGGTGATTTCCAGTTTCGGATCATAGCCAAGGTAAGTATAGCGCCCCCTCTCTTCATTGTCTAAAACAGACTCCAGCAGGTAGCAGTGTTCAGATACATTTTTCAAAATCTGTATCACTTCAATTGGGATTTTGTTGTCCGACATAATCTCCATACTAACAGGTGCGGTTTTGTATTTTCGGGTTTCTGCAGCAGATTTGATTTCTTCCAGCGTTGGATAAAACATAAAATTCCTCTCTTTCTGTTCTGTCAGAAAACAAAAAAGTCCTTGACAGAATGATTACAATTCTGTCAAGGACGAATTATTTAATCCGCGGTGCCACCTTGATTTACGGCAAAAAACCGTACACTTAGCAGGGTACAAGCATACCCCCGGCAACTTACGTATGCCAGCACGTTGCAGAATACTTTCACAGCCCATAGGACTATAATTTCACTGCACCCTCAGCGGTCCATTTGATGACTTGTTTTCCGTCTGACTCTCAGCAACACAGACTCTCTGTAGGAGCATCATCACCGTTATCTCCACTTCAACGGTTTGAATGATATTAATTTTTTATATTACTCTAGAACTTCGTGTTTGTCAAGAGCCATACACAAAAAATAATATACAGCAGCCGTTCAGGTTACAGTATGCTGCACTATGCCTCGCAGCGTATATCCCTTCTTGAGCATGGAAGTCACTGAATCAATATTGTTATTATTAACACCATAAAAGGCTATAAGGTTGTTGTGTTAATAATCCTTAGCAAGAGCTTCCAGCTCCGTTTACACTTACTGAAAAGCCTTTTCTCAGCCAGCCTTTATAATAGTCAACCACCAGGCTGTTTACCGCATTAGCAATCTCTTTTTCTACAGAGAAGACCCTTCCGTCCTTCTCTACAATTACATCTCCATCCTTTGACTCACCCTGAGCCAATCCAAAATATGGACCCGCTCAGCCAAAGCCCTGGATCTCAATCCTGAAGTTTTTTGAATTGATACTGTTAAGCTCCGCCGCTGCATTTTCTGTTATTCTTATATCCATTATCAACACTCCTTTAATAATAATACCCATACCCCCATGGGGTATATTGTAATTATATAGTACGGTTAGGAAAAAAGCAATAGAAAAATAAAATAAGTAATTATATAATAGCTTAATAATATCTAATGCATCTGGTAAAAACAATCCATGGGAAAATAAAAAATACCGTGTTACCGGTAAAATATGTCGTTAGTACAAAATAGATGCAGGCCAAAAGCATTGTTAATAATCTATTTT
>CAYURW010000109.1:0-3185 GCA_964447145.1 uncultured Clostridiaceae bacterium
GCTGCGTCGCATTATTCTAATTTTATGAAACACATAAGGAAAAGGAGAGGATTTGATTGTCTGATATAAGAGAAAGCAGGCTAAGACAGTTAAATGAGCTTGAAGCCGTTATTGGATATTCATTCAAAAACATTGATATTTTGAACAATGCCCTCACCCATAGCTCCTATACAGCAGCGAAATCAGAATTCTACGAGCATAATGAAAGGCTTGAGTTTATAGGAGACGCAATTTTGGATATGGTTATAAGCCTTCATCTGTATAATAAATGCAAAAACTCTCCGGAAGGCAGTCTTACCAGATTCAGGTCGGGGATTGTGTGTGAGAAATCTCTTTACAATGCATCATGCCGCCTGAAGCTCGGCAGCTATCTGCTTTTGGGTAAAGGCGAGGAGAATACCGGAGGAAGAAAGAGGGTTTCCATACTGGCAGATGTATTTGAGGCAGTTGTTGCAGCAATTTACATTGACGGGGGCATGAGAAAAGCAAGAGCATTTATTCTGACTAACCTGAAAGATACGATAAATGATGCTGTTGAGCATAGAATATTTAACGACTACAAATCCTTCCTCCAGGAATATATCCAGAAAAAGGATATGGGTAGACTAAGTTATCAGCTACTTAAGGAAAAAGGACCTGATCATGACAAAACCTTTGAAATCGAGTTGTATTTGGATGAAACTGCCATAGGCAGAGGCGCAGGGCATAGCAAGAAAGATGCGCAGCAGGCTGCAGCCAGGGATGCAATAGAAAAAATGGGTGTCAGAAATGGGTAAGAAGCATTACATTATTCCTATTTTTGTGCCCCATAAGGGCTGCCCCCATGACTGCATATTCTGCAACCAGAAGAAAATAACCGGAGAGGCAGAGGAAGCTACAGCTGAGGTGGTCAGGGACAAGATAGAGGCATATTTGGCGACTATTCCTTCCGGGGACAGATATACAGAAGTTGCCTTTTTTGGAGGGAGTTTTACCGCTATACCGCAGGATCATCAGAAGGAGCTATTGGACGCAGCATTTGGATACATAAGGAATGGTAAGATATCCAATATCCGTATCTCAACAAGGCCGGACTGTATAGATATCGACATTGCAGAAAACCTGAAAAAGTATGGTGTGGGGATAGTAGAGCTGGGGGTCCAATCTATGGATGAGGAAGTGCTTAGGCTGTGCAACAGGGGGCATAGCCCCGGAGATGCGATTGACTCTGTCCGGCTTTTGAAGGAATATGGCTTTAGAGTTGGAGTTCAAGTGATGGTAGGTCTGCCCGGTGACAGTGAGGAGAAGGCCCTGAGGACCACAAAGGAGCTTATTGACCTAAGACCTGATATAGCAAGAATCTATCCCGCTTTGGTCATTAAGAACACCTATATGGAGGATATATACAATAGGGGAGAATATATCCCTCTTTCCCTTGAGGAGGCTGTTCAAATATCAAAGAAACTGCTGATGCTCTTTGAAGGCAGTGGAGTGAAGGTTATTAGAATTGGATTGCAGCCTACGGAAAATATTAACTTTGGGAAAGATGTTGCTGCGGGGCCTTTTCATCCGGCCTTCAGACATTTGGTAGAATCACTTGTATATAGAGATATGATAATGTACATTCTAAAAAAGTCTAAACAAATACATAAAACAATTACCTTGAAGGTAAATCCAAAAAATATTTCCGAACTGGTGGGACATAAAAAAAGCAATATTGACTTTATAAAGTCAGAATTTTTTATAGAGAAAACGATGATTGTGCAGGATCAAAATGTAGAAGCAGATGGTATAGTGTTATATAATGGAGACAATCAGATTATTATGTCAAAAAAACACTATTATTCCATTTCATATAAATAAAGGGATTTATAAATTTATATAGAATACTATATTTTACTATATGGACAAATTTGAGGGGGTATTTAAAAATGGAGGTACTAAAAGTATCAGCTCATTCACAGCCAAAATCAGTTGCCGGAGCGCTTGCTGCCGTACTAAGGGACAAGGCGGCAGCAGAGATACAGGCAGTTGGTGCAGGAGCTGTAAACCAAGCAGTTAAAGCAATAGCGATCACAAGGGGTTTTGTAGCACCAAATGGTATAGACCTGGTAGTAGTTCCAGCATTTTCCGAAATAAAAATTGATGGGGAGGATAGAACTGCAATTAAATTCATTGTTGAACCAAGATAATTTGTCATTTGCTTGGTATAATTATTTTTTACGAAAGCCTCTGCTTAACGGTAGAAGGCTTTTGTTTTACTATATGGGCAAGTTGTGGTAAAATGAGTAATAAAAACTCATCCTTGCTTGACGTCTTCAGCCATGGATATGATGTGTTCTTACCTTTGGCAGAGAAATCGTCATCAGAGAAATCATCATTAGGAGTGACTGAATTGTATCTAAAACAGCTTGAAATACACGGCTTTAAGTCTTTTGCCCAAAAAATAGAACTGAATTTCGGGAATACCATCAATGCTATTGTCGGTCCAAACGGAAGCGGCAAAAGTAATATTTCCGATGCCATAAGATGGGTCTTAGGAGAACAAAGTGTAAGGGCCTTAAGAGGAAACAAAATGGAGGACATAGTTTTTGCAGGGAGTGACAGCGAAAAGGCCTTGGGGTTTGCAGAAGTGTCTCTCTGTATTGACAATAGTGACAGAAAAATCCCTGTAGATTTTACAGAAATAAATATTATGCGAAGGATGTACCGTTCAGGGGAGAGCGAATACTACATAAATAGGACCGGTTGTAGGCTGAAAGACATATACGAGCTTTTTATGGATACAGGGATAGGCAGGGATGGATATTCAATAATCGGACAGGGAAGGATTGATGAGATACTTAGCAACAAAACAGAAGAAAGACGGTATGTATTCGAAGAGGCTGCAGGCATAATCAAGTACAAAACAAGAAAACGTGAAGCCGAGAAAAAGCTCGAACATACAGAACAGAATATTGTTAGGGTGACAGATATTATAGAAGAACTGGGAACCCGGCTGGAGCCCCTGAGAGAGCAGGCAGAGGCTGCAAAACGCTATAGAGGCATATTAGAAGAGCTTAAGGTAATTGAGATAAATTTGATGCTGAATAGTATAGATAAATACAGAAATAAGCTTCTAAACACAAAACAGGATACAGAGGCAATTCAGGATTTGATAAAAAATATGGGACTATTTATTTAATTCAGTCATTACTTTAGTAACT
>CAYURW010000109.1:3195-8303 GCA_964447145.1 uncultured Clostridiaceae bacterium
ACCAAAAAACATCCTCCATATCAGGTTTTGAATTAAGACACGATGAGCTCAGGACATTGCTTGACAATCTGGAAACAGGCATAAGCCAATTAAACGAGCAGATACACCATCTAAATAATAATAAAGAAAAAATGGAAGGCGAATGTAATGTCCTTCAGGAAAGAATAAAGAACCTTGATTCAAATTTCATAAGGCTTGGTAAAAGAGATATTGAGCTTAAGGAGGAACTGGATGAATCGGGGATGCTTATTAAGCAGAACAGTATAAAAGTTGCTGGACTTGACTCCGATTATGCTGAAACATATAAGAGAATAAATAGTATAACTGATGATTTTGAATTAAATTTCAAAGCCATTAATTCTATAGAAACAGAATTAAACGAGAAACAGCAAAAGCTTATAACCCTTATCAACAATCATTCGGAGCTCAAAAGCAAATTGAACAGTGCAAATGCTTTCATTGATAATATTAATAAAAGAAAGGGCCAGGTAGAAGGCGACGTAAACCTTCTTCAGATTCAGTCAGAGGATAAAAAGAAACAATACGACAAATCCGTCGAAGACCTGGAGGATTTCATAAAAAAGATAGAGGATTGCAAGGAGCAAATTGAAGAAATAAAAGAGAAAAGGCAGAAATATGAAGATAAAGCCCATATACTTGGAGACAAGTCTGAGGCGGAGAAGTCCGAAAAGGAGGCACTGTTTTCGAGGCTTAAGGTACTAGAAGAAATAGAAAGGGATCATGGGGGATACAGCAGGGCTGTAAGGGTGATAATGGCGGAACACCTCAATATTACGAAGGGCTTCTGCGGGGTTGTAGGAGAAATGATAAAAGTCCCTCCCCAATATGTGACTGCAATAGAAATTGCCTTGACGGGCGCTGTGCAAAGTATAATAACAAATACTGAAAATGATGCAAAGCTCCTTATTGAGTATCTTAAAGAGAATAAATCCGGCAGGGCGACTTTCCTTCCTATAAGCTCAGTCAAACCAAGGTACTTTAACGATAGGGAAAAAAAGCTCTTTGCCATGGAGGGCTTTATTGGTATTGCATCAGATCTGATAGAATATGATTCAAAAATTGATTCTGTTATTAGAAACCTTCTTGGAAGGACTGCTGTTGTATCTGATATTGATGCCGCAATAAAGCTGGCAAGGGAAGCGGGATATGAGTACAAAATAGTCACTTTAGCCGGGGAGGTCATTAATGCAGGGGGGTCAATAACCGGCGGAAGTCTCCAATCTTCTTCCAGTTCGGTTTTGTCAAGGAAAATAGAAATAGAATCTTTACGGGTGCAATATGAAAAAAAGCAAAAAGGGCTTGAAGAACTTATCAAGGAGCTTGAGAAAATGAAGGAGCTGTCCGAAGAGGCGGACAGCAATATAGAGTTTAAGACGGAAATATTGCATTCCTTGCAGATAGATATGAACAATTACTCTAATAGATGTGAAAACCTGAAAAATGACATTCAGGTCATTAAAGACAGGATTTCAATAAATATGAAGGACCTTACAGATTTGGAAAGGGAACATGAAGAAACCTCAAAAATGATGGAAGAAAGTAGGGAAAAAACAGAAGCTGCCGAAGGGGAAAAGGCTGAGATAGAATCCCGGATCTCCGCACTTCAGGAGCAGATGAAACAGTTTAAGGATATTAAAGATAACTATAATGAAGAGATC
The DNA here is from genome assembly GCA_964447145.1 of uncultured Clostridiaceae bacterium. Lineage (GTDB taxonomy): Bacteria > Bacillota > Clostridia > Lutisporales > Lutisporaceae > BRH-c25. The sequence goes on from CAYURW010000109.1 coordinate 4,875, forward strand.
ACGGAACTAAAAATAAAATTGGCATCTGTTGAACAAAATAAAAGAACCCTTGAAAGCTTAATAGAGAGCTCAAGGGTGAGAATCGAAGAGATAATAGAAGAGATAGAAGCCAACAAGGAAGAAATTGAAGAGCATGAAACTGAAACACAGTTGTTAAAGGCAGACCTGGAAGAAAAAGAAAAGGCAATTAAAGCAGATATATTTGAAGCCGACGAAAAACTCAGGCTTTATTCTGAAGGGGAAAAGGAGAGGGCCCTACGGAACGAAGAACTCAGGAAAGCTGAAGAGGACATAAAGAATTACGGCAAGGATATAGCTGTTTTGCAGTCAGACCTGCACAAGATCGAGCTGCAGAACACCAGACTGGAGATAGAGCTGGAGGGTGTAGAAATAAAGCTTCTGGAAACTTATGAAATGAATTATGATAAAGCGCAGAAATTCAAAGACCAGAGCCTGACTCTTACATGGGCAAACAAAAGATGTGAAGAGTTGAAAGAGGATATAAGATCTATGGGGACAGTAAATGTCAATGCTATAGAGGAGTATGCCGAGGTAAGTAAGCGCCATCTGTTCCTCAGCACACAGTCTGAGGACTTGATTAAGGCCAGGGATAATCTGATCTGCATCATTGCAGAAATATCAGAAAACATGAAAAATCAATTTATTACAGAGTTTGCGAAAATTAATGAAAACTTCAATGAAGTATTTAAAAAACTCTTTGGCGGCGGCTATGCAAAACTGGTCATTTTGGATGAGGATAATGTACTGGAGTCAGGCATAGAAATAATAGCAAAGCCCCCGGGAAAGAAGCTTCAGAATCTTATGCTTCTTTCAGGAGGAGAAAGGGCGCTTACAGCGACTGCTTTACTTTTTGGGATACTAAAAATGAAGCCCGCCCCCTTCTGCGTTCTGGATGAAATTGATGCAGGCCTTGATGATGCAAATGTCGATAGATTTGCGGAATTCCTTGTAAGCTATTCGGCAAATACCCAGTTTATTGTTGTGACCCACAGGAAAGGGACTATGGAATCGGCTGATTGCCTTTATGGTGTCAGCATGGAGGATAACGGAGTATCAAAGCTGGTATCAGTTAAGCTTGAGGACAAAGTCAGTTAGCACAGGCTGCGTCGCATTATTCATATTATTTGCAGTATCAAATTAGAAAAGCACAAAAGGAGAATATTAGGTGGCAGGATTATTTAACGAGCATCCGGATAACGGTTTTTTCTTTTCAAGGCTTAAGGACGGACTGCTAAAAACCAGGAAAAATATCTCAGGCAAAATTAACGATGTTCTGGCCGGTTTTAGGAGCGTGGACGAGGAACTGTTTGAAGAGCTGGAGGAGATATTGATTACCTCCGATGTAGGAGTATCTACGGCTCTTTCAATTCTTGACAATCTGAGAGAAAAGGTCAAGGAGCAGAATATAAAGGTGCCCTCCGATATCAAGGATCTGCTGAAGCGGGAGATATCGGCCATAATGTCAGACAGCAGTGAGAGACTCGGAGAGAAAGCTCCGGCTGTTATGCTGGTAATAGGTGTAAATGGAGTCGGGAAAACGACGACTATAGGGAAATTAGCCTCAAAAATGAAAAAATCCGGCAAAAAGGTAATAATCGCAGCAGCAGATACCTTTAGGGCCGCTGCCATAGATCAGCTTGAGGTATGGGGAAACAGGGCAGAAGTAGATGTAATAAAGCATAAGGAGGGTTCTGACCCGGCGGCTGTTATATTTGATGCTATTAATTCAGCAAAATCAAAAAAAGCGGATATACTTATATGCGATACGGCGGGAAGGCTTCATAACAAAAAGAATCTTATGAATGAGCTTGGGAAAATTTCTAAAGTAATTGAAAGGGAATATCCTGAAGCATATAGGGAGACTCTTCTTGTTCTTGATGCCACTACAGGTCAGAATGCAATTTCGCAGGCAAAGCTCTTCAAAGAGGTGACCGAAATAACCGGACTGGTGCTTACAAAGCTTGACGGAACTGCAAAAGGCGGGATAGTTATAGCCGTCAAATCGGAATTGGGTATACCGGTCAGACTTATAGGAGTAGGGGAGAAAATTGATGATTTGCAGGATTTTGCAGCCGATGATTTTGTAAATGCTCTATTTTGCGATTAGAGAGCAAAGAGAGAAGATGAAGGTTAAGGGCAATTGACCGCAATTAATAATGGTATTATTCAATGGAAGGAATAGAGCAAGAAAAATAATTGACAATTGCAAAGCATTAATTTATAATAGCAATGTAAAGGTGAATGCCTTTACATTGCTGTTTCAGAGGTAATAATATGTATGATAAGACTGTTTGGGTAGCGCTGCTGCATGATTTTTACGGTCAGCTGCTCACAGACAAACAAATGGATATAGTTGATATGTACTATAATTATGATCTTTCATTGGGGGAAATATCCGAGCAGCAAGGCATAAGCAGACAGGGTGTTTTTGACGCCCTTAAAAGAGCAGAAAAAACCCTGTTCGAATATGAAGAGAAGCTTGGCCTTGTGAAAAGGTTTTTGGCGCAGAAGGAAAGCCTGAAAGAGCTTATGGAAATGCTTAATGAGATATTGGAAAAAGATAATTTTAACGAAGCATATATCAAAGCAAAGCTAATAAGTATTAAGGAATATATAGGCAGGATATTGTAGGATAGTGGAATACGGTCTTTGGCATATTGGCAGAGTTTTAGCTGAAAGAGGTGGGATATTTGGCATTCGAAGGTTTGGCTGATAAGCTGCAACAAACCCTAAAAAAACTCAAAGGTGTCGGAAAGCTTAATGAAAAAGATGTTAAGGCTGCAATGAGGGAGGTAAAAATGGCTCTCCTTGAAGCTGATGTCAGCTTTAAGGTAGTTAAAGATTTTATTGACAAAATTACTGAAAGAGCTATAGGAAACGAAGTACTGGAAAGCCTTACCCCCGGACAGCAGGTAATTAAGATAGTAAATGAACAGATGACAGAGCTTATGGGTAGTACCAACAGCAAAATAGGTTTTTCCTCCAAGCCTCCAACTATTCTTATGATGGTGGGGCTTCAGGGAGCGGGCAAGACTACTGCCTGCGGGAAGCTGGGACTTATGCTCAAAAAGCAGGGTAAGAACCCGCTTTTGGTTGCCTGCGATGTTTACAGGCCTGCAGCTATCAAACAGCTTCAGGTGGTAGGTGAACAGGCGGGCGTAGAAGTTTTTGCCATGGGTGATAAGACAGAGCCGGTAGATATTTCAAAAGCTGCGTTGGCTTACACACAAAAAAGCGGCCTTGACGTACTGATAATAGATACAGCCGGAAGGCTTCATATAGATGATGAGCTTATGGGTGAGCTTTCACACATAAAAGAAAGCATAAAACCTACGGAAATACTCCTTGTTGTTGATTCAATGACAGGGCAGGATGCGGTCAATGTTGCGGAGAGCTTTAATGACAAGC
>CAYURW010000110.1:0-8158 GCA_964447145.1 uncultured Clostridiaceae bacterium
CTGCTGACGTTTGGAGCAATGTTTGTGCACCAAGAGCGCCGGTAACAAGAGAAGAAAAAACGGATAGTACGGGAGCCTTAACTCCATAAGCCACTGCCGCTCCTATCGCCGGACCCATCATAAACTGGGCTGCTTTTCCAAAATTCACAAGCAGAGGTATGCCTAACTTTTCCCCTACCTGCTTCAGGATCAGCCCGATTATCAATGATGAGAAAAGGCCCTGAGCCATAAAGTTAAGAACATTAATTACATAATCCTGCAGCTTGAAAGTTTTTTTCTCCAAAATATCGCCTCATTCCGAAAGATAATGACTATATAATACCACTTTTTGTATAATTGTCAAAGTAGCCCTGTATATATATAATCGGAGTTCCTTTGTCTCCGCTTCCGGAAGTCAGGTCGCACAAAGAGCCGATAAGGTCGGTAAATCTCCTGGGAGTGGTGCCCTGTGTTTCCATGCTGCCCACCAGGTTTGAACCTTTGTTTTTGATATATTCCGATATGGCTTTTTGCAGTTCGTCTCCCCTTAGATCAGCAAAATTATTATCCGCAATATATTTGATTTTAATTTCATTGGGGGTGCCCTCCAGGCCGGAGGTATATGCCGGAGATACGACCGGATCCGCAAACTCCCATATATTGCCTACAGGATCCTTAAATGCCCCGTCTCCAAAAATCATTACTTCTACCAATCTGCCGGTTTTTTCTTTGAGGATCGATTGTATTTTTTCGACAACAGGCCTGCAATTCCTGGGAAAGAGCTTAACAGTATCCTCTGTTGCCTTATTTGAGCCCAAGAGCCCGTAGTCCTCATTGAAGCCATTGCCGTCAATTGGGGAGCTTAGGATATCGTCAAGGCCGTATATTTTGTCTCCTCCCTTTGATTTAAGGATCCTTTTTGTTCTGGCCCTTGAATGAATATCGCAGGCAAGAACGTTTTTTGTGTAATTCAGAATTGTGACCGGATTGTTTGAAAATATTATTTCGCATTCGGTGCCGCATTCCGTAATAAGAGATTTATAATAATCTATATAATCTATTCCGGTAAAAGGATGCCTTACGCAGCCGAAATATTTGCGGAAGTCCCCTTCAGTCAATACGTCTGTCCAAGGATTTATATCTTTTGCATCCAAGGAATCTATGTCTATTAACTGATTCCCAACCTCATCGGCAGGATAGCTGAACATCAGCACTATTTTGCCGACGCCCTTTGCAATGCCCCTAAGGCATACAGCAAAGCGGTTGCGGCTTAGAATAGGAAAAATAACTCCAATTGCCCCTTCTCCAAACTTGGACTTGACATCCCCTGCAATTGCATCGATAGTAGCATAGTTTCCCTGGGCGCGAGCTACCACGGATTCAGTAACGGCTACAATATCCCTGTCACAAATATGCAGGCACTCTGTTTCGGCAGTCTTTAATACAGTGGCTACAACGATATCGGCCACATCGTCCCCCTGTCTTATTATCGGGGCACGAAGGCCTCTGACCACAGTGCCGGTTATCCTTTCCATTAAGATCTCTCCTCGTTTTGCTTCAATTTTGGTTACAATATCCTGTACAATATAAATCCTACTAGAATTCTTATGTTGTGTCAAACTAATTGCTATATAGAATACGCCAGCAAACAGCTAATTAAAAATAACATAAAACCTTCGGCGTATTCTATGAATCAAGGAAAACATTTTAGGATATCCGAAATATATTAGCTGATGTCTATCCTAAAATGTATATGTAATAATCTCACTATCAGCCATTGTCCTTTTCATTATGTATTATGGTATAATGTATGCGAAGTATCGCATACATTATATCTTTCTATTGAATGCCCGTGCGATTTTTTGCTACGCAAAACGCACATGGGCGGATATCATAAATTCTTGCGAATTTATGATATAATATACATATCATCAGACCATAAGTCAGCAAAACAGGAGGGTTTTATACGATGAAAGAGAGAAGAAGATACGACAGGCTCCCAATGAAGCTGGAGCTTACGATTTCCTCACTTTTCAAGCAGGATTATGAATTGATCCCCGGTATAAACGAGAGTATCAGGGTCAAGGACGTGTCAAAATCCGGCATTGGCTTTCTTTGCTCCCGTGAATTGCCTCTGAACTATTACTTTGATGCAAAAATACAGCTGTCCCCGGACAATTATTTTTATGCTGTGCTAAAAATAATACGCACAGAAAAGCTTGATCAAGGTTATTTTACGGGCTGCGAATTCGTAGGGCTGGCAGATATACTCAGCATGAAGGTTGATACATACGGCGAGGAGCTGGGGCATAACAAGGACCTGCAAGAAGTCTAAGAGCACAGCTGCAAAATAAGAGGATTGATAAAAGGAAATAGCCGGTATTCAATATGAAAGCCGGCTATAGATTAGGTTGTGCCGCCCAAAGGCTGCCTGTCTTATTTTTTCAAATTATCCAGGGCATTTTTGGCTTCGGGTGCCATTGAAAAAAAGTCGTTAATTTTTTGGCATGCATAGTCACTGCATTCGCTGCAATTCTGATGTGATCTGCCTACATTGCATTCCCTGACATCGCATTCAAGACAGTGAGAAAACAGAACCTCCGACATGCAGCCGAGGCAATTGATATCCTCCGCCTTAATATCGGCGTTGAACAATTTGCTCCAACTGTCTGCGGTCTTTCTTCGAAGCTCATTGTCATTATTCCTGGTCGCAACATAGGCGTCGCAGCTACTGCATTCGAGCCCGCAGCAGGCTAAGATTTTATCCATTATATCCCTCCGTTGTTAAATTATGATACCATTATACACGAACGTACGTTCGCAGTCAATATATAATAGAAAATAATTTTGTAAAGCCTGATACGGGTTATATAGAATTGCGCTATACCCTGCAGGAATACTTTAGGCGCATTATATAGATCATAGAGATTATCAGAAGGGGAAGGAATTATGAAGCTGATTTCATGGAATGTAAATGGCCTTAGGGCTTGTGTCCAAAAGGGATTTGTTGAATATTTCAAAAAGACTGATGCTGATATTTTTTGCATTCAGGAGAGTAAGCTGCAAGAGGGGCAGATAGATTTGCAGCTTGAAGGGTATCATCAGTTCTGGAATTATGCAGAAAGAAAGGGCTATTCGGGAGTTGCGGTTTTTTGCAAGGCCAAGCCCCTGAGCTGTGCCTGCGGAATAAACATAGCCGAGCATGACAAGGAAGGAAGGGTCATTACTCTGGAGTACGAAGATTTTTACTTTGTTACCGTGTATACCCCCAATTCGCAGCAGGAGCTTATGAGGCTTGATTATAGAATGAAGTGGGAGGATGACTTCAGAGATTATCTAAAGGCTCTGGATAGGTCAAAGCCGGTTATATTTTGCGGGGACCTGAATGTGGCCCATAAGGAGATCGACCTGAAGAACCCCGGAAGCAACAGAAAAAATGCAGGATTTACTGATGAGGAGAGGGGCAAGTTTACCGAACTGCTTAATTCAGGCTTCGTTGATACTTACAGGTTCTTCTATCCTGACAGGGAAGGGGTATATTCCTGGTGGTCGTACCGTTTCAATGCAAGAGCCAACAACGCAGGATGGAGAATTGACTATTTCTGCACTTCCGAAAGGCTGTCCTCCAGGCTTGTCAGCGCAGATATCCATTCTGATGTGCCTGGCTCAGACCACTGTCCGGTGGAATTAATCATCAAATAGCGGGGGCTCTTGAAATACAAATTGGAATATATTATAATCTACTCATGTTATATTTTTGCACTAAACATTTTACATCAAATTCAAATAGTGCGAAAAAATTTCTATATATATTACCAATGAGGAATCAAAATGATAAGCATTAAAAGTAAAATAACTGAATATCTGGCTTATGGCCATGCAATTATAGGGGATTTTGGGGCACAAGGGAGTAGTGTATCCAAAATTCAATATTATGTCAACCAATAAGCCGGAACTTTGCTAATATATTAATATCTATCCCCAAGTAAGGTTTCTACTTGGGGTTTTTTATTGCCCTACTACGGTTGACAATTAAGGAGAGAAATAAGATGGAAAATAGAATTAAACTAAAGAATAACATAAATAAAAATTACATATATACGTTCATTTCAAATATCGACCTGACCAGAGGGATATGGATGATATACCTGGCAGGCAAAGGCATGAGCCTAACGCAGCTGGGGCTTCTGGAAACAGTATTCCACATAACATCTTTTCTGATGGAAGTACCAACCGGGGCGGTTGCTGATATTTTTGGAAGGAAAGCAAGCAGGATAGCCGGGAGGGCCGTGTCGCTGCTCAGCGTGATAATATTGCTCAAGGCGGATAGCTTCCTATGGTTTGCAATATCCTTTGTTTTTACTGCCTTATCCTTCAACCTGGAATCCGGAGCGGGAGATGCCCTTGTCTACGATTCCCTGAAGGAAATAGGGGAGGAAAGCAAATACATGAAAATATCCGGAAATAAGGAGGTTTTCTACCAGATCTCAGGAGTAGCATCATTTCTTGCCGGAGGTTATATGGCGGTGAGGAGCTACAAGGCGGCTTTTATCATTACAATTGTTATAGGGGCTGTTGCCTTGGTACAATCCTTCAGCTTCAGGGAACCGACGATCGGAAGGAAACAGGCGGAATGCGAGGGGGAGAATATATTCCTGAGACAGCTTAAGGAAAGCATTGGAGTAGTCAGGAACAATTCAAGAATAGGAGCCTTGATTATATTTGCAGAAATAGTACTCACATTTTGCACCTGTACATTTTTTTACCTGCAGAATTATATGAAGGCCGACGGCTATAACGAAGCTGCAATTGGGGTGGTATATGCCGCGACTTTTATTATTGCGGCCCTTACTGCACCACAGGTGTACAAGCTGGAAAAGGTGATTAAGGAGCAAGGGATACTGCTGCTTACACCCTTTGTTACTGCGGCGTGCCTGTGGGGAATCTCCCTCAGCAGGTATCATTTCATATTTTTTATTATACTGATGGCGGTAGAAGAGGTGGTATATGTTGCAGTGAGCGATTACATAAATAAGATGATACCCAGCGAGAACCGCGCAACAATACTTTCCTTTGCCAGCATGGTATTCAGTTTCTTCATGATCGCTGTGTTTCCCTTGATCGGATTTGTAGGAGACAGGTATTCTCTGGGTTTTGCAATAAAATGCCTTGGAGTCTTAGCCATAGTATTCGCCCTGGTAAATGGCGCAATGCTGCTGAAAGCCGGTCAAAAGGGCCGCAGAGAGATTGATTAATATAATGGAATAATGACAATAGCAAAGGGTGCGATTAAATATAATGGAACAATGACAATAGCAAAGGGTGCGATTAAATATAATGGAATAATGACAGTAGTAGGGAGACGATCGAATTTCATAGAATAGCAACAGCTATTATGGTAAGATATGCTAAGACCCATATAATATGCCAAAGGCTTTGTGCCATTTTTAAATAAGCTGTTTACCGGCATATTCTATAATAGAAGAATAAGACCCGGTAAAATGCAAGGGGTGATAAAGTGAAGCTGGACAGACTGGTCTCCATACTGGTGCTTCTGCTGAGACATGAAAGGATGCAGGCAAAAGAGTTAGCGGAGACCTTTGAAGTTTCTGTCAGGACTATCCTCAGAGATATTGAGGCTATTAATCTTGCCGGGATACCAATAATCACATATCAGGGAACAAACGGGGGGATAAGCATTGCCGAAGGCTATCGCCTGGACAGAAGCGTGCTCAGTGAAGACGATATGTCCACTATAATATCGGCATTAGGCGGGATCGCCAGAACTATACCGGACAGCAGGCACAGAGTATTAATGGATAAGCTCAGAAATATCATACCTTCGTCGCAGCTTGATATCCTTGATATAAAGTCAAAGCAGCTTATAGTGGATTATACACCCTGGGGGGCCAATGCACTAATGCAGGCGAGTGTCGCAGCTGTCAAAAAGGCAATAGAGGATCATAAGGAAATGGAGTTTGAATACACAGACTCTGTAAGTGCGAGGACGAGCCGGAGGGTTGAACCTTACTCATTGGTGCTCAAGGCCCAAAAATGGTATTTATATGCATGGTGCACTGAAAGGCAGGATTTCAGACTTTTCAGGCTCTCTCGGATGAACGGGCTGAAAGCTACTGAAAGAAACTACCTTCCAAGGACCTTACCTAAAGAACAGCCTGACTTTGAAGAGCCGTGGAAGTCCTCGGACTCTGCTGTCGTTCTTGAATTAGTATTTGAAAAAGAAACGGAGAGCATGCTGCTGGAATGGTTTGGGGAAGATGTGGAAAAACTGCCGGACGGTAGGCTTCTTGCAAAGGTAAAGCTGCCGGAAAACAACTGGCTTTATGGTTTTATATTAAGCTTCGGTGCGGGTGTCGAGGTGGTGAGCCCTCCTCATTTCCGTGAAAAAATGAAAGAAATAGCGGGAGAAATAATAAAAAAGTACTCCTAATACAATATGACACACAGATGTCATGTTCCCCTTGTTATAATAAAGAAAAAACAAGGAGGAACAAATATGAATTACAATATCAATCTGGTGGAAAAGGGTGACCAGCCGATGCTGGAAGTGAGAAAAACCACCTCGGTGGGGCAATTGCCCCAGGAAATAGGCAAGGCATATGATGAGATCATAAGGTATCTGGGTGAGATCGGAGAACTTCCTTCAGGTTCGCCATTTGTAGCCTACTACAATATGGATATGGAGCACCTTGACGTAGAGATGGGCTTTCCGGTGTCAAAGCAGTTAAAAGGAAAAGGGGATGTCAATGCCGGTACGATTCCTGCAGGCAGGTACGTGGAATGCTTGTACAGAGGCCCATATCAAGGAAGCGTACCGGTATATGATGCAATAAACAAGTGGATCTCCGAAAAGCATATTGAAGCAACCGGCACAGTATACGAGTATTATTACAATTCACCTGAGGATGTGCCTGAGGAAGAGCTGATCACAAAGATAGTGTTTGCCGTAAAGTAAGAGCGATAAGAGCTGCTGCATATTCAGACCGCGTCGCATAATCCCGCGGATGTGCAGCAGCTTCACTGTATATTCAATTAGCTGTTTACCGGGCGGCGATGCTGCCATCTGCCCTTGGTTCGGTACCTCCGGCCATTATACCCTCTTCATCCCGCCAGATTATCTGTCCTCTCCCGAAATCTGTAAAGTCGGGATTTACTTTTATATTATGGCCTTTCTTTATAAGCTCCTGTGCTATATCTGCAGGGAAATCTCTTTCCACCTCAATATTCTTTTCCTTGATCCACTGCCATCTGGGCGCATCCAGACAGTCCTGAGGGTTCATATGGAAGTCGACAGCATTCATTATTACCTGAACATGGCCCTGGGGCTGCATAAATGCCCCCATGACCCCGAAGGGCCCTATCGCCTTGCCTTCCTTGGTAAGAAATCCCGGTATTATTGTATGATAAGGCTTTTTACCGGGGCCTATGCAATTTTCATGGGATGGGTCCGTGGAGAAATTACAGCCTCTGTTGTGCAGGCTTATTCCTGTGCCGGGTATTACAATGCCGGAACCGAATCCCATATAGTTGCTCTGGATGTATGAGACCATATTGCCTTCCCCGTCAGCTGTCGCCAGATACACGGTCCCGCCCTCTGCAGGCCTGCCCGGGGACGGCATCAGGGCATTATCACCGATACACTTCCTCCTTGCATATCCATATTCCCGGGAGAGAAGTTCCCCTGGGGACACTTTCATTGTTTTTCGGTCGGATATATACCTGAGCCCGTCGGCAAAAGCAAGCTTCATTGCTTCCAGCTGAAGGTGACAGGTCCTGGTGGAGTCTCTTTTATCAAAATCAAAGCCCTTGAGTATATTCAAAGCCATAAGGGCTACAATTCCGTGTCCATTCGGAGGGATTTCCCATACATCGTACCCGCGGTAATTTATACTTATGGGTTCTACCCATTCCGGCCTATAAGCGGCTAAATCCTCTGCGCCCAGATATCCCCCGGTTTTTTTGGCATAATCTGATATTACCTCTGCAAGGCGACCCCGGTAGAAGGATTCCCCATTAGTCTCTCCTATTTCCCGGAGGGTTTCACCCTGGGAAGGGGAGCTCCATAGTTCGCCCGCTATAGGGGCCCTGCCTTTGGAAGCAAAAGTGTCAAACCAGCAGCGGAATATTTCATCCTTCAGTGACCCCCTATAGTCCCGGT
>CAYURW010000111.1:0-7905 GCA_964447145.1 uncultured Clostridiaceae bacterium
ATTGAAGCAGGAATTACACTTTATCATGTACATGGCCCGGTGTCAATTGGTAATATTATGTTGTTGTTTCACCTCTTTTTAAGAGGGAATTTAATTTTATCACAGTTAACCTTCGAAGTCAATCAAAAGTAAACATGGCTTTTTCGTATAAACTGTATACAAAATCTCATTGTGACATGCTCCCACCTTTGCTTCCCTTAAAGGTAAGGGACTTCTTGTGCGTTAGATAAGATTATGCCTTAGATATTTCACCAAACCCATTGCCGCAGGAAAAGCCGGTTTGTCCTTATCTCTGGAACACAAACATTTCATTAATTATATGTATCTATACATTTTAGGATAGACATCGGTAATTATATTTCGGATATTCTATTTAACTTGCGGCGAATTAATATTAATGTCAATTTGTTTCAACCCAAGGAAAATCAAGGTAACGGAAATCTGTTTCAGCAAAGCTTAAACAGATTTTGTATCAATGTTTCCCTTAATTTATAGAATACGTCAAAGGTTGTACGTTATTTTTAATTAGCTGTATACTGGCGTATTCTACATACATATTATTTCTTTTTCCTCATTAAATATGTTCAAAGAGCTATTTTTCTTCAAGAGAAATAATCTCGTTATATCTCTTTTTTACTTTCTTTAGGTCCTCCCAAAAAAGTCTTTTTTTGCTTTCATCTCTGAGTAGTGCCGCCGGATGAAAGGTTGCTATGATATTGTATCCTTTTCTTTCAAACCATGTTCCTCTGATAGCCGTGATCCTCGACTGCCTGTCAATTATATATTTAGCAGAAGTCGCTCCGAGACATACGATAATCTTAGGTTTTACTATTATAATCTGTCTCCGGAGATAAGGAAGGCATGCTTCGGCTTCATCGTCCGAGGGTACCCGATTATTTTCCGGTCTGCATTTGCAAATATTGCAAATATAAAAGTTTTTGCTTCTATAAAAATCCAAGGCATTCAAGGCTTTTTCCAAAAGCTGGCCCGCCCTGCCTACAAAGGGCTTGCCCAGTCTGTCCTCATCTGCTCCGGGGGCCTCCCCTATGAACATAACCCTTGAATCATGACTTCCTTCCCCTGGCACAGTATTTGTCCTATTTAAGTGAAGCCCGCATTTCCTGCAATCTGCAATTACCTTTGAAAGTTCATCCATCGTGAACATAAACATACCCTTCTTACTATATATACTACGGCTCAAATAATAATATACTGTATATCCCATTCCTTTTGCCATAAATATCTCCGCTATTTTTTCAGCACAGTGTCGTAGAGCCAATGCCTTCTAATGGAAACGGCTTTCTTTGGGCACAATTCATGACAGCAAAAGCATCTTATACATTTGCTCAAGTCGGGTACCGGTTTGCCGCTGCTCATATCAATAATACCCGGGGGACAGCTTCTCCCGCAATCCCCGCAGGATATGCACAGATCATGGTTGAATTCTGGTTTTGGCCTGAAATAATGAAGTATTGATTTTTCAATAAATCGGGGGATTCTGCCTCCAACAAAATTGACATTTACAGAACCAGGAAGCTTAAAGGGTTCAATGTCTATTTCATCAAGCTGCACGCCCGTAATACTAATATCATTCAGGCTTCCGCTGAAAAGATTTCTCCCCTTTGCCGCCTTTATAGTTGGTACAGCCAAAGGTTCTATCCCTATAATGCTTGATGCGACCGTGTCAAGGGCATAAGGGTTTTCCGAAGCCATAATAAGCCCCCCATGCCTTTTATCCCCGGCAGAGGGCCCGTCACCTTCCATGCATTCAATACCATCAATAACTGAAAAAACAGGTTTTACAATCTCACAAATATCCACCAGGTGATCGGCAAAATTGTCAATATTGTTGACCCTCAAATGATAATCCGCTTTTACCAGACCTGGAACCACTCCAAAAAGGTTCTTTACAGCCCCGGTATATGTCATCATGCCATGGGTTTTCAGTTTTGCTGCAGATACCACAAAATCAACCTCTCTAGCGATCTTTATTATCTGCATATGCTTTAGCTGCTTTGCCTCAGGGTTGGATATTTCAAGCACCTCAGTATTAAAATTAAGCTCACAGCCTGTCCTCTCTGCGACATCAAACATACCGGCAGCCTTGTAAACAGACCTTAGATTCCATTCTGCAAAAGGCCCTCCAGGGCTATCACCGATTATCACTTTGCAGCCCATTTCCTGAAGATATTCCACTATAGCTTCTACTACTGCAGGATGAGTAGTTACTGCATCATCAGGGCTTTTCCGCATCAGTAGATTCGTTTTTAACAATATCCGGGAATCTCTGGGCATTTTTGGCTTAATTGCGGGAATGCTTTCGAGAGCCTCGTATACTGACATTTTTACTTTTTTGTATTCATAATTTTCGCATCTGACAATGCTCACCAGTTCCATTCAATATCTCAACTCATCTTTTTTCTTTTGATTATATTATTATACCACACTGAAAAAACAACTTATGCGCTGCTAAAACTTTTACCCCTTAATTTACTACAACGTGATAGTTCATATCTCAATCAGCCGCTACATGTTATGTAGTCTTTTTGTTTATGTCCGGTTTCTTTTACATTGTACCCTCCAAAACGAATTGCACTGAGGGCAACGATTTCCATAGGATCAATAAAATCATATTGCATATTGTATTGATCGTGCAATACCGAGAGTTCAGTACAGCCTAATATGATGACTTCGCATCTTTCTGTCTTCAGTTCTTCTGCCGCACTTATAAATGATTTTATGTCAATCCCACGATTTTCTTTGATTCCATAAATTGTATTCGTAACATGTCTTTGCTTTTCTGCTGAGGGTTTTACTATTTGCATCCCATGATTTTGAAAAATTTCATCATACAGCCCCATTTCACAGGTTCCCTCCGTAGCAAGCAAACCCACTCTGGTGCTTTTGCAGTTGTATTCTTTCACCTTTTTTGCAGTTTCCTCAATCATATGAAGAAACGGTATGTTTATCTCCTTGATGATATCGTCATAAAAGTAGTGAGCCGTATTACAGGGCATTATCAAGTATTCTGCTCCCATAGCGCACAAAAGCTTTGCAGAAATTATTAAATGCCTGCGCGGGTCACTGCCTGTGCCAGTCAAAAATGCCGTCCTATCCGGTATTGATGTGTTCATGTCAATAATAATATGCAAGTGATCCTGGTCACACTTTGCATCGGTTAATAAAATGATTTTTTCAACCTGCTTCACGGTTGCCAGAGGGCCCATACCCCCAATAATACCAAGTATCCGTCCCATTTCCCATCCCTCGATGCTATACGTTATGCTCCATAAAGGAGTGTTTTGCACCCACATACCCAATTTCGGGCTACAGCAGCCAAACAGCCTTTTGTTTTATCTGCTGTATAAAAACAACTGATTCATATGGGATGTAACACCTAATATATTGGTATGTTGCGATATGTCAAAAAATTCATAGGCACTTGCCGTTGCCGTGCAAGTACCCTTTCTGCCAAAATATTAAGGATACGGAATATCAAGGATGTGACATTCTCCCACATCTGCGCTATCATTTCATGAGTACTGTAAGCTAAGAGGAGGGGACTTCTTGTGCGTTAGGTTAAATGCTTTGAAATCATGTATTCCTTCAATTTACGAAGGTCTTCTGTATAAGTAAATTTCAGCTCTCTTCGATAAATGATGCTGGCAGGGTGGTATAGCGGAAAAAGCACGAAGCGTGATTCAGAAAATACCACATTTAACGGGCGTCCGTGGAGCACCCCTATTGTAGCCTTATCATCCCGCAGTATACACCTTAATGCAATATTCCCCAGGCTTACGACCAGTTTTGGCTTGATTATAGATAGCTCCCGTTCAATAAAATCCATTGATATTTCTATCTCTTCCTTGCTTGGAGTCCTGTTGGATTCTCTCCCGGTATCAGGGTTTGTTACATAAGGTCGGAATTTAACAACATTTGTAATATACAAATCCTCTCTCCCGATGCCCAGTATATCAATAAACTCCTGAAGATTTTTACCTGCCTGCCCCACAAAGGGCTTCCCCTTCTCTACCTCGGTTTTGCCGGGAGCCTCTCCCACTAATACAATTTCAGAGTCTGCATTTCCATCCCCGAATACCATAGAAAGCCCCCCGTTAAAATGCCCCTTCAATTTCACCGAATATAGATGATTTATTTTTTCAAGTTCATCCCTTTTCACATCTGTTACCTGCCTTTATGGAATTATAATCTATTTTCAAAAAATTAATAGAAATGCCCGCAAGTACAAGCAGCATACCTATTGCGGTCTTAAAGCTCATGGTTTCTCCCAAAAAAACTATTGCCAAAACCGAAGCAATTACCGGTTTTAGAAAAAACACCATTGCCCCTTTGCCCGCAGTCAAAAGTTTAAGAGCTTCCATATAGGTAATATAAGCTATCCCGGAAAGGAATACTCCCAAATACAGAACTCTTAAAAAAGTACCTTGAGGTATATGAAAAACCGGTATATTGTTGAACAGCAATATTGGTATATAAAAGAGGCTCCCAAAAATTGATGATATACATATCATTGTAATAGTGCTTATCTCCTCCGATTTTAGCCTGCCTAGCACAGTATAAAGCCCGAAGGAAAGGGACGCCGCCAAACCCAGGGCAAGGCTAAGCGCAGTATCTCCTCCTACATTTCCCTTATAGATAATAAAAATGATTCCTGTAATTCCAAAAAGTATACAAGCTATCCTTTCGTAAACGATTTTTTCTTTAAGTAAAATAATTGAAAATGCCATAACAAATATAGGGTTTGAACTTATAAGAATCGCAGCGGTTGATGCTTTCCCCAAATTTATTGAAAGCTGAAGGCTGCCCATGCTTATAAATATATTTAGTATTCCCAGGCCCAAAAAAAATAATAAATCCCTGCCGGCAGGCTTCTCTTTTCTTGTGATTACCAGAGGCAGCAATATCATGCCACCGATAAAAAACCTCAAGAAAGTCAGCTGCAAAGGATTTATCATCCCTTTAAGAGTGCTTGTGACGACCTCTAATGTACTAAAAATTGTAATTGTGATTCCCAGCAATATATAACCCTTATACTTCATCATTGCTCCCTTTTATGATAGGTACTAAACGAATTTATCTTTTGCCATCATACTATAAGTATACTTATGCATTTTTTTGAGACCCTGGCAATAAAATCTTCCACAAGCTGAGGTTTCAAATATTTATATTCTCTGTCCAGACAGAAATCCTCAATACTATAGAAATTTACTATATAATTCTTACATTCATGTATGCGTCCAAAATCAAATTCATTAATAAAATTTGTGTTGCCTTCAAAATCTTTAATATTGTCTATCAGCTCTTTCCCTTTATCCTCAAGGTATTCGAAGTCAATAGAAAACATTTCTTCATCGATTAAATCAAAAAAATCGATTTCAGTATCCTTAAACTCATTTTCGTACATTTCCTTAAATGGGATAACACACTCTTCCAGCCAGAGCCTATCAGTTAAAAGATGAAAATAATAGCCCCATAAAAACGATCTGGTACTATCTGATCTGGTCATTATTTTTTCCGGGACAAGGTGGCCTTCAAAAAACATATTTTCGTCTATATCTATCATATCGCTATTTCCCCGATTGCTGCAATAAATTGCCCCTCCCGAAGAAACTTGGTTCTCCTGATCTTTGCAGGATATGGAGGATCCCGGTGCGATACTGCCCATCATCAAATATGAAAAGTCAATCCCTTCCACCTTTTGCTTGATCCTTTCCGCTATCCTCATATGTGTAAGCCATGAAGCCATTTACCTGCACCCTCTCTTGATGATATCTATTCTGATTTTAGCACATATAATTGCAACAAGGAAGGTGTAGACATCAGAAATTCTTTGCTTGCGCAACAACGATAATTACCATGTATGAAAAAACCCCTGACCGAAAATTCAATCAGGGACAGTAAACAATAACCCCCATTTACTATGGCTCCGCCCATGTTCCCTCATCGGTCGGCGGTGCCTCTTTCCTTGGATAGGCGATTCTGGAAGTATTCATTGAATGCTCGTAAGTTAGGCTTTCAGATATGCTTTTTTCGCTTTGCCTTTCCTTCCAATAGTAAATTGTGTTTCGCCTCAAATCAGGCTTCTAATACTTCTTTTTGTACCTTTTTGCTAAAAGACTCCAATATTAAACAATAAGATTTGTCCAGCATATCCTTAAGCACATACTCCGGCACATTTCCATCAAGATAAAGAGAATTCCAGTGTTCCTTATTCATGTAATAGCCTGGTACTATATCTTCATATTGGCTTCTCATCAGTTCTCCAAAAACCGGATCCAGCTTTACGGTAATAATGGGTTTCTCATCCCTATCGCCGCCTATACATTTTAGGATAGACATTAGCTAATTATATTTGGATATCCTAAAATGTTTTCCTTGATTCATAGAATACGCCAAAGGGTGTATGTTATTTCTAATTAGCTGTTTACCGGCGTATTCTATATAGCATTGCAAACATTTTCCCCCTTATCATATAACGGGTCGCATCCCACTCTGGTTTATATTCCTTTTCCGCTCCTTTTTTAGAAAGGCAGTACTCATCGAGCCATGGATATTTCATTTCACTACCTCCATATTTCATAATTCTTTCCATTTCATTTTACCAAATTATTTGCTTTCCTTCACCGCTATATTCCTATATTAAGCGAAAACCCCATAACAACTGTTAAATAAGCCAGATATGCTGCTATAGTGAATATGTATACGTTGCGGAGCAGTAGTTGTGATGTAGTAATACTTTAATAACACAGGTATTATAGATCTATTTTTTCATATAATGTATAGTATTCCTTGATTTGTATTATTCATAATTATGACTTATACATTTTAGGATATACATCAGCTAATATATTTCGGATGTCAATAGAACACACCAAAGGTTGTAGCGCATGGGTATCAAATGTGTAGAAGCCGCATTTGTTTCAATTAGCTGTATACTGGCGTATTCTATATAGCCTTCAGATAGGGACTAAAATTATGTCTATATCTGAAGTTAAGAATTTCACTATAGTTTTTACGGTACAGCATGAAGGAGAAGAAGATAAAGTTATCAAGGGTTATTATAGTATTGTTTGGGATAGGATTTGTTCTGTCTCTAATTTTACTTTTGAACAGCGCATTTGGAAATCCAATATCTGCATTGCTGGCAAAAAAAAGCGGCAATCCAATACATTGGTGAACATTACAGTAACCTGGATTTACAAGTAGAGCACTCAGGTTATAGTTGGAAATCCAGTTCCTATATGGTGTTTGTCCAATCCCCCATCAGTGAAGATACAGCATTTTCTATTTTTATCGATGGTTTTGGGAATGTATTGAGAGACAAATACGATTACGAAGTTGCAAATAATTTTACTACATACCGCCGTTTGGAAGGAGAACTGAGGGAAATAGGCAGTGACCTTATCAGAACCAAGCTTAATTATAAATTCGAAAACGCAATAATTACATTTGCAGAAAAGAAAGACTTCGGTTTTCTAAGCCTCAAAAAGGACATGTCTCTGAATATTTACGATCCGCCTCTGCCTCTTTGCGCCTCTGTTTACATTACTGACGAGGATGTCTCCTATGGAAAAATGGCAGAAGTAATAAAAGCCATTGAAAGGGTTGTCAAGGCTGCGAACATACCTGTTTCCGGATATAGTGTAAGAATAGAGCAGGCAACTGTGGAAAAGGTGATGCTGTTGCCAGGCATTTGGATATTTATGATATTCCCGCAGAAGTCTTGGATTCGGAAAATTTACCCCAGATCTTGAAAAGATTGGGGAGAGAATAGAGATTGGCATAACTGGCAACGCAAAAGTAAGCTCAGCTGCCAACGGGTCGTAACAAAGGCGGCTTCGCCGCATTTCCGCCCATAAGCCTTTTCCGGAGAAAATTCTGGTG
>CAYURW010000112.1:0-6204 GCA_964447145.1 uncultured Clostridiaceae bacterium
TCGAAAAAAAGCCCTCTCCTGAAAAACTTCCTGCTGCTTCAATGCATTCTTGTTCTCTGGATTGTTTCAAAGCTGCTTAAGACCTTTGCGCCGGATGCGGCCTCCAAATTCTTCTTTGTTGTATGCCAATATGCGGGGGTATGCTTTTTGGGCCCATGCTTAATTCGTTTCGCATGGCTGTTTACCAAAGGCTCGCCGCCCTCGAAAAAGGTCATGGGACTGTTATATAGTTTGTCTGTAGCTATGTTTCTTGTGGTTGCTACAAATCCGTTGCATCACCTTTTTTACGCCCACTTCGATTTCTGGGGCGACAGCTTCGGACCCGTGTTTTATCTGCTGCAGGGAATCATGTTTGCGCTGTTGCTGACCGGTGTTATGATGTGCGTAAGGACGTATTTCGCATCATTCGGACAAAAGCGCACACAGACTGTTTTGTTCTCCATTGCCATACTCATACCGATTGCAGCAAATATCCTGTATGTGTTCAAATGGTTTAAGGCAATATTCGGCTTCACGCCGCCTTTTGATATAACGCCTGTTTCAACCTCTGTCTCCCTTGCGCTCTTTGCGTTTGCAATATTCAGGCTGGAACTTTTTGATAGCTTAAGCGTAGCGCTCGAAACGGCGCTTTCTGATGTGCCGCGGGGGATTGCGCTAATCTCCGGCGATAAGGCGGCATACATAAACAGGACACTAAAAAAAATGCTTGGTAACGGCTCGCTTTTTACTTCCGATGCCGGTCCGCTTATGGAAACGGGAAAGATAGAAACGGTGAGGATGTCCTTCGGCGTCAAAGAGACGCAGGATTTTACCGTTCAAAATAAAAAGGGCGGGTACATCCGCGTGACGTCACAGCCGGTGGGCAGCGGCGCTCTTACCTGCTTCACGGACATAACGGAAAAGCAGGCGGTAATTCGGCAGCTCACAGCAAAAAATGAAGAACTTGCCTCCGCACACGAAATGCTTTCTCATCAGGCGCAGACGCAGAAAAGCCTTGTCGCATCGAGGACCCGCAACGCCATAGCCGCAGAAGCGCATGATATTTTGGGTCATTCAGTTATTCTGGCGCTTTCCCTGCTGGAAATGGCGCAGACAGCAACCGAGTCAGCCCGGGGGGAGTATATACGAAGAGCTGCCGCACTCCTAAAAAACAGCTTACCGGAACTAATGAAATCGTCGTCTGTCAGCAACAGACGCAGCCGGAATGTTCTTTCACGACTGAACGAATTAGCAGGAGAGCTTTCTGATGCGCCGGTTTCCATCGACGTTAGCGTCACAGGGAATATCAGGGTTTCCAATGAAAGTGCGGACGCCCTGTATAAAATATGCCGCGAGAGCATTACAAACTCTTTGCGGCATGGTAGGTGTGCAAAAATCGACATCATCCTTAAAGGAGACAAAGATGAAGCGCGGCTTTATATTATTGACGACGGAAGGGGCTGCGAAAACATCCAAAAAGGAATGGGCATTAAAAGTATGGAACAGCGTGTCTGTTCGCTTGGAGGCAGTCTTTCCTGCCGCACTCTCGGCGGTCAGGGCTTTTGCGTGGAGGTCGCACTTCCGTCTCTTAAATGATGTTGTTTTGCAGAGCGAAAACGGCAATCTGCGTTCTGTCCTTGAGTCCTGTAACTGATAATATACGGGTAATTCTGTTTTTTATAGTTCCTTCTGAGAAGCTAAGAGAATCTCCGATTTCACGGTTGCTCTTTCCCTCTACCAGAAGGCGGATGAGATTACGGTCGACAGCATCCAAACCATATTCATCGTGCAGATCCTCAAAAACATTCATGCTGTTTTTCTTACCGGTCTTTATATTTGCCCGGACAAGGGACGCTACACTATCCTGCATGACAAACAATCCGTTATGGATACAGCGGACGGTCATAATTAAAAGCTCCGGCCTGATATCTTTTAATACATATCCGTCTGCGCCTTTCTTAAACGCCTCTATAACGCTCTTTTCGTCGCCGAAGGTGGTAAGCATGACCGCCCTGATGTGCGGCATTTCCTTTTTTATTGTCTCCATAGCCTCTATCCCTCCGCCGGGCATCTTAATATCAAGAAGAACGAGGTCGGGTTTTGTTTGCCTGCAAATGCGAATGACTTCCTCGCCGTCGCTCGCTGATCCCGCAACCTCTATATCCGATTCGGCGGATAAAACCATATAGAGCATCTCGCGCAGTAAAGCCTGGTCGTCGGCGATTGCAATTTTAATCATCAGTTTGTTCACCCTCTTTCGATTTTGTAAGACGGGAAACTGTTTGCCGAACCCCTGCCATAATGTCGCGGCAGGCTTCAATAAGCCCGGACAAACTTTTTGAGGCATCAGCCGCTTCAATTGCCCTTGTCAGGTCTTCAAGCCTTTTCCCTATGTCTTTTTCCAGTTCACTGATAGCTTTTTCCTTTTGCTGCTCAGCCTCAAGCTTTTCAGAGGCTTTTAGCGCTATTGCAAGCTGTGTGTTAAGAGCATCCAATTCGTTGTTTTTTTCGCTCAGCTGAGCTTTGAGCTTCGTAATTTCAGTTATGTCGGAAAACATCAGCACAGTTGCCAGCCTTGTGCCCCCGCGTGTTTTTACTGTCGTTTCACTGCATTGATAATACTTCCTTTCGGCTGCGGAGGCAAGAAGTACCGTTTTATCCTCGTGAATGGTTGCAAACTCATTGAACATAAAGCTGAATTCTTCGCGCGTCATGTTATCATGGATGCTGAAAATCTCCCTGCAATCAGGGCTTGCTTTTATAAGCCTGTCCTTCCCGTCAAACACGAGGATAATATCGCCGGCCTGCATAAGTAATGCTTCCGGTGTTGCGGCAAGCTCAGGAAAGAGTCGCTTCGAACTCCAAATATATAAATAACATAGAGCTATATAAAAAGCGGCAGGGTAGAAGTCTATAATAGCATTCGGCTCGGATTGCAATACCGCCACAATACCTAAGATATTCAAAGCTGCGAGAGCAGCCGTTCCTGCGATATTGCCCGCAGAATCTCTTCGGATGACCAAAGCGGTCGGCATTAAAAATGGCGCAACCATTGATGCGGCTCCTACAGCGGCCTGCAGTTTTATGTATGCCTCATAAATAAGCTGTGTCGGTGCGGTAAGAAGCATAAGCCTGGTTGCGGAAAAGATAACGGAAAGAATGAGCGTACCCGCAGCCATCCAGAACAGCGGCCGTTTGTGGAGCTTTACGCCTGCGGCAGACAGCATGACTGCGCCTGATACCGCGCAAAGTATCGTAACAGCCGTAAGAAGGACGCCGTGGGGCGAATACGCTTCTTTTGCGAACATATCAGTCACCTCCGCAGTTTTACTCAATTATACCATACAGAAGCGAGTAAATGCACGTTGGGCACCCCAGACTTTATCCGTCGTACAAAAAAAATTGCCCATACAGTGGCTGCCTATTAACAAGGATATTCTAATCCATGTGCAACAGCAAATTGGCAGGAATTTTTGAGTTCGTACGCAATAACAGACTAGCAAGAGCATTCGGATTGCATGCAATAGCAGATTAGCAAGAGCATTCGGATTGCATGCAATAGCAGATTAAAGTGTAATATTATCGATTTTGTGTTATTATAATAATAGAAAATTTACCATAAACCAGCCGTTATTGATAGATAAGGGCTGATTCCGGGCAAAAGGGTCCGGCCCCGGCTGGGTCGAATCACATTGCACAAAAACAACAAAGGAAGGAATAAGTATGTAATTTTTGTGGATCACAATTCATGTAAAGGACCTGAACGAATCGGCATTCCAATACACGTTGAGCCCGTAGAGACCGGATACAGCAGAAATAAGATCAAGGCTGTGCCGTATAGACCAGATGTGAATATAAGGGGGGGCATCAATGGAAAATAGAAAAACAATCGTGATATACAAATCCAAAACCGGTTTTACCGAAAAATATGCTAATTGGATAGCGGATGAGCTAAGCTGTGATGCAGTATGCCTGGAAAAGTTTAATATAAAGGATGTCGCAAATTACGATATCGTTATATTCGGCGGGGGGACGTATGCAGGCAGGATCAACGGGCTAAAGTCCATCAAGAACAACATGTCCTTGCTGAAGGGGAAAAAGGTCATAGTTTTTGCCACCGGAGCTACCCCTCCCATTCCTGAGGAGATTGAGAGAATTAGAAAAGGCAATATACCTTCTGACAGCGGTATAGAGTTTTTCTATTTCCAAAGCGGGATCAACTATGAAAGAATGCAGGGCATGGACAGATTGTTGATGGGAATGTTCAAAGCCGTACTGAAGAATAAAAAGGATAAATCAGATATTGAGAAGGGGGCTTCGGATGCCATCCAAGATTCATACGATTGCTCGGACCGCAGCCAAATTGAACCTTTGTGTAATTATATCAATAGTTCCGGAGATGCTATATAGAATATGACAGTATACGGTTAATCAAAGCAATATATAAGCTTTGGCATATTCAATAAGCCAGGGAAAACATTGATACAAAATCTGTTTAAGCTTTGCTGAAACAGATTTCTGCTACCTTAATTCTCCTTGCAGCGAAACAAATAGACATTAGTGATGATTCGCCGCAAGTATAATAGGATATTCTAATATAATCAACTGATGTCTATACTGAAATGTATCATGAAGGAAGTGCCGGCAGATTGGACAACATCGATAAAAGGGACAGGCTCAGGGAAGAGCCTTTTTCTTATAAAACGTCGAAGGATAGCAAGGTGTTTTTGTTCCGGAACGGAAAACAGATAATGGTATTGAAGGGGAAAGAAAGCGACAGGTTTTTAGCTAAAATAGAAAAGGCAGATGCCATGGAGGCGCAGCTGATCATGGCTAAAGCTACAGGCAATTTTAAGCATGGAAATGAGAAATAGCGGGTCTTGCGTCTGAGACACTTCTTAACGTAGTTCATTTAGGTATTTGGAGGTAAAATATGTGGAAGCTGTATGCGGTATTATCAGCTTTATTTGCTGCTTTAACTTCAATTCTTGCCAAAATAGGGATAAAGGGAGTAGATTCCAATCTTGCTACGGCGATCCGTACAGTAGTAATTGTACTCACCTCCTGGGGCATTGTGCTTGCAATGGGTTCCTATCAGGGCATCAAAGACCTGACTAAACAGAATTGGACTTTTTTGATACTGTCGGGGATGGCTACAGGTTTGTCGTGGCTGTTCTATTATAAGGCGATATCTATTGGCAATGTGTCCCAGGTCGCCCCGATAGACAAATCCAGCATTGTTCTTACTCTTATATTGTCGTTTCTGATCCTGGGTGAACAATTGACCGCAAAGACGATAATCGCTGCTGCGCTTATTACTGCAGGCACTTTTATAATGCTTTTGAAATAGAGTAGGTAAGGCAGTTAGCATTTTAGGCAGCCATAGCAAAGACTCTGGCAGAGGCGGCAGGCGAGCTTGGATATCTGGACGGCCTGGTCCTTGACCATGCGTATTCCACTTGGATCCCTTTCGGAGAATGGACAGCAAAAAACATAGATGCCCACCTGAATGCCAATGTAAGGGCCTCCATGCTTATGATGCAATCCTTTGCCAATCAGCTTCCGGAAGGTAAAAATGGTGCAATAACCTTGTTTAAAAGCGGGCAATACCTGGGCCAATGATAAAACTGTGGCAAATATGTTCCCGGGAGGGCGCTGGGGACTGCCGGAGGATGCTGCCCGGCTGGTTCAGTTCCTGCAAAGCGATTTTGCATGTTGGATCACCGGTCAGGTAATTGCAAGCGAAGGAGGTTTTAGAAGAGGATATTGATAGTAAGTGGGATTGATCTTGATATAGCAAATAGTTCGCATAGTTGAATAAAAAGAATGCATTGATGTGGTAGGTTTGATTCTGACTTGTTCTGCGATTAGTACATGCAATATTGTAATGACAGGGAATTCTAAATATATGTGTTCTTCATCGGGAAAAAGTGGCAAACATTATAATAATGAAAATACATTTTGTTCAAAAAATATGGTAATATATGAATGGAACATTGGAAAGTCAATTTAGTAATTAATATTGAGGGGGAATAGTTCTTATGAAAAAAAGGATTTCCATTTTCCTGATTTTTGTTTTGGTAGCATCCATTGCCTTTGCAGGGTGCACCCCGAAGACACCGCCTGCACAGGAGCCGGATATGGGTCAAACCCCTGAAGATCAGGGAAAAGCAGCCAAATGGGACAAAGTGGCTTTAGTGGTGGCCGGCGGATTGGGCGACCGTT
>CAYURW010000112.1:6214-7818 GCA_964447145.1 uncultured Clostridiaceae bacterium
CTTAAAAGTAGGCCTGGTACTGGCTGGGGGTTTGGGCGACCGTTCCTTTTATGACTCATCCCATGAAGGGGTAGAAAAGGCAAAAAATGAGCTGGGCATCGAATACAAGGTATATGAATGCAGAAATGATGCATCATTGTTTAATGACCAGATGGTACAGGCCTCGGAATATGCTCATATAGTTGCGGTGGTCGGCTATGAATTCTATGATCTGGCGCAGGAGCTGGCAGGAGAGTTCCCGGATAATTACTATATCTATGTAGATAACGAAATTGAAGGGATTGACAACTTAATAACCGTTTCCTATGCAGAAAATGAAGGCTCATTCCTGGCAGGAGCTCTGGCTGCCATGCTGACTAAGACCAAGGTCATAGGCATGGTCGGAGGGATGGATATACCCGTTATAAGGAACTTCCTTGTCGGGTACGAGGAAGGGGCAAAATATGTAGACTCGGGCATTAAGGTCGAAGCGGTTTTTGCGGAGGACTTTGAAGATCCGGCAAAGGGAAAGGAAGGCGCAACTGCTCTTTATTCAAGGGGGGCGGATATAGTGTTCCAGGTGGCCGGGAAAACAGGGGAAGGTGTGTTTGAGGCTGCGAAGGAGCTGGGCAAGTATGCAATTGGGGTGGACACAGATCAAAGGTATATTAACCCTGATGTGATAGTTGCCAGTATGGTCAAAAAAGTCGGGCTTTCCATTTATAATACCATAGCAGATATACAAAACGACAAGGTGGCCAAGGGCAAGGTCGTATACTACGGATTGGCCGAGGATGGTGTAGGGCTAGGCTACGGCACCGGCGATATGAAGCAGTTTGCTACAGATGAAATGAAAGCCAAATTAGATGAAATAAAAGGTAAAATAGTCAGTGGAGAAATAAAGGTACCTAAGGCAAAGTAGCCATCAAATGGAGAAGCAGCTTGCTGCTTCTCCATTTCCAACTGAAGCAAAAAGCCCTTACCTCCGAGCATTGAACAGGAGGCAGGGATAAGTATGCAACATTGAGAGAGGTGACAGACCATATGCCTCAAAAGTTAATTGAAGTAAGGGGTATCTCAAAACAATTCCCCGGGGTTCTGGCCAATGACAATATCAGCCTGGATATAGACAAAGGGGAGATCCATGCAATTGTAGGTGAAAACGGGGCGGGGAAATCCACCCTGATGAACATAATATACGGGTTGTATGAACCTACCGGCGGGGAGATTTTTTTCGAAGGGAAACCCGTCCGGATGAGCAGCCCCTTAGATGCTATAAAACTTGGGATCGGTATGGTACATCAGCATTTTATGCTGTTGCCCTCCTTTACTGTAGCAGAAAATATTGTGCTTGGCGCAGAACCCAGGGCCGGGAAAATATTTATGGACTATAGAAAGGCAGTAAAAATAACGGAAGAGCTTTCGGAGACATACGGCCTTATGGTGGATCCTCACAGAACTGTAGGGTCTCTATCTGTCGGGATTCAGCAGCGCATAGAAATATTAAAGGTCCTGTACAAGGGGGCGGATATACTGATATTGGATGAACCGACGGCAGTTTTGACTCCTCAGGAGGCGGAGGAATTGTTCAATGTTATAAGAAGGCTCGTAAAAGAATTGAACAA
>CAYURW010000113.1:0-7745 GCA_964447145.1 uncultured Clostridiaceae bacterium
ATAGCGACTAAAGCTTTCAAAATTTCGGCCGGCTTCTTGCCGGTATAGACTTATCTTATATAACGGAGTCAGGCACTGTGGACTTTTTATATAATCATATAGCTTCGACTATTCGCAGGAGTGTATTTCCACAGTTTTATCTAAATCATTTATAGTTGGATAAGTTTTAAACTTTTATCTCCCGCAAGTCTATGATGATAAAACTAAGTGGGTCAAAGCAGTTGCCGAATATTTCTAAAGGATGTGGTTCCATGATTTATGTTGGCATTGATATTGCCAAACAAAAGCACTTTGCCGCTGCCATGACCGCTGATGGCGAAGTCCTGATCCCGCCTTTCGGTTTTAGTAATGACGCCGAAGGATTCATCCTCTTCCTTTCGAAGATTAAACCCTTCAAAAAAGAAGACATCTTGATCGGCCTCGAATCGACTGCGCACTATGCAGAAAACCTTATCTTTTACCTTTTTAACCTGGAGTATCGTATCTCGGTTATCAACCCGATCCAGACATCAACACTGCGGAAGACAAACATCCGCAAGACCAAAACCGATAAGGTTGATTCTCTGCTCATCATCAAATCAATGATTGTAAACAAGCCAAGACTCTATTCTAAGGCCGACATCGATTCTCTCCGTCTCAAAAGCTTTTGCCGGTTTAGGGAGAAACTCAAAAAGGCTAAAGCAAAGCTCAAGATCCAACTCGTCACATATGTTGATATTATCTTCCCTGAACTGCAGTATTTCTTCAAATCAGGTATCCACATCAATACTTGTTACCAGCTTTTGAAGAAGCATTCCTCCCCAGATGACATCGCCGCCTTACACCTTACATACCTGGCTAATCTTCTCCGTAAAGCTTCCCATGGCTGTTTCGGTAAAGAAGAAGCTATCGCTTTAAAAGGTCTGGCTAAATCATCTGTCGGTAATGGCAATACCGCTGTTTCTATTCAAATAACCCAGTCCATCGCGCAGATTGAGTTACTGGAACAGCAATTGGCTGATCTCGATGAGGCTATCAAATCAATTATGCTTGAAATGGATTCTGTAATCTTGACCATACCCGGTATTGGGTTCCTTAATGGGGCTATGATCCTCGGTGAAATTGGTGATATTTCAAGGTTTTCAAATCCATCCAAGCTTTTAGCTTATGCCGGTCTGGACCCCACTGTCAATCAATCCGGCAAGTTCAATGCTAAAAGCACCAAAATGTCAAAACGCGGCTCTAAACTTCTTCGCTATGCCCTGATTAATGCCGCCTGGAATGTTTCTCTAAATAACAAGACATTTGATGATTACTTCAAGCTAAAACGCTCCCAAGGGAATAACCACTATGCAGCTCTCGGTCATGTAGCTCATAAGCTGGTTCGCATTATCTTTAAGGTGCTTAAGGATAATGTTGCTTTTAATCTGGATTAATACCTCTCTATTCAGCTGTCTATTACCATAGGCTTATTCCAGCATGCCCGTTTTTCTATCAATAAATCTTTTATTCCGAGTCATCATTTTTTAGTTGACAATTCATAGTTGGTCTCCATTCAAATTAATGTGGCAGATGAATGTTTCCATTCAACATCAACAGGCCATGCATATGAATTCAATGAGCGTTTGCGCAAATTGTGGACCATACTTTATGATAGCACAATTTTTGCTGATTGCACATAGTCTGCATTCAATTAAGCATGAAGCTGAGGGTATTAACCCTCAGCTTCTTTATAACATTATTGATACTTTACAAATTCTATCTTCAGGATCTTCATGGGATCCTTTATTGGCTTTCCATCTTCATCCGCTTCCTGCTTCGCTATTTTATCCACTGCCTCTATTCCTTCAAATACATGCCCGAATACTGTATATCTCATGTCAAGGTACGCCCGCCCGCCTATCTCCTGATACTTAGCTTCTACATTCAACGGAAGAGCGGAAAGATCCAGATATTCCTGATCAACTATAGGGCTTTGTACTATGTAGATTTGATTGCCATTAGTATTGGGGCCTACATTGCCCATGCAGAGGGCGCCTCTGAAATTGAAAAGCTCTCTGCTGAATTCATCCTCAAAGTACTTGCCATAGATGCAGTAGCCCTCTTGCTCTGACCCGTCAAGGGCGCCCCCCTGGATCATAAAATTATCATATACCCTTAGGAAAGGCATATTGTCATAGAAGCCCTGGGCAGCCAGTTCTTTGAAATTCTTTACTGATTTAGGTGCTTTTTCGGGGAAGAGTCTCATTTTTATTACGCCCGCTTCTGTAGTCATTATGCAGACTTCTTCACCAGGGCTTGGCTTTTCCAGCTGTATCAACCTTACATCGGAAACGTCAATACCGGAATCCTCCCAGACAACACCCCAAAACTTCCAATCAGAAGGATCTTTTCCTAACTTTGCCAAACCCAGGTAGTCAGTTTTTTCAATAACCTTCTTGTCTTCCGTAAAGCCAAGGAACTTAAATTTGACAATTGCCCTGTAATTATTGTACGCATTGTATCCGGAGACATTATACAGCTTCTCGACAGTTGAGCCAATAATTTTGATCTCATTGTACCGGGCCAGCTCTTTAATGTATTCGTTCATTACTTTTATGGTCGACGAATCCTTTGCAAGCATTTTCTCTGTCTTTTCAGTGTCCTTGATATTTTTTACGAATTCCGCCATTATGTCATTAATTTCCCCTTTGTCACCACCGTGTGGACGGAACTGGCTCAGCTGGGTTTCTTCTGTATATTCATTTACCATTCTTGGAGCTGCACTAACTGAAGACATCCCAATAAGGAATACAAACAGGCAGATCATTAACTTGAAAGCAATAACTCTTTTCATTTACTCTTCCTCTTTTCATTAATAATTCATGAGATATCCCGACTATCTCATTTCCCTGCATTCCACAACAGGTTGCTTTCTTCTTTCCCAACACCTCCCTTATATTGAATGCACCTATGCCGGGCAATCTAATAACTATATAGAATACGCCGGTATACAGCTAATTCAGAACAAAGGCGGCTTCGATGCATTAGATGCCCATGAGCCTTTTCTGACTTTGGCATATTCTATGTAAGTGCTAATTGCCGCAAATAAAATAGGATATCCGGTATCTAATTATAGGGTATCTACAATATAATCAGCTGATGTATATACTAAAATGTATAGTTGATATTTAGCCATAGAGAAGGTTGCTTGCAGCCATAGAACCGGCAATCTATCCTAAAACATATAGTTGATATTTAGCACAATTATTGGATAATCATTTACTATATATGAATATTTGGAACAAACTATTCCGAAAATCGCAACCGAATACTGCATCATGCGAAGTGCTTCTCCTTATTTTCGCGGGCCTTTGCATGAAAAAGAAAAAAACATATTGGATGGTTTTTTAGATAAATTATAAGCAGCTAAACCTTTTAAGTGATGTGTTTGTTTTAATTAGCTGTATGCTGTTGTATTCTATATAGTATGAATTGTCCTTCAATACAAAACTTCAAAAAAGAATTCCCTACTGAATATTAATATTATCAGTAGGGAATTCTTTATAAGGTTCCGTTTTTAGAAATCAGCTTTCATCCAATAACATGAAATAGGATTTCCGCCTTCTGTTCAGCTATTCACAGCGCAGACTATTTCTACCTCAACCGATGCATTAAAGGCTAGTTTGGCAACGCCTATAGTAGCTCTGGGATGCTTCCCTTTATTTCCAAAAATCTCTACTAAGACATCAGAAGCTCCATTCATTACCTCGGGAAGTTTCAGAAAATTATCGTCACAGCAAACATAACCATTCAGCTTAACTACCTTTTCTATGTTTTCAAGAGTCCCCATTTCCTCGTATATACCGGAAAGACAATTGAGGCAAGCCAGTCTGGCTGCTTCGTACGCCTGCTCCAGTGTAACGTCCAGCCCCACTTTTCCGGGATGCAGGACTTCACCCTGACAAATAGCTATCTGCCCTGCAGAATAAACCAGCCCGGGTAAGGCAGCGGATGCCACATAGTTGCCGGTAGGTACCGGAGTCTTGCCTTTGCCCTTGGTCATTTCATCAAACGCTTTCAAAAACCTTTCATTATAGCCGCTCATTAATCCATCATCCTTTCTTATGTAGTTTTAATATCAATCATTTTGCCAAGAATTCAAAGTAAGGGCTAATACAAAATGTAAAATATATTGTCTTAAATAATTATTTGAATAGGCCGGCAAGACTTGACAAAGAACCTATCCCCGCATATAGAGTAACGGCCGCAACAGCGACACCTACAATTATCATCCATGTCGGATGATGATAATCTCCTACAATGTCATTACGCCTTGACGCCACTAACATAGTACCTAATGTAACAGGAAGAATCAAACCGTTAAGTGCACCTGCCAATACTAACAATGGCACTGGTCTGCCTATAGTCAGGAAAATTATTGTGGAGGCTGAAATAAATCCAATAATCCATTTCCGTGAATTTCTTTCTATAGATGCAGAAAGTGTGCGTAAAAAAGAAACAGAAGTATATGATGCCCCAACCACTGAAGTGATACCTGCCGCCCATAGAACCAAACCAAAGAATCTATAGCCTATAGCACCGGAACCGATTTGGAAAGCGGAAGCAGCCGGATTGCTTTGATCAAGGGGCATACCTTTTAATACAACGCCTAAAACTGCTAAAAATAAAACCATACGCATAGCTGCAACAATCAGGTTACCGTTAATGGCGCTGCGGGTAACTCTGTCTAAATTTTCTTTACCGGTTATACCCGCATCTATTAAACGGTGAGCTCCCGCAAAGGAGACATAACCCCCTACGCCCCCGCCTACTGTAGTAATAATCGTGAACATTGACAATTTTGCGGGAATAAACATGCGTGTTAACGCTTCACCTACAGGAGGGCTGGTCTTAAATGCAATATACAAAGTCAGCAGGATCATAATAACCCCAAGATACTTGGCGAACCTGTCCATCTTATCCCCAAATTCTTTGAAAGAAAATAGGCCAAAAGCACATAATGCCGAAATAATTACTCCAATTTTGACATCTATACCTAAAAGAACGTTCAAACCTAATCCTGCACCGCTTATATTGCCGATATTAAAAGCTAAACCGCCTAAACAGACGAAAAAAGTAAGAACATAACCTAACTTTGGAAAAACTTTGTTGGCAACATCCTGGCCTCGCATCCCGGATACAGTGATAACACGCCAAATATTAATCTGGGCGCCAATAGCAAGTATCATCGCTACGAATATTACAAAAGCAAAACTTGCCCCGAATTCCTCAGTAAATAATGCAGTCTGAGTAAGGGTGCCGGGACCAATTGCCGATGTAGCCATGATAAATGCCGCTCCTATTAAAGCACCTGCTATTCCGCCACTTATTTTGGAATCCTTGTTTTTTGTTAAATTCATTATTTTTTCCTCCTTCAGAACTTTTCTATTACTACAGTTCATCTATACAAATTTAGATATATAAATTTATCGAGGAATCAGTGAAATAGCCCCGGTTGGGCAGGCAGTTTCACACAGCCCGCACCCCTTGCATTTCTCATTGATATCAGGCTTGCTGCAAGAAATATGTAATGCCCCATAGAAGCATGCATCGCCGCACTTTCCACATTCAGTACATTTATTTTCATCAACGGATGCAACTTTTTGTTTGTCAAACATTTCTTCATAGGTCTTTGCATTTTTAACTGCTAATCCTATGATATCCTGTACAGACCCGTAACCTTTTTCACCGATGAACCCTTCCAGTTCCGATACGGCCTTAGTTATAACGCCATAGCCTTTTAACATTAACGCTGTGCAATAGCTCACCAAAGTTGCCCCGGACATTAAGAATCTGATTGCATCTTTCCCATCTGCCGCCCCATTTGATCCTACAATAGGCAGCTCAGGCATTGCCTGATATGATCTGGAAACATACTTTAGGGAAATTGGTAGCATCCATGGGCCTCCTACCCCACCCCAAGTATTTATAACGGGTTCGGCCTTATCTATATCAACCATAAAACCTGCAAATCTGTTAATAAGAGTAACAGCCGCAGCTCCGGCTTCTTTAACCGCTACACAGGTTCCAAAAACATCCGGGTCTTGCGGAGATATCTTATAAATAACCGGTATTGAAACAGCTTTAGCAACTTCTTTCATTATAACCCCTGCCAGGTCTGATGACTTTACCAGTTCCAGCCTGCTATCAATCTGCAGTTCTCCGGCTTGAGGGCACCCGGCGTCAAGTTCCAGTATTTTAATCCCGGCCCGCTCCATCCTTTTTGCTGCATCGGCCATCTTATCCAAAGGCCCGGTCGCAATACTGCCAATTAGAACAGAGTTATGAAGATCCGCAAAATCTTTGACCTTTTTCAGAGTCTCAAGCCAATCTTCTGCCTCCAATGGAATTCCGCTTCTTCCGTAAAAAGTAAAAGTATCCGGTATTTCGCCTTTTTTGCACATCTCTCTTCTTTCATTCAGGACAGCCCACCTGGAGTGTGCATAAGATTTTGCCATTGCCGGAGAAAATGAAATTGATTTTGCAGTTACGGCTCCCGCACCTGCTTCAATGGCCTTTTTCATATGCTCAAAGCTTGTTGTAGGTTCGCCGGCAGCAGCTATTATTGGATTCTTAAATTTGACTCCTCCAATTGAAACAGATAATTTATCCATGATCTACGCTCTCCTTTTCTACAGAATCAGTTTATTCTTTATTAAATCCCCAAATCTTAGATGCTTGGTATCACCTCCCCTTACAATTTGAAATAATATACCTCCCCTATACGCAAGATACTTTTACTATAAACAACAGCAATATTATTATTACAATAACAAAATAGATGATATGAACTGCAGCAATACGGTTATTACAATAGCTAATTAGATTGTTATAAGCAGCACTATTACAGTTATTACGGTAGCCGGAACAAATAGCGATAGGGGAAGTAATAAGACAGCTAACCATCACCTTTGGAAGTAAAACAATTATCTTGTAAAATTAATTGGGCCTTCTTTAGTCACAACAAAGCTATCTTCCGTTCCAAAAGAGTGATCCTTATAGCCCCATTGAATTTCAAAGCAGCCTACCATTCCATCTTTGAAAACCTTTTTTTCACCTTTCTTAAAACATAAGCTGGCAGGCTCTTCTTTACCTAATAGATGTCCTACGTCTCTGGAGTACACATCCTCCAGTTTTTTGATATGGTTCGGTATATAGCCCCTTTGCGAGATATACCCAATATTCTTATTTATTTCTTCGCATGTTGCCATATATACATCTTCGCCTGTAGCTCCGATTTTTGCTGCAGGTATCCCTTGCTCCAGCATTATGCGGTCGAATAATTCATATATTTCCTGCGCTTTTTCACTTAAGCATAATGTCCTGGCAACATCTGATACGCCTCTTAAATATCCCCAATTATCATATAGCTTGATGCCCGAATCAAATTTCACAGTACTATTTTGAGGTCTGACTTGGTAATCCTTATGATTAGAGGGTGATTCACTCCTATTTCCTGAGTGCAGATTTGCAAAATAGACCTCAAACGTATAGGGTGCTTTATACTCTGTCAAGAATTCATTAAGGCTAAGATTATAAAATTCGTAAATATCCTTCTCATTGACAGGGAAATTATTCTTTATTCTTCTTTCCGCTTCTGCTAAAGATCTTTCAATTGACCGCCTCGATGCGCAGCCTGTTATGATATAAAAAGGAAGATCCCCGCCAGCCCTTTCTTCTCTCCAGTCCCTCATTAAACCGGATGCCGGAACAACCTCCCTTTT
>CAYURW010000114.1:0-7740 GCA_964447145.1 uncultured Clostridiaceae bacterium
TCTTCAAGGGTGAGTACGGTCTTTCCCTCCGAATCCCCCGCAACGGTCAGCGGGGATAGTGACATTACCACGCATAACAGCAATGCTGATGCTTTACATAGCCTTTTCATTCCAGTTCCTCCCAGTTTAATTTGGTATAACGATCACTGCTTGCTAATATCTGGTTATAATGTTGGTAACAATACCGGCGGGCGAAATTTCGCGAAGCATTTTTTGATCCATTCATAATATATACGTTTAATTTCTTTAAATTGTTTCAATTTCAGTAATTTTAGCTGTATAAATATTATAGCACTTAAACGGCAATAATCAAGCAGTACACAATTGTTACGCATTGCATGTTTACTTATATTGGTATAGAATTATGAATATAAGGAAAGAGGGGGGACTGTGCCCAATGGCCCTCTATGGAACAAAAAGGCAGTGTTTTTGGTCTAATATGTGATAGACATCAAATAAT
Organism: uncultured Clostridiaceae bacterium; assembly: GCA_964447145.1. Lineage (GTDB taxonomy): Bacteria > Bacillota > Clostridia > Lutisporales > Lutisporaceae > BRH-c25. Next base: position 461 of record CAYURW010000114.1, read on the forward strand.
GTATGCATTGCATTAAATAAGAGCATATAATGCATGCGTCGCATCGCATCATTATATCACAAATTATTGAGGAGGTTGAATATGAGGAAACTCAGGATGTTTGCCGTATTTATGGCGGTTGTTGTTACTGTATCATTTATGCCGGGGATCGTTGCCCGGGCGGACACCATAAGTAAGGAGGCCCAGGCCTGCAAGGAGCTTGGAATATTGATAGGGGCCGATTCATCGGGAGTGTCGCCTCAATATTTATCCACGATACCCACAAGAATTCAGGCATTTATTATAGTCCTAAGGCTGAAGGGTCTTTACAGCGAAGCTGCAGAATACGAAGGGGAAGTAAACTTCAAAGACGCCTCTGATGCGGGCTGGGCGAAGAGCTACATGGCCTACGGGAAGAGTCATCCCGAGCTTGGATGGGGAGGATACCCCGACGGTACCTTTGCCCCATCGGCAAGCATAAACGGACAGGCCTTTTATAAGGTTATGTTGGAGACCTTGGGATACAAGCAGGATAAAGATTTTACATATGCGGAGGCATTGGAGTTTGCTCAGGAAATCGGTTTGGTCAAAAAATCAGACGACATTTCAAAGCTGAAGAGCTTTACAGTAAATGATGTGGCAAAAGGGATTTACAGCGCATTGAACACCAAGCCAAAAGACTCGGATAAAAAATTGATCACTTTAATGGTGGAAGAGGATATCATTACCTCCGAAAAGGCGGCTTTGGCGGGCTTCACCATTGATGCAAAAGCAGCAAGTGTTGTATCCTTCAATGCAGTGTCAAACAACAGGCTTGAACTGGAATTTGACCAGCCTCTTACACTTAGGAAAGAAGATGTGGAGATTTCACAGCCTGAAGGCAGTTCAAGGCTTTCGGTGCTTTCTGTGGATTCCCGGGGCAGGAAGGCATCAATAACAACAACAGAGGCGTTTCCTTTTTCATTATATGAGCTGACGATAAATACCCTGATCCCAACAAATAATATGGCAATAAGGAATTATACCCGTAAATTCGTAGCAATGCCCAAGGACGCTGTGAAGCCTACCGTGAAGCATGAAATAATCGGGAAAAACGAGATGCTGCTTACATTCAGCGAGGAGGTAAGCAGGGATACTGCGGAAAACCTTTTTAATTATATTATAGAGGACAGTATCATAATATATAGTGCGGAGATACTGGAGGACAACAGGTCTGTGGTTCTGAGAACCAGCGACATGACGAGGTTTTACAGGCTCACTGTACAGGGTGTATGTGATATGGCGGGCAATACAATGGACAGATATCAGGTTACCTTTGATGGAGCCCGGAAGGATACAAGAGGACCTCTGATAGTATCTGTCAGTTCAGAAAACAGTACCCTTCTGACTGTGACCTTTGACAAAAGAGTGGACAGGCTTTCTGCCGAGAGTATAGACAATTACTCCGTTGACAATGGCATTTCAGTAATTGATGCAATGCTTGACGATACGGCGAAGGTTGTAACTCTGTCAACCACCATCCAGCAGCCGGGGACTGTATATAACCTTACTGTACAGGGTGTTTCTGATAACTGGGGAAATGTGATGTACAGGAAGGAGTACCGCTTTGCCGGAGACAGTATCAAACCATCAGTTACAATAATGGCTGTTTCGAACAACGAGGTGGCGATTAGTTTCAGTAAAAAGGTGGACAGGGAGTCAGCCGAAAATACGGGCAACTATATGATAGACAAAGACCTGAAAGTAAAAGAGGCAATATTGGATGACAGCGGCAAATCAGTCACCCTGATAACGTCGGATCAGACCCTGAGGGAGATTTATACGGTAACAGTGATGCAGATATATGACCTGTGGGGAAATACGACGGGCACATATTCCGCTAAGTTCGGGGGCATGTCTGCTGATACAAGAGGACTGACATATGCAGCCAAAAGCGAAGGGGGGCAGCTGGTGCTTACCTTCAATAAAAGGCTGGATAAGGAAACGGCAGAAGACAATTTCAACTATGTACTGGATAAGAGTTTGGGATATGCGGCAAGGGCGACCCTGGACGCTTCGGGGAAAATTGTGACCCTCCTTACGGCCAACCACGTAAACGGCAGGATGTATTCCGTAACCGTTGAAAATGTCAGGGACATATTTGGAAATGTAATAAGCAGCGACAGCAGGATCAACACCAAAAAGTACGCCGGTGTAAGCGGCAGCACAAGTATAGGCGGGGATCTCACTCTGGAAACTGCGGTGACGATAAATACTAATACAATTGATTTGATATTCAGCGGGGAGTTGACGGAGGACGAGCTAAAAAACATCAAGGTCAAGGCCAGTGTCCCTGAGGAATACAGCTATTCCCTTCCCTCCTCCCTTACCGGCCATATATTTTTTATAGGAGACAAGAAAAATGTCAGGGTGCAGTATGAGACTGACTCCTCCAAGAATCCGGAGCTCTTCAAAGCGGGTAATATATATATGGTTACAGTTACGGGAGTAGACAGATTGGACAGCAGAAACGGAGCGAATATAAAGCTCTTTGCAGGGACAGGGGTTGCAAATACTCCTCCGGAGGTAATAGGAGTTAATGCATTGAACAATACCGCTGTAGAGGTTTTGTTCAATAGACCGGTAAAGGGACTCAGCAAGAACCAGTTTAGCATAAAGAACAATATTAATATAAGTGATATTTCCGTTGCAGGTCCTGAGGAAGTTACCGATACAGTCATTCTTTATATAAGCAGCAGTACAAAGCTTGCTGATGCCGGCTACAAGCTATATGTCAAGCCGGGGGTAAAGGATGAGGCGGGGCTTATTCCGGTGGCATCGGGAACGGATATTTATTATGAATTTGAAGGAACCTCAGATGTCAATGAGTCTCCTTTTGTTGAAACAGATATATCTATCCTTGATACCTTTACAATACAGTTTGGTTTTAACGAGCCTATAAAGAGTATTACATCAAGCTCTTTCTCAATAAAAAAAGTATCAAAAAGCGGAGCGGCAAGTAATAAAATTTCCAAGGCAGTGCTTTCCGATAACAAAAAGACCGTTACAATCTATCTGGACAGCAGGTATTCCGGCCTTGAAGAAGGTGAAGACTATGAGCTTACAATAAGCAGTTCAGTAATGGATTTGCAAGGCCTTGCGGTGGCTGCGGAAAACAGGAAAACAGAATTTTGCGGTGTGGAGAATGACCCGGAACAATTGGAAGTGGCAGGTCAATCTATAAATAAAAATAATGACAGGATAACATTAATGTTTACCAGGGAACTGGATATTGACAGTCTGTCTATCAGTGATTTTGAATTTTCCGGCGCAGGGTACAATAAGGACTCCGGAGACAAGGTGGAGTATGACAACAAGTCGGTCACTATAATCCTTCGCAATGAGCTGGCAGCCGACAGAACCTTCAACATAAGGATAACCTCAGTGGGACGGAGCAAAATTAAGGATCTTAACAGCCAGAAGCTGACCACGGAAGAGGTTCAGATACAGACAAATTAAGTACAGAGCAGTACAGGCGCTGCCTTAGAGGCTTTGGGCGGTGCCTTTGCAATTATGATATTGTTGTGGTTGAGGTAATAAATACATCTACAAGAATAGGGGTTGATATGTTTGTCAATAAAATTGAAAAAGACATGCAGAGGATTATTTTTAGCAATCGTCATTATTTCTATAATTACCTCAGGAATGTCTGTCAGCGGAGATGAAGAAAGACCGGGCAGCGACCGGGGCGAAGCTGGCGATAGGCCTGCCTATGTTGAGGGGGAGCTTATTATTAAGTTCAGGGATGGGACAAGCAGTCTTGAAATGTCTTCTTTTGCTTCTGCAAACGGTCTGAGAAAGAAGAAGTATCTTGAGGATATGAGCCTCGGGCTGTACTCTATCAAGGGAAGGTCAAGTGCGGGCACTGTATTGAGGGATCTGGAGGATAATGAGGATATAGAATATGTGCAGCCGAATTATCTGTATTACGCTGCTTCGGTGCCGGAGGACCCTTATTACGGCAGTCTTTGGGGGCTCAATAACACAGGGCAGAAAATCGTCGGCAGCACCGGCACGGAGGATGTAGATATCGATGCTCCCGAGGCCTGGGATATAACCATGGGAGAGGAAGATATAATAGTTGCGGTTATTGATACAGGAGTGGATATTGGCCATCCGGAGCTAAAGGACAGAATATGGGAAGATATACATGGTATATCCGGCTGGGATTTCTTTAATAATGACGGCGCAGTATTTGACGATGAAGATGATGATAAGCACGGTACCCACGTTGCCGGAACAATTGCAGCCGAGGCAAACACAAAGGGCGTTATAGGCGTGGCACCCAAGGTAAAGATAATGCCCCTTAAATTTTTGGGACCCGGAGGGGAGGGGTCAACATGGGATGTTATTGATGCCATTCAGTATGCAAAGGAAATGGGGGCAAAGATATGCAATGCCTCCTTTGGGAGCGCACCGGGAGCAACTGAAGATACTTCACTAAAGTATGCAATCGCCAATTCCGGAATGCTTTTTGTCGCAGCTGCGGGAAATGAGAGTGTAAATATAGATACCTTTAAGGTATACCCGGCGGCTTTTGACTGCAATAATATAATTACGGTAGCCTCCCTGGATAACGAAGGCAATCTTGCAAGCTCTTCCAATTATGGAGCTGTATCCGTAGATGTAGGTGCTCCCGGGGTAGATATATTGAGCACTATACCCGGTGCGGAGGAGAGAACGGCAGCAGTGGAGGTTTCGGGAAGCCATAATGCTTTTGTTGCTGCATTCGGGCTTGAGAGTATTGATAGCAGGGAAGGACGCAGTGAACTGCTGTCTGTAGTTCTAAGAGATATAGCAAAAGATGCCCCGATATTGCTGGTTGATGATGACGGGAACAATGCGACTGTGTATGAAGACGTATATGAAGCTTATGACACCTCATTGGAGGATCTGGGCTATACAAATTATAGTATTAGTAATGTTTCATCTGTTTCGGCAAACGGCCCCGGTGCTGCTGTAATGGAGAGTTATGATGCCGTGATATGGTTTACCGGTGAAACCTTTGGGACTCAGGCAGCTACCACTCTTACAAATACAGATCAAACTTCCATCAAGGAGTATATGAATTATCTTGGTCTTAAAAAGAAATTTGTACTCTTTGGGCAGGATGCTTTGTTCAGAATTGAAAACAGTACTTTAGTCAAAGAATATTTTGATATAAAGGTAACAAAGCCTGACTATGGGAAGGGCACAGCGGTAGAAGGTGTTAGCGGAAGCAGTTATGAGGACTTGCATTTTGAGTTTTCGGGGGTCTTGCCATATATTGATCATATCAGTCCATTACCGGGGGGCAGTGCGGTGGAAGTCCTGAATTACCCGGAGGAACCCTGTGCGTTGGGCTATTTGACCGGTACTTCCATGGCAACTCCCCATGTGACGGGAATTGCCGCATTGCTTCTCAGCAAGAACCCGGACCTTACTGCCCAGCAATTGAAGGCGGCAATAATGGGAAACGGCGAGCCTTTAGGCAGCCTTGCGGGCAAAACCGTAACGGGAATGATGGCAAATGCCTATGAGGCATTAAAGGCTGTTGCTCCCGGGAAGCCCACCAATTTAACTTCCTCAAAAAGTGGCTCCAATATAACCTTAAACTGGATCGGCAGGGAAGCAGGGGATTTTGAAGAGTACATAGTTGAGAGGAGAATAGACAGCGGCAGTTACTCGGAAATTGAAAATACCATAGGGACAAGCTATATCGATAATGGTATTGATACAAACAAAAGATATAGCTACAGGGTAAAAGCAGTTGACGAACACGGGAATAGTTCAGGCTATTCAAATACGGTTATAGGTAATGAAGGAATCGACAGCGGCGGAGGCACCAGCCCCGGTGGCGGCGGCGGTGGCGGTGGCGGCGGTGGCGGTGGGTCTTATGTCCCCAATCCGACAATAGATTCAAAAGTCAAGGCAGGATTAAAGGATGAAAAAGCAGGAGGGAATATCGATATCACAATGGTGAAGGTTGATGATATGGAATCAGTATCAATCAGGCCGGAAACCATTGCGGACTTCGGCAAATCCGGCAAATCACTCACTCTGTCAAGCTCAAAGGGGCAGATTATTATTCCGGCAGCCGCATTGCTTACGGATGAAATAAAGAGTTATATGGATGATAAAACAGCCAAGCTGAGTATTAACTTTAAGGAAATAACAGGAGGAGGAATTGGAAATTTTACAAACAGCAGCTCCAGGGGGATATTCAAAATAGGGGACAGAGTATTTGAATTTACCTCGGAGATAGAAATAGGAAAAGAGAAGCGGAATATACAACGGTTCAGCAGCAGCCTTACAATAAGAATAAGGCTGAATCCCGATGAAATAAAGGATATGGATGTAAACAAGCTCGGGGTTTATTACTATGATGAGAAGAATAAAACATGGGAATATGCAGGTGGGGTATTTAATTCAGCGGACGGTACAATAACCTTTAGTACGGAACACTTCAGCAAGTATGCGGTAATGAGGGCTGAAAGCACATTTACAGATATTGCCGATCACTGGGCAGAGCCTGAGATAAAGCTGATGTTCTCAAAGCATATAATAGAAGCCGGCTTGGATAGGAGATTCGGCCCCAATGTAAGCATCACAAGGGCTGAAATTGTAAAAATGCTTGTAAACGTATTACGCTATGACCCCGTCAGAAATGTCGGACTGGTTGCTCCGGATAAAGCCTCCTTCAGTGATGTGGGGATTGACGACCCTTATTTCCCTTTCATTGAGACAGCCCTGAAGCTTGGTATCACAACAGGAAAAGGAGATGGAACCTTCGGCCCCGGCGATACTGTGACCAGGGAACAGCTAACAACTATGATAATACGGGCTATGGGAGTAAAAACCGATTCCGATCCTTCCCTATTGCAGTTTGAGGATAAGGACAAAATACCATTCTGGGCATTGGATAGCATAGTAGCTGCCTACGAAAGAGGAATAGTTGCAGGCATAGGGGAGAACAAATTCGGGGTGGGAAGCACTGCCACAAGATCCCAGGCTGCAGTAATAATAAAGCGCGTAATGGAAAGGTCAGGTCTTATTCAAATGCCTGAAAAGCTTATCGGTATGCTGACGATAAAGGGGATCGAGGGAAGACATTTTGAGCTGAATACAAAAGAGGGCATATATGTGCTCATACATGATCCCGATAACAAATACCTCGACAAAGTCCTGAACAGCATGGTCGGGAAGGAAATAGAGGTTGAAGGCTATGAACAGGATGTAATGTCGATGTATCAAAGAGGCAAAATGTTCAAGGTAATATCGGT
>CAYURW010000115.1:0-1504 GCA_964447145.1 uncultured Clostridiaceae bacterium
CTATCATAGCGTCAAGCTTCTTGTCCTGCACCCATTCCATCTGCTCCCAGGTACCAGTAGATGAAGAATGGTATCTGGACTTCAGCATGGAGCCTGCCTCAAAGTAACTTGGGGCATTGTTTACAAAGGCCACATTAGGTGTCGTCTCTATTGTCTGCGCATCCGCTATCATTGAACCGAAGGGCTTCTTTGTAACCTCTATTGTTATTCCTATTTCCGCCAGATTTGCCTGAAGAAGCAGCGCTATTTTTTCCTGCTCGGGAACCTCTGCGCACCAGGACAAATTGACATGGAGCTTGCCGGGATCCTTGGCGTACTTGGACTTTGCCAGCTCCGCCTTAGCTTTTTCCACATTGTATTCAAAGGGAGCCAGATCCCGGTTAGCTCCGGGAAGTATCCCCGAAACTCCGCCGTGGGCGCGTTTTGCCCCGGGATAAATGTCCTTTATTACAGTTTCGTAGTCAAAAGCATACGCCATGGCTCTCCTGAAGTGAATATCGTCTGTGGGAGCTTTTTTGGTGTTAAGGCAGATGTTGAAATTGTTTCCGCTTTCATAGGCGACAATCTCAACTCCGGGAAAAGTAGCCATTGTATTGTAATTTTCAAGGGGCTGTATTTCGTCTGATATCTCAAGCTCTTTATTTGCAACTGCCGTCCTTACGGAAACCGGCTCAATTGCTCCTGACAGCTTAAAGAATTTTGGAGCGTCGGGGTCCCATCCAAGGAAGTAATCCGGGAACTTCTCTCCCAGAACATATTCCTCCAACTTGCATTCTCTTGTGAAGTAGGGGCCTGAACCCGCATCATTTGTCAGAAGCCACTGCTTGCCATAATCGCCGAATTCGCCGTAGGTTGCTGTGCTTTTGTCCAGGTGCTCCATTACGACCTTTTCCTCAACGATCATAAAGCGGATAAGGGACGATATAAAAGGCCCGAAGGGTTTTTCCAAAGTCATTACCACTGTGGTGTCGTCGGTTGCCTTTGCATCCTTTACGACTCCTTTGTAAAGGTAGGCAAAGCCTTCTCCTATGGCAAGCATCCTTTTCATGCTGAATGCAACGTCGTTGGCCTTCAAAAGGTTGCCGCTGTGGAACTTGACATCGTCACGGATTGTGAAGGTATAGGTCAGGCCGTCATCTGAGACTTTCCAGTCCTTCGCAATATGGGGTTGGGCAACGCCGTCGGTATCCGGATAAACCAAAGGATCATAAATATTGATCATTGTTATGCTGTCTGAGAAGTCATTCCCAACGGCCGGATCATAGAATGTGGGCCAGTCGGAGGTCATTCTGACTATGCTTGCCATGTCCCCCTGGGCAGTGTTGGTTCCGCCGCCCTTTGGCGGGGTGTTTGTATTGCCCTTGGGCGTACATGCTGCAAAGCTTATGATCATACATACAGCCAGGAATAGCGCTGTTAATCTTCTTTTCATTAATATTTCCTCCCTGCTATTTTGTGTTTCATATGTTTACATGCCTATTTTGTATTTCCTATGTTTCCATGC
>CAYURW010000115.1:1604-4222 GCA_964447145.1 uncultured Clostridiaceae bacterium
TATTTTGTGTTTCATATGTTTACATGCCTATTTTGTATTTCCTATGTTTCCATGCAATTTGTGCTTTGCATGTTTGCATGCTGTTGTGCTTCGCATGTTTGCATGCTGTTGTGCTTATTTCCCCATTTTTCTTGCAATGGGAGCCAGTTCGGGATGAACGACCTTTCCGTTTTCGGTCAGCTTTTCATCCCCAATCCATATTGTAGAATTAAGACAGATGCCGTCTGCGTGGGTCGCAGCATCTCCGAGACCTCCTTCAAACATCGGCCCCTGATAGCCTATACCCCATTCAGTCGAGCCCCAGACTCTTTCATCCTCTGTGCAAAGGCCGCAAAGCTTTGAACCGGGATTAAAGCCGTAAGAAATATGGGCCATGTGGTACATCCTCGGATCGTTAAATGCTGCAAGCCATTTTGCAACCAGTTTTGCTTCCTCTTTTCCTTTTATGTCCACTATCCTGCCTTCTTTGACAGTCAGCTCAATGGGACTGCTTAATACTCCAAGTTCTGCCTCTCCGCCTCCTGAAAAAGAACCGTCAAATACTATGGTACCGTTGATCGTGTTCTCAATAGGAGCCCAGCCCATCTGCCCGATAAGGAAATGAGCTCCGGGAGTTGCTGCCCCCAACTCATTAAGTATCGGCCTTGACTGATCGTTTTCAAAGGATACATCTGTTCCTCCCGGAGATGTAATCCTCATCTTTTTAGCTTTTGCCGTCAGCTCCACCATTTTGTTTTGGAATTGGCTTTGCAGGTCCATATTAAGATTGGCTATGCACCTTGTGACCTGTTCCTTATCAAGGCCTCCAAGGAAGAGGTATCTGGTCCTTCCGTTGTCCATGGCCTCCTTCCAGGCTGTGGAATAAAGAAGCCACTGATTGTTGAATTCTATCCAGACGTCTGCTGCGGGTATGGCAGCCTTCAAGGATTCAGACATTCTTGCATCGGCTACCTTCCCATACCCCGAGGGGGTTGAATGCCACGCTACCATGACCTTCGCCCCAAGAGCCTCGGCAGCCTGAGCCACCGCCTCAACGGGAGCAAAATCCATCGCTGAATCAACTGTGATCAGCACGGATTCTCCCGGCTGAATTTTACACATATCCTTTGCTATTATATATCCGGCTTTCCCTAATTCCAGTGAATACATCCCCGGCATAAGAACACCGTCCTTCCTGCTGTTTAACTTTTACTGTTTATGCGTGCAAATTCTGGTCTTTCTTATTTATCTGTTCTTCTCTTTATCACTGTTTTATTTGCTGATAATATGGTCCGTCAATGCCTCCAGGGCCCTGTCAAGCCCTTCGGCAAATTTGTCGTTGTCCCCCATACACTTGTTTTTAAAGCCCTTGATCATATCATCCAGCCGGTAGTAAAATTCCTCTGTATCCTCCCGGTCCTGGGCTGCAAGTATCATGGAATATGCATCCAGAAGTCTCAGGGGCCCGTATATGGGCGGTTCGTCCATACATCCTTTTGCGCTTGAAATCAAGTAAGTAAATATTCTGTCCTGATCATCCCTGTTCATTTGTTTTTGCCTCATCCTCCCAGCATTCAAAATGGATCACTTCAGAAACCTTTTTCCTTTCCGGAGCCTCCGGGGCTTTGTCATAGTATCCAACGGAGATAACCAACAATGGAGCGGTCTCTCCGGGAAGCCCAAGGATCCGGCCCACGGATTTTTCGTTGTAGGATTTTATCACGCAGGTCCCGAGACCCAGCTCATTGGCTTTAAGAAGGATGTTCTGAGCCGCAAAGGCTGCGTCCACAGGGGCAGACCTTCTTATAAGCGCCCCGCCTTTGGCTTCCGCTTCCGCAAGGTCGACACAGATCGCTATTGCGCAGCTTGCGGTACCGGACATTCCCGGAGAAAACAGCCTTACCTTGTTCAACAGCTTTTCATCCTGTATAACTACGAAATGCCACAGCTGCAGATTGCTTGCTGTAGGCGCCCATATTGCCGCATTTATCAGCTGTTCGATTTTTTCTCGTTCAACTTTCTTGCCGTTATACTGTCTTATGCTTCTTCTGGTTCTGATCAGTTCATCCAATGTCAATTACATCACTTCGCTTTTCATATACTGTCTTTGCTGCGGCTTTGCTATGCTTGCCATAAGCTTGCTATGCCTGATTTACTTCGCTTTGCTCATTGTTTCTTCAATGGGCACATAGGGGATGTCAAATCCGAAATACTTCGGTGTGAGCACTTCATAGCACTCCTTGCACCTCAATACCGGCTTGCATTTCATTCCTATCAGTGCCACTTTCTGCCCAACTTTGACCTTCGGATTAGGAATTGGTTCTCCTGTTTCCAAATCTACGGTGCTTATGATATCGGGGCTCATTACATAGGGCACATCGTTCTTCCAAACAACATGATTCTCATTTTTGAACCAGAACTTGTACTTGTCGCCCTTGTAGCCGCCCTCTCCTTTAATCGTCACATAACCCCAGTAATATCCCGACTTGTCGCTGTCGTCCTTTTCCGTGATGACGATGGCCGCGATCTTGGCCGGGTCAATGGGGATGAAGGGCACGCCGATGCGCTGCTCCGGATTGATCAGCGGGATAGGCTGGCGGTACGGGCGGTAGGTGGGAATGAAGATGTCGTGCAGGCCT
>CAYURW010000115.1:4232-7722 GCA_964447145.1 uncultured Clostridiaceae bacterium
CTGTCGTCCTTTTCCGTGATCTCGCCCTTTGCAAGAACCCAGCCTCCGAGCATTTTTACCATCTCGTCGACTACGTTTTTCCCTGCTTCCCGGGTCTCGCGTATAAATTTGCCCAGCTCATAGCATTCTGTCAGTGTTCCGGGTATTACCGTCTCTTTAAGCTCTTTTCCGGTCAGAATTATTCCTGCCTGACCGGCAAGTCCGAATGCGGCCGCGCTTATCATTTTTCCTATTCTTTCTGCGACCTTAAGGCTTGTAGACTCCTTTATTATACATACGTTTCCCCATTCGTCAACGGAAGCAATTGGGAGGCAGTCCTTATTCTGATAGTTGGGTGTGATCTGTACTATCTCAGGAATTGCCCGGGAGGTGTAGTCTCCGTCAACTGTGATCAATCCCAGCGCCGAAGCTGCAGCCATGGGGCCCGGAGTGTTGGCTCCCGCAAGCTCTATTGGGACCACCACATCGAACTTTTTTCCTGTATAATTTTCCAATTCCCCAATCGCTTTCATAAGGCGTTCTTTCTCTGGATTAACACCATTTACCATTCCAAAATTTTTCATTTCTTTCAAGGTTTCCTCATTGAGGGGAGCAATGGATCCCATGAGAAAAGGGCAGACAGACAGAGCATTATCAGGGATCTCGCTTACATCGACCCATCCGATAGTCCGCCCGGCCGTAAGTTCGCTTATAATCGATCTTATACCGTTTTCCGGCAACCCCCCGCCTCCTGTGGCATAAAATGTACAGCCTCTTACAAAGTCTTCTGCTTCCTGAATTGTTGTCAGTTTCTTGCTCGGCATAAAATTCCTCCTTTTTTTTGATAATTTTGCTACAAACGGTATATTCCGGGCCTCCTGTCATGCAAGTAACTATATTGCTTCCTGCAGTTTTCAATTTCATCCAGATTTATTTCCATAACTGCAACTTCATCCAAATCGTAACCCATTTGCATGACGACATTCCCAAAGGGATCACAGACCATGCTTTTGCCAAAAAGGTGAAGATCGCCCTCATGTCCCGATCTGTTGACCCCCACGGTATAGAGCTGATTTTCCAATGCCCGGGAAGGGATATTCAAAAGCCATGAGTTCTCATCCTGTATCCTCCAGGCAGCCGGTATGAAAATGATTTCGGCGCCCTTCAGACAAAGGGTTCGGGCAGCTTCCGGGAATCCCGCATCATAACAAATGATGATTCCGATTTTCCCGATGTCGGTTTCAAAAACCGGGTAATCTCTGCCCTTTGCAAAATACTCTTTTTCGGTGGAAAAATTGTGGGTCTTGTAGTAGTGCCCCAGCCTTTTTCCGCTGCGGTCATAGAGGGCTGCCCCGTTGTATACCTTGCCGTCCTTCTCATTGAATTCCCCGAAGGGTGCTATTATATAAATGCCGTTACCCTTTGCCGCCTTTGACATGCTGTCCGAAATAAAAGAGCTGTACTCAAGGCTCAGGCTTATGGCCTTATCCCTCAAAATATCCAGATTATACCCGGTGGGAAACAGCTCAGGCAGGCAGATAATATCAGCTCCTTCAGCCGCTGCCCGGGCTATGAATTCCTCCGCCTTTTTTATGTTGTACCTGACATCACCGACTTTGGACGTTATCTGTCCTAATGCAATCTTGACCTTTCTGCTCATCACAATACCCCATCTTGTTTTTTCTGCTGGAAATGCTTCATGCTTCCGTACATTTCCAAAATCCTTCCGTATTCCCCGGAATCGTAAAAGGAACATTTTCCTTGTGTAAAATCTTTTGCAACCTCTGTAATAAACCTTGCAGCCCCTTCAACATCCATAATCCGGGTTGCACCGGTCCCACAACCGGCAACAGCCGTCTCGGCAGTTATGGCTACTCCTACCACCGGAGCATCGGTGGCAGTAGCCGGCTGAAGGATGCTGTTCAAATGGTACAAGCCATTGCCGTAGGGGGTGATATCCTGCTGTGAAAGAGCAAAAACTACAGGGAGCTTCCCTGTAACTCTCATCATTATTTCCAGCAGATCATCACTGACTTTAAGAAGATACCCCTCCTTTACCGTGCATGAAATGGCAAATCCGTTGTGGTTAATTATCCTGTTTCCCTTGGTCGTATCTGCCGACAGCACTGCATCCGCCTTGCTTTTCACTTCCAGCCGGTTTATGGTACCCATATCCACGGGAGAACCCATCATCATTACGGGATAGTGCTCAGTTGTCGGTGCATCGGGGCAGATATGGGTCGTGACTATGACGTCCCCATAAAGCCTGTCTCCCGCCATTGCCATATCAACAAGCTTCAATGCCGCCGCAAGGGCAGCCAAAGCTCCATCCCCATCGGATACAAAACCTGTTCTTGCCGGCCTGGCCCCGAGGCCTCCAAGCCTTCCCGTGACTCCCAGGGTCGGAGCATCACCATTGATGCTCTTACCCTTTGTTCCTTTAATGACTATCTTTATAAAATCTGTTTTGCCGGACTCGCTGGCCAGTTCAATAACTTCAACATCATCGGCCCCATGATCTTTAAAAATCTTTTCTACTTTTTTTCCATCCGCATCCGCTCTGTCAAGCACTTCAAAAATTTCTATTGTTTGTTTAAGCAATTTCCCACACCTGCCTTATTTATCTACATTAATGCTATCATGAGGCCTTATGTTTTTGCGCACATAGTTTCCCCCGGGATTTGTGAGTTTGCACATGCATTTATATGGTATTGCTGCCTATTATTACACACAGGATTCTCAAGAATTATTGCAGCTTCCTGTATGAACTTATTTTGTATTGCTGCCTACTTTTTTAATAGTGTCTCAATGGGCTTATACTCTATATCCAATCCAAAGTGCTTTGGCCCCAGCACCTCTATTCCCATTTTATTGTCAAAGGCTGAGCATCTCCTGATCCCCATGATCGCCGCTTCATGGCCCTCTATCAGCTGGGCATTAGTGGTGGGGGCTGCGGTCTTGTTATCCACCATTGTTATGATGTCCGGGCTCATTGTTATGGGCACATCATTCTTCCATGCCACATGGTTCTCATTCTTGAACCAGACCTTATAGGTATTTCCGCTGTATTCCCCGGTGCCTTCAAAGGTAAAGGTGCCGAAGTAATACCCATTCTGGGTGTATGAATCTTTTTTGGTTATTTTCCCTCTGCCGATAATATAACAGTCAAGGGCTTTTCTTAATTCCTCTACCGGGTCTGCCGCAGCTTTGAATTTTCTTATAAGCCTTCCTGCCTCAAGGCATTTGTTCAATGTGCCCGGTACTACGATTTCTTTCATTTCCTTTCCGGTCATCAATATGCCCGCATTGCCCACTAATCCGTATGCCGCTGTGCTCAATAGCTTTCCGAGCCTTTCCGCCAACTTCTCATTGGTAACTGCCTTTATTATTGCAAAATTGCCGAATTCATCCACACTGGCAATGGGCACAAGCTTCTTGTTGAATATCCTCGGAGTCGTCTGTATTATTTCGGGAATTGCCCTGCCTGCGTAATCCCCGTTTATGGCCGGAA
>CAYURW010000116.1:0-7628 GCA_964447145.1 uncultured Clostridiaceae bacterium
ATATATGTCAACGGCGAAAAGGTGAATATTGCATCGCCGCGCGACGCATTCAGCCTGCACATAGGCATGATACACCAGCACTTTAAGCTTGTGGACGTGCTTACGGCGGCGGAAAATATAGTGCTTGGCCTCAATGAGAATCCAATAGTCGATCTCAAAAACGTGCGTCTTGTGGTCAAGGAGATATGCGACCGTTACGGCTTTGTTGTTGAGCCGGATAAAAAAGTCTATGACATGTCCGTTTCGGAAAAGCAAACGCTTGAAATAGTCAAGGTGCTTTACCGCGGTGCGGACGTTCTTATATTAGATGAGCCTACCGCGGTGCTTACGCCGCAGGAGACTGATAAGCTTTTTGCCGTCATGCGCAACATGAAGGCCGATGGCAAAGCGATAGTCATAATAACCCATAAGCTCCAGGAGGTCATGGCATTGTCTGACAGGGTAAGCGTAATGCGCCAGGGGAGACTTGTGGGGACCCTTAAGACCATTGACGCAAATGAAAACATACTTGCTGAGATGATGGTAGGCAGAGAGGTTCTGTTTGATAAGCTCCATAAAAAAGAGACTGCAGGCAGAGAGGTATTGACTGCCGGCAGCATAAGGGCAAGGGACAACAGGGGGCTTTTCGCATTAAACGGAATATCCCTCGGGCTGAGGTCCGGAGAGATCCTGGGTATAGCAGGGGTTGAGGGCAATGGACAGTCGGAACTGGTAGAGGTCCTTACAGGCCTTAGAGAAATGGAAAGCGGCTCTCTGAGAATAAACGGAGTTGAGGTTTCCAATAAAAGCCCAAGAGAAATAAGAATGCAAGGAATAGCTCATGTACCAGAAAACAGATTGACGATTGGCTTGTCAAGGGGAGCGGCTTTATGGGAAAATTTGATCATGGGGATACAAGGGGAAGAACCCTATGCAGTAAAAGGAATACATCTGAATAAAAAGACAATAAAGGAAAGAACCGATAGGCTGATAAAGGAATTTGATATCAGGACCCCCTCGGGAGATTTACCTGCAGGGAACCTGTCCGGGGGTAATATGCAGAAAATGGTTATAGCCAGAGAATTTTCCTTTGACACCCCGATACTTATTATTGCCCAGCCTACCAGGGGAGTGGATATCGGGGCAATTGAATTTATCCACGGTCAAATAATAGAAAAAAGAAACAAAGGGGCGGCAATATTATTGGTTTCGGCTGAACTGGACGAAATATTCCGGTTGTCTGACAGGATAATGACCATATATGAGGGAAGGATAACGGGAGAGTTTTTGACGGATCAGACATCAAAAGGGGCAGTAGGCCTTTATATGACGGGGAAAAATGAACTCTTGGAGGGAGGGGGAGACATTGGTGAAAAATAAGCTGTTTAATAAAAACACAGAATACATTACCTCTTTGGTCCTCTCCATAACGGCATCCCTAATTATCGGAGCTATGATAATGGCGGCAAATGGCAGGAACCCTCTAATTGGTTACAGTGCAGTCATCAAGGGGGCCTTCGGCTCAAAATACAATATTGCAACAACTTTTGCGAAAACCGTACCCCTGATGCTTACCGGCCTGGCTACAGCAATATCCTTCAACAGCGGCATTTTTAACATCGGCGGTGAGGGGCAGCTGTACCTGGGAGCCTTTGCAGCGGCCTATATCGGCATTACATTTTTGACCCTTCCAAAATTACTGGGAATTACTTTGGCTATTGCTGCGGGAGGGCTGGCAGGTGGGCTCTATGCATATTTTCCCGCCGTACTCAAAGTGAGATATAAGGTGGACGAGGTTATCACCACTATAATGCTAAATTCAGTGGCGGTTTTGTTTACCAGTTATTTGGTCAATTACCCCTTTGCAACTGCCAGAGGCAAAATAAGCGGGACTGAAATAATATCGGAGCAGTACCATTTTGCAAGGCTTGTGAGGCTGTCAACTTTGAATTCCGGCATTTTTCTCACGGGCATTATAGCAATCATTATTTATTATTTAATGGTAAAGACCTCCGCCGGCTACAATTTCAGAATGGTGGGGCAAAACAGCCTTTTTGCCAGATATGGCGGAATAGATGATAAAAAGCAGATGGTTATTGCAATGATCATTTCCGGCGCCCTGTGCGGAATAGCAGGGGTCTTTGAGGTATTGGGGGTCCATTACAGATTTTTGCAGCATATATCTCCGGGGTTTGCCTGGGATGGTATGCTTGTCGCCTTGATAGTCAAGAACAATCCTATAGGAATAGTAATAATGTCAGTATTTTTTGGGGCCTTAAAGACCGGCTCCGTTTCCATGGAAAATGCTGTTTCGATTCCTTCTGAACTGGTCCTTGTGATTCAATCTATAATAATACTGTTTATTGCAGGGGAAGCAGGGTTCAAGGATAAACTGAAGGACTGGAACATGAAAAGGATGGCAAAGAGAAGGGCAGGTGTAAAAAATGCTTAAAGAACTGCTTGACCTGACCTTAATCCAGCATACGATCAGGACAGCCACGCCTCTTATACTTGCGGCTCTTGGAGGGCTTTTGACCGAGCATGCCGGAATACTAAATATAGGAATGGAAGGTATAATCCTTTTGGGATCTTTCTTCGGAGTGCTGGGAAGCTTCTATTCCGGCACCTTCATGGGAGGAGTGCTTCTTGCGGGGCTGATAGGATTATTGACGGGACTTTTATTTGCATATTTCGTAATAGACCTGAAATCTGACGAATTTATCGTAGGTATTGCAATAAATATGCTATCCGGGGGATTGACAGTGTTTTTGCTGAGAAGCATATTCGGAGTCAAGGGGGCATTTTCATCACCCAAAATAATACCCCTTCCAAGGGTCAATATACCCGGAATCTCCGGCATTCCATTTTTGGATACACTGTTTAATAATCACTCGGTGTTTGTGTATATATCCTGGGTACTGGTAATCCTGGTATATATATATTTGTACAAAACTCCCTACGGAATATGGCAAAGGGCCTCGGGGGAGCATCCTGAAGCATTGGAGACGGCGGGGGTCAGCCCAAAGAAAATGAAATATCTGGCATCTGTGTTATGCGGTCTCCTTTGCGGCTTTGCAGGGGCTCATCTATCCCTTGGATATCTGACGCTTTTTACGGAAAACATGAGCGCCAACAGGGGTTTTATAGCATTGGCCGCCATAATATTCGGAAGGGGCAACCCCGTGAGGACCTTTGCCGCCGCATTGATGTTCGGGTTTTTTGACGCTTTGGGGATAAGACTTCAGGTGATGGGAATACCTTCGCAATTTACTCAGATGATTCCATATTTGGCTACTGTAGCGGCCCTGTTCATAGTCATGAGACGGCAATTGGCAAAAAGAACAAAGGCAGCTACGCCGCATTTGTAGCCCATGTGCCTTTTGTGAAGGGAGTCCCGATAAGCAGAAGCTGCGACAAATAGGAATCCGAGTGAATAAAGGCCTGACATAATTCCGATGATCAGGAGTACCGATAAGCAGAAGCGGCGACAAATGGAAATCCGAGTGAATAAAGGTCGGATAATTACGATAATCAGGAGTACCGATAACAAATGAGGAAGGATACTTGCGATGGATAGGAAGAATTATGACATTCTCATAATTGGCGGGGGTATAGCAGGCATTTATTGCGCCCGATATCTGGCCAAAGCCGGCAAATCCGTTGCCATAGTTGAAAAAGGGAAACCTGGGGGAATGGCCTTAAGGTGGGGAGCCTTGCCGGTCAAAAGGATGCTGGATTTTATTAAGAAAAATAATGGCGAAAACTCGATTGAAAACTGGGATAGAGAAATAGAAAATTTAGAAAAAAGAATATCAGACAAAATAAGATTGGAAAACATTGATATTTACTACGGAGAGGGTGAATTTATAGACTCCGGATCCTTTGATATGGGGAATTGCATATTGGAAGGAGACTACATAGTAATTGCTTCGGGTACCGAGGCAACAGGCACAGAGGAGGTACCCGTCGACGGGAAAAGGATAATCACCCACAAAGAAGCAATAAGCTTCGGGCCCATACCAAAAGAAATCATAATATTGGGAGGCAATGTAGAGGGGGCAGAATTTGCGGCAATATACGGGGAGCTGGGGGTCAACACAACCATAATAGAAAAGGAAAACCAGCTGCTTCCGGGGAATGATGCCGACTTGGTCTATCCCGTTGAGGAACATTTTACCCAAAAAGGTATCAAAATAATAAAAGGTGTCGGTGTCAATAAGGCCTCAATAAAAGGCGAAAAAGTGGAGATCCTTCTGGAAAACGGTGAGATTATCAAAGGGGATAAGACATTGACCACATTGACGAGGAGACCGGGCTTCCCTAAAGGCATTGAAAAGTTAAAAATAAGAATTGACTATAATAGGATCCTTGTGGACGATAACCTAAAAACCGGGGAAGACCGTATATTTGCCATCGGGGATATAAACGGTGTGTCAGGGATGGCCCACTCAGCCATAAGCCAGGGGATAGGGGCGGCAGAGCACATATTGTATGGGACCCCGATCAATAGAGACTACACTTCACTGCCAAGAGCCATATTTACCCTGCCGGAAATTGCGGGGGCGGGGAAACAGGAATGGGAGCTAAAAGGACAGCCATATAAAGCTTACAGATATCAATTCAAGGATACCTGGAGGGGCTGGTCAAAGGGTATAGAAGAAGGGTTTGTAAAGGTATTGGCGGATGAAAAGGGGGCAATACGGGGGATATGGATGGTGGGGGAAGAGGTATCCGAATACTTAGGTTTGCTGGATATGTTTATTAAAAAGGGACTTACAGTCGATGATATAAAATCGAATCTTTTTATCCACCCCAGCCTTACGGAAGCATTACTGGAGGCGGTGCTTGAATAAGGTTCAACGGTTATATTGGTTATGCCTGCCTTAACAATCCTCCATCTGTCGAAGGTTATAGAGGGCGCAGAGAAAGGAGCTATGGCTATGAAGCTTGACTGACAATCTTCCAGCTGTCGAAGGTTATAGATTGATATATAGAATATGCCAGTATACAAATGATAAAAACAACGTACAATCTTTGGTGTATTCTATGAATCATAGAAAATGTTTGCACTATTTGATTTGATGTAGAAGTTTTGTGAGTAACATTAAGATCCGCTTCGTATAAAGCAATGATGGGAAAAAGCAAAAGCGGCTCATCATATTCTGCCTAAAGCCGGAAGGCCGTGTATTCTGCTACAAGCTAGAGTGCTGTGTATTCTGCTTGAAGTTGAAAGGCTGTGTGTTCTGCTATAAGATTAGCAGGGTATGTGCCTTCCCCGGAGTTAAGGAGGCGGACAGATTGAAAGGTATTTTGAAGATAGCATTTCTCATGGCATTGATTATCGGGATCACATTTTCCCTTGTTTTATTATTAAAATTGTTTGGAATAAATGGGGGATGGGCCACCAGAATAATTCCCTTCGGAGCAATCATTTCATTGACCCTTATTTTTTCCTTCAAAATTGACAAAATAGGAACTAAAGATTTGGGGTCGGAACTGCCAAAAGGGAATATGGCGGTGGTTGCACTGATATATATTTCCGTTATGAAAGACATTGCGGAAGTGTCGGAACTGCCAAAAGGGAATATGGCGGTGGTTGCGGCGCTATTATGCCTCTCGGCTGCTCCGGCTATTATCGGGCTTATATTCTATGGAAGAATTGAATTTAAGGAGGTAATTGACGGGGAGATTGGGGTATATGCCCTCTATTATATATTAGTAGCCTTCTCGGAAGAGCTTCTGTTCAGGGGATATATAAGAAAGACAATGGAAGGAAGCAATGACAAATTAATTTATGCAGTATCCGCACTGGCTTTTGCCGGTTTTCACTTCATAAGTCCGGAATTTAACCTAATAACATTTGCACTGCTATATATTTTTGGTGTAATATTTATGTATATGTATATGTATATGTATATGAGAATCAAGGATCTTCCTGCTTTTTAATGAGGTTGTTAATCCTATATGTATATGTATATGAGAATCGGGAATATCTGGCCCCTTATTCTGTTTCATTTGGGATGGAATCTTATTGGGAAATATATTGCTTTTTATCAGAACGTAATAATATGCCTGGCCGGGCTGTTGATCACTATTGTTGTATTGACTGCGGTCACCGGAAGGAATGACTGGGCGGCAAGGGGAGATCAGAAGGAGGTAAAATGATGCTGGAGAACGGACTGGAAGTATGCAGCTGCAAGAAAAAAAGCTGCGCAAGATACGGCAAGTGCGCCGAGTGTATAGAGTACCATAAGACACATAAATATGAGCCATACTGCAAAAGGAAGAAAAAATAGGGAAGAGGGAAGAGGATTTTGTACGGTTCCTGATAGAAAATGCCGCTAAACGTGAGGAAAGTGTCTATATGGATTCAGTTAAATACGAACTGGGCAGTTTCATGAATTCAAATGGGGATATTGATTGGCAGAAGGTTTCGGATTCGGTGATCATTAAGAGGATTGGCTGGAAAAAGGTCTATATGCTTGTCTACAAAACACTGGATCCTGAGTGCAACGGATATAAGATAGAGGTCACAAATGATGGATACGTACTGGATTACAGATCCGCCGGAGCATGAAATGCTATGCATGAGGAGATATAAGAATGATAGATGCACATGTACATATTTTTGGAGAAAACATCGGTGAATATTCAATAGAGCGGATAAACAGCTTTATAACCCATGCCCAGGAAAAGGGAATTACCGAAATATATATGCTGGAGCACACCTATCTGTTTCGTGAGTTTGAGCAAATGTACAACCCCGTTATCAGGAATAATGAATATCTGAGGAATTGGCTGTCGGCCAAAAAGAAAATCTCAGTTGAGGAATATACATCCTTTATCGATAGGGCAAGGAGCTTCGAATTTCCCATAAAAGTGAGATTCGGACTGGAGGTCTGCTATATTCCGGAAGCGGCGCATATAATGCCCGGACTTTTGAAACAGTATAAATGGGATTTTCTTACAGGCTCCGTACATTTTATAGGGGATTTTGGATTTGACCACAAGCCGGAGCTTTGGGAAGGAATTGATGTTGACGGGGTATACGGCCGCTATTATGAAATAATGCTGGAATTGGCGGGCAGCAGTTTGTTCAGCGGACTTGCCCATCCGGATTCAATTAAATGCTTCGGGCACTATCCGTCAAAGGATATGAGCGAGACTTATACTGCTTTGGCAAAGGTACTGAATAAGTCGGGCATGTATGCCGAACAGAGCGGGGGGCTTGCATTGAATTATGGGTTTCCCGAACTGGGAATGAACCGGGAAATGTTGAGGATATTCAAAGCCAATAATGTAAAGATCCTTACAGCCTCCGATGCTCACAGGCCCGAACATGCAGGGGCCAATATAAAAGAATTGGAGAAGGCATTGGATATCAATACATTTTAGGATAGACATCAGCTAATATATTAAGGTAAGAATACGAACGGTGTCAGGGTATGGGGCGGTATCGGGGGAGCAATGTCAAATTTATGAGCAAAAGTGAGCAAAATATTGAGTTTTGTGTGGATGAAAAGCAAGAATTCCACACAAAACTCAGTATTTTGCACAGATTAGGCTGATTAGCAACTTTTTCCCTTAGCAAATCCACACAAAACTCGAAATTTTGCTCAAATAAAGCATAAATCTTGACATACCTGAAT
>CAYURW010000117.1:0-7489 GCA_964447145.1 uncultured Clostridiaceae bacterium
TACCGATAATTAACGACGTACTAAGTTAAAATGCGGCGGAGCCGCCTTTGTTCTTAAATATAATACGCAATGATCGGGAAGAGTAAATCAGGTTCGGCTAACAGAGATGGAAATTCACAGGCTGCAAGATTTCCTTGGCAAGAGGGGTTGAAGACCACCCGGGAGCATCATTCTGAAATATCAGTAAGAAATGACGTATGCCGCGTTAAGGCTTTGAGTGGGTTTATGCCAACATGGGTGGAACCGCGGGAGTATCAGCTTCCGTCCCTTTCAGGGATGGGGGTTTTTTTATTTAAAATTTTGAGAGAGGGTGGTAATTATGATAGAGGTCAGAGTACCGGCAACAAGCGCAAATATCGGCCCGGGTTTTGATTGCCTGGGGATAGCCCTGGACATTTATAACCGTTTTCAGATAGAAGAAGGTGGAAACGGATTAGCGATTAACGGGTGCGAGGATGTTTACAAAAATGAGAAAAACCTTGTATACGTATCTATGCAAAAATGTTTCGAAAAAATAGGGTACAAAAGTAACGGAAAGGGGATTAGTATCAGCTTTGAAAGCGGCATACCAATATCAAGGGGGCTTGGCAGCAGTGCGGCCTGTATATTGGGAGGGGTATTGGCGGCTAACAAAATAGGCAGGGGAAATCTTAAAAAAAGTGAGATTTTGGATATTGCTTCTGAAATAGAGGGACATCCCGATAATGTTGCCCCTGCGCTTTTTGGGGGCATGACAGCATCCATAAAAGATGGGGGGCGGGTTTATTGTGAAAAAATCAGTCTTCCCCGCAATTTGAAATTCTGTGCTATTATTCCGGACTTCAAGCTTTCAACAAGAGATTCAAGGGCAGTGCTTCCCAATAGCATCCCATACAGAGACGGTGTTTATAATGTAGGGAGGGTGTCACTTCTCATAGCGGCCCTCTCCAACGGAAATTTTGAGCTGCTGAAGCTTGCTTGTAAGGATAGACTCCATGAGATATACAGGGGCAGCCTTATTGGAAACTACAACGAAATATCGGAGGAATGTGCAAGGCTGAACAGTCTTTGTGTGTTCCTGAGCGGGGCGGGGCCTACAATAATGGCCGTACTGAAAGACGGGGAAACGGATTTTTGCGGACAGATGGAGACTTTTTTGTCAAAGCTTAAGGACAAATGGGTAGTAAAAGAACTTAGGCCTGATTTTGAAGGGACCCTTGTTGCAAACATCTGATAAAATGCGCCGGAAGGCCGGCTGCACAACACATAATATTTATTTTGAGAGGACTGAATAGAAAATGGAAAAAGTAAAAATTGCACTTTTGGGGCTTGGAAACATCGGACAGGGAGTATGGAAAATACTAAGCACAAACAGAAATGAAATTCTTGCGAATTGCGGATATGAAGTAGAGGTCGCAAAAGTGCTCGTCAGAGACAGGAATAAAGCAAGGGGGGTACAGGTACCGGAGGAAATACTAACCACTAAAATCAGTGATGTTTTTGACGACCCAGGTATAAAGATCGTAGTTGAATTGATGGGAGGCACCGATCCGGCAAAGGAATATATGATCGAGGCAATGAGGCATAAAAAACATGTGGTGACCGCAAACAAGCTTGTGCTGGCAACCTGGGGCGAAGAGCTGTTCAGGACAGCGGATGAAGAGGGTGTGCTTTTCTATTATGAAGCCAGTGTCGGCGGCGGCATACCTATAATTCGAGAAATAAACGAAAGCCTTACCGCAAACAGAATAGAGAAGATCGTAGGAATAATAAACGGTACGACCAATTATATTCTGACCAAAATGACTCAGGAGGGAATGGGTTTTGAAGAAGCCCTCAAAGAGGCTCAGCAAAAGGGTTATGCTGAGGCAGACCCTTCATCAGATATTGAGGGGTATGATGCGGTCTACAAGCTTGCAATAATGTCCTCCTTATCCTTTGGCACCAAAATTGACCTGTCTTCCATATACAGAGAGGGGATCAGCAACATAAAAACCGTGGACATTGATTACGCAAAAGGGTTCGGCTATGTAATAAAACTGCTGGCCATAGGGAAGGAATCTGACGATGGCCTTGAGCTAAGGGTACATCCGGCTATGGTTCCCCAAAACCACCCTATTGCCAATGTGAATGATTCCTTCAATGCAATATTTATTAAAGGGAATGCAGTGGGGGATTTGATGCTCTATGGGAGGGGGGCAGGGGACCTGCCTACAGGAAGCGCAGTGGTCGGTGACATAATCTCAATATTAAGGAATAATGTTGATTTGTCAAACTTGTTTTCCAAGAAGAACGGTTCGACCACAAAAAGAATAAAGGATTCAGCCGAAAGCTCATCCGAGTACTATATAAGGCTCGATGTGAAGGATCGGCCCGGAGTATTGGGAGAAATAGCAGCAGTGTTCGGGAAGCATAATGTAAGCATTTTTTCCGTTTCCCAGGATGTAAAAAGCGAGCACAATGTATCACTTATATTCATTACCCACGAAGCCCTTGAAGGGAATGTCAACGATTCTATTGATGAGATCAGAAGCCTTGACAGGGTCAACAATCTGGAAAATATTATCAGGATAGAAAAACTTAATTAGCTTATATAGAATACGCCGGCAAACAGCTAATTAAAAATAACATACAACCTTCAGCGTATTCTATGAATCAAGGAAAACATTTTAGGATATCCGGTATCTAATTATAGGGTATCGAAATATATTAGCTGATGTCTATCCTAAAATGTATAACCCAATGCACAAGAAGTCCTCCATCTCTTAACAAAACGTAGGTGGTGGTCTTCTTGCTAAGTTATGAAAAGTTGTTGCTCTGCAATAATCAGTTGGAATACTGAAAAATGAGTAAGCGCGGGTGGGTTGAAGCAATTTGCATTAGTGTATATTGTGCAAATAATATAATACTTCTTCAGCGATGCTTAATAGATTTTGTATTAGAAAAATGCGCCTCATGTGCATTTTTCTTCATATAATGAAGGCAGTGCAGACAGTGCAGACAGTGCAGGCAGTGCAGACAGTGCAGGCAGTGCAGAGAAGTGATAAATAGATGCGATGGGAACAAAATCACTTATTGACAGTATGAACAATAAGGTTTATCATGGATATAGGATAGGGGGCTACCCTATATCCATCTCTGAAGGAAAGGAGGACACTATGAAGACAGAATCGCTGAAGATAACGGGAATGACTTGCGCTGCCTGCGCAAAGGCAATCGAGAGGGTAGTGGGGAAGCTTGAAGGGGTCGAATATGTTTCAGTCAATTTTGCTTCCGAGAAAGTGAATGTCAAATATAACCCCGGGTTGACAAGGCTCTCCGAAATAAAACAGGCCGTTTCAAAGGCCGGATACAAGGCATTGGAAATTGAAAGCTCCAATAGGTTTGATGAGGATAAGGAGAGAAAGGAAAAGGAAGTAAGAACACTGTGGAACAAGTTTATTGTGTCGGCTGTATTTGCCTTCCCCTTGCTTTATATTGCAATGGCGCCCATGATAACCTGGCTTCGCCTGCCAATGCCCGGCTGGCTTGACCATATGAAATACCCGTTGCGATACGCATTGACGGAACTGATTTTGACTATTCCTATAATAATCGTGGGCTACAGATTTTATACCGTAGGCTTTAGGGCAATAATAAGAAGGAGTCCCAATATGGACTCGCTGATTGCTATGGGTACCTCTGCGGCGATAGCCTACAGCTTGTATTCGACTTACAACATATATATGGGTGGCCACGGAGCGATGGAAGGCCTTTATTTTGAAAGTGCGGGAATAATAATAACTTTAATATTGCTTGGCAAATCCCTTGAAGCGGTTTCAAAGGGCAAGACCTCGGAGGCAATAAAAAAATTGATGGGCCTTGCGCCAAAAACGGCGACAGTGATCCAGGGAGACAAAGAAATCGAGATACCGGTGGAAGAGGTAGAAGCGGGGGATGTGATACTGGTCAAGCCGGGAGAAAAAATACCCGTGGACGGAGAAATCATAGAAGGCTATACCTCTGTGGATGAATCCATGTTGACAGGGGAGAGCATCCCAGTTGAGAAGCACATCGGAGACAAGGTAATAGGGGCAAGTATAAATAAGTATGGATCATTCAAATTCAAAGCCGTGAAGGTAGGGGAAGAAACCGTCCTGGCGCAGATAATAAAGCTGGTTGAGGACGCCCAGGGCTCCAAGGCCCCAATTGCAAAAATGGCGGATGTCGTAGCGGGCTACTTCGTTCCGATAGTGTTTGGGATTGCAGTGCTTGCAGCTTTGGGCTGGTACATCAGCGGGGAATCGGCTATATTTTCATTGACCACCTTCATAGCAATACTGGTTATTGCCTGCCCCTGCGCACTGGGTTTGGCCACCCCCACCGCAATTATGGTAGGCACCGGGAAGGGCGCGGAATACGGAATATTGATCAAGGGCGGGGAGGCCCTGGAAACTGCCCACAAAATAAGTACAATAGTATTTGACAAGACCGGTACCATAACTGAAGGCAATCCGGAAGTCACCGATATTATAACGGCAGGCTCCATTGAAAGGAACAGACTTCTTCAAATTGCAGCATCGGCAGAGAAGGGCTCAGAGCATCCTCTGGGAGAAGCGATTGTAAAAGGGGCGGAAAAGGAGAACCTGAGCCTGATAAATGTTGAAAAATTTGCCGCAATACCGGGCCATGGGATTGAGGTCCAAATTGAGGGAGCAGATGTACTTTTAGGGAACAGCAAGCTTATGAATGACAGAAATATAGGGTTGGAGCAGCTGGAAGGCGAATCAGACAGGCTTGCATCGGAAGGCAAAACACCTGTGTATATATCCGTAAACAATGAACTGGCAGGTATAATTGCAGTTGCCGATGTGGTCAAAGGAAGCAGCGCAGAGGCTATAAAAAGACTCCGCAGAATGGGTATTGAGGTTGCAATGATAACCGGAGACAACAAAAGAACTGCCGAGGCAATAGCAAGGCAAGTCGGAATCGACGTAGTCCTTGCCGATGTTCTTCCGCAGGATAAAGCAAACGAGGTCAGGAAGCTTCAAGAGATGAACAAGAAGGTCGCAATGGTAGGTGACGGAATCAATGATGCTCCTGCTCTTGCCCAGGCGGACATAGGGATAGCAATTGGCTCAGGCACCGATGTAGCAATGGAGTCTGCAGACATCGTCCTTATGCGAAGCGATCTTATGGATGTGCCGACTGCCATACAGTTAAGCAAAAGCACTATTACCAATATAAAGCAAAATCTGTTCTGGGCTTTTGCATACAATACAGCCGGAATACCTATAGCAGGGGGATTGCTGCATTTATTCGGGGGGCCGCTGCTGAACCCGGTTATTGCTGCGGCAGCTATGTCCATGAGCTCGGTATCGGTACTGACAAACGCCCTTAGATTAAGGGCATTCAAACCAAGATAAACTGCTGTCTGTACCCTTATCCTGCAGACCGGACAAGGCTGGATAGAGCTGATAGAGCGCTGCAGCTGCCGGTGCGTAAAAGGTTGGACAGGGCATTACTACTGCCGGCGGGAAGAAGGGTTTTCCTTAATTTATAGAATACGTCAAAGGTTGTATGCAATTTTTAGTTAGCTGTTTACTGGCATACTTTATACAAAATATTAAAATGGAGGGAAAGCAATGAAAAAACAGATCAATATTGAAGGAATGAGCTGTGGCCACTGCGTAAAGCACGTTGAGGAGGCACTGAAAGAAATAGGCGAGGTGGTAAACGTGGTAGTCAGTCTGGAGGACAAGAATGCAATTGTAGAGCTGAGCGGAGAGGTATCCGAGTCCAGGCTGAAAGAAGCCGTTGAAGAAGCGGGTTATGATGTGACCGGAATCAAAAATATTTAAGTATACGGTCGGGAGGGGTGGAAATGGATAAAGATAGCGGGGAAAAAGGCTGTGATAATTGCAGTAACGAACTATGCAGCGACAGAATTACGAATCGGTCTGAGAAAATGAAATCATCCCTTATATCAAGGTTGAACCGGATAGAGGGGCAGGTAAGAGGAATAAAAGGGATGATAGAAAAGAATGCATACTGTGATGATGTTCTTAACCAGATATCCTCAGCCCAGGCGGCAATGAATTCAGTCAGCAGGCTTATCCTGGAAAATCATATGAGGAGCTGTCTGATAAACAGGATACAGGCAGGGGAAATAGAAGTGGTAGATGAACTTCTGAAAACAATAGAAAAAATGATGAAATAACTACAAAATGATGGAAATGATGAAATGACTGTTGACAAAATAAAAATACGGTCATATAATTAACCATAATATAGCAAAAACCGTCGATTGAAAATAGTAAGCATTGGATCGGTGGCTTCCAGAGAACTGCGGATAGTGGAATCGCAGCAGTCAGCGCAATGCCGAATGGATTCATGAGGGTGAAGAGAAAGGCTATCAGGCCCAGTAATATTCACCGGGTTTTCCGCCCGTTATCAGAGGAATGCGCATAGAGGTGCGCAGTGAGGCGGGTGTATTATTGCACCAATTTAGGTGGTACCGCAGAAGCATTGAGCTTTTGTCCTTTTATAGGGGCAGAAGCTTTTTTTATTGTCTATGAAAGCATTACTTTCCTATACAATAAAAAAACTTTGATTTAAGTGCCCGCGCCATAATTTCCTTCGGAAAAGGTGCATGGTATCAAATGCGGCAAGTCGCCGTTGTTCTTATAATTGACTGGAGCAAATAGGGATATAAGCGGTTGCTACCGCAAGAAAGGAGAAAAAATGAGTAAAGGAAGGTTTTTGCAGTATGGGGGCCAATATGCCCCGGAGACAATGATGAGCGCCTTAAAGGAGTTGGAGCGCGAGTATGAACGCTGGAGCAGCGACCCGGGATTCAAAGGAGAGCTTGCATCGTTGCTCAGTAGATATGCTGGAAGGCCCTCTCTTCTCTATTACGCGGAAAAAATGAGCCGGGACTTGAGAGGAGCAAAAATATATTTGAAGAGAGAGGATTTGAACCATACCGGTGCCCACAAAATAAACAATGTACTTGGGCAGGCGCTTCTTGCCAAAAAGATGGGAAAGACTCGCATTATTGCAGAGACAGGCGCAGGGCAGCACGGAGTTGCCACAGCTACTGCAGCTGCATTGATGGATATGGAGTGCGAGGTATTTATGGGCAGGGAAGACACTGAGCGTCAGGCGCTGAATGTATATCGCATGAATCTGCTGGGAGCTAAGGTCCATCCCGTTGTCAGCGGGACACAGACCCTGAAGGATGCGGTTAATGAGACAATGCGCGAGTGGATAACAAGGATTGCGGATACCCATTATGTTCTCGGTTCGGTAATGGGGCCTCATCCCTATCCCACCATAGTAAGGGATTTTCAGAAAATAATCGGGGAGGAAATAAGGTCCCAGATGCTGTCTGCAGAGGGGAGGCTTCCCGATGCGGTAATTGCATGCGTAGGGGGCGGCAGCAATGCCATCGGTGCATTTTATGATTTTATTCCGGATAAATCCGTCAGACTCATAGGCTGTGAGGCAGCAGGACGGGGTATTGACACAG
>CAYURW010000118.1:0-7445 GCA_964447145.1 uncultured Clostridiaceae bacterium
TCTTATTTTCTTAATTTACACCATTATATAGACTCAATTATAATTTTGACATTGCTCCCCCGGTACCGCCCCATACCCTGACGCCGTTTGTATTCTTACCTTGTTACCACGATTATTAACAACCCCCAAATTCCCTGATTTCAAGCCTTTTTAGGGCATAATAGTACCATCAATCGATAAAATCCTTTTTACCAATTGATGGTACTATGTTTGTCTAATTATTCTGTGAATTTAGCGAATTTAGACTCAGTGAATTTAGTTTAACCATAAAGAGAGTATCAATTTTTAAAACTGAGAACAAATTGATACTGTCTTCTACATGGTTAAAAGGATTTTATTTTTTATGATTTTGTAGTAATATTAGTATTAGATGTTTTGCACTAAGTATTTTACATTAAATTCAAATAGTGCGAAACATTTTCCTAAATTCATATGTCATGAAAAGTACACTTTTTTAGCACAAAATCAGACATCAACTGATTTTGCAATGATAAATCTTTTATAGGATTTTCTGGATGGGAGAATACAAATGAAAGACATTGATTTTAAGGATAATATTGTAAGAAGAAATAAAATTCCGATATTGATTTATGTGCCTGAATGGATACAGCTTTTTTCGGGGGACAGGTCCAGAGGCATGCAGAAAATTATTGCCAGGCTTGAGGAATCCATTGCCAGGGAAAAGGAATGCTATTCCGAGCTTAGGGAGATGGAAACAAGAAAAAAGAAAACAATGAACAGGATACTGTATCTTTCAAAAGAAATCAATGAGAACAACAATATGGGGGCTTTGCCCAAAATGAAAGAAGCCGAAAAGGAAATAGCCGAAATTAACCGGAAAATTCCCGGGCTTATAGAAGAATCAGAGAATCTGCCAAACATCATCAGAGAACAGAACACAATGCTGCTTAAGGAAACGATCAAAAGGGCATATCAGCTGATAAATGAGAGCAAATCAGAGTCCGGAGAATGCCAGGAGCAGCTAAGCGAGGTTAGGCAGAAACTTACTGAGCTGATACAGAAAAAGGTCGACCTGGAGGAACGGATGAACAGGCTTTATTCTTTCATTCACGGTATGATCGGGGCAGATGAAATAGAGGATCTGGACAAAAGCTTTTTGCCTCAGGAAAAATGACTGGACGGGGGTAGTGGAATGATATTTGGCATAGGCACTGATATTATAGAAATAGAAAGAGTCAAAAAGGCTATATCCAGGAGCCCGGGGTTTGTTGAAAAGCTCTTTACTGAACAGGAGCTTGAGTTCTATAAAAAGAAGGATATGAAGGCACAGCACATAGCAGGGGGCTATTCTGCGAAGGAAGCTGTATTGAAAGCACTGGGAACGGGATTGAGGGGTTTTAGGTGGAAGGACATAGAGATATTAAGGAATGCTTCGGGGAAGCCCATAGCCAGGCTTGGGGGAAATGTAAAAAAGTTCATTGAAAGCAACGGGATCGGCATTATACATGTCACCATATCCCACTCTAGGGGCTTTGCTGCAGCGACTGCAGTAGCGGAATCCTACCAGGAAAGAGGAGATATATATATAGAAAATTTGCTCCTGTTGCCGGATGAAGAGATAAGAAGGGATGTAAATTAGATATTTTTGATCAATAGGAGTAATAACATCAAAAGGCTTTTTAGAATTTTTACAAATAATTGCAGGGGCGGAAGTTACCGGCGCAGGGGGACGTATATGTATCGCAGGATTGCATTTGTGCTCATGATTGTATGTGCAGCTTTGGCCGGCTGCGGAATAATAAGGCCCGAAACGAATTATGAGAGGGCCGTCAGAAAACTTACAGGGCTTAAGGCTTATACCTGTGACGTGACAATGAGGGTCACAAACAACAGAAGTACGATGGAATACAAATTGAAACATTTTTATAAAAGTCCCAACAAATACAGGGTAGAGATTATTTCACCGGAAGAGCTCAGGGGGCAGATTATTATATACAATGGGGAAAAGTCTTACATATATCATCCGCAAATAGGACAATACCTTATAACCGAGAATTTTTCCGGTTCTGTGGAATATAATGCTTTTGCCGGCTCCTTTATAAACTATATCAGAAGTGCCGGTGATATAAAAATAAGCAGCGAAAAGGCCGGGGAAAAAGAACTTATGGTCTTGGAGTCCGGGACGCAGGAACCAAATATTTATATGCGTTCCGAAAAGCTTTGGTTCGATGTGGAGACAGCCGTGCCTGTCAAGGCGGAGATATGCGGAGATGATGGGAAAGTCAATGTGGAGATATATTACGACAATTTTGTGCATAACCCTGTATTGGATGACAAGGACTTCGAAATTACCGGTGAAGATCCACAAAAAAGCATAGGAGATGAATAGAATGTACAATCTTAAAGAAATCAGGGCAGCATGGGCGGAAGTAGATCTTGACGCTCTTGCCCACAATATGAGGGAAGTAAGAAGGCTTACCGGGAAGGGCGCTATTGTGACTGCGGTAATCAAGGCGGACGGATATGGCCATGGGGCTGGGAAAATTGCACAAACCCTGTTGGAAAATGGGGCAGACAGGTTTGCCGTTGCTGTATTGGATGAGGGCATTGAGCTTAGGAGGAAAGGATTTGAAGTGCCTATACTTGTTATGGGTTTTACAGACCGGGAGCGGGCAAAGGATGTAATAAGCCATGATTTGGGACAGGCAGTATATTCCTGGGATTTGGCGGAAGCGCTTTCCAGGGAAGCAACAAAACAGGGGAGAAAGGCAAAAATACATATAAAGATTGACACAGGAATGGGAAGGATAGGGCTGCAGCCCGAAGAAGACACGATTCGGCTCATCAAAAAAATAAGTCTTCTGCCTAATCTTGAAATTGAAGGCATATTTACGCATTTTGCTGTTGCCGATACAATTGACAAGGAATATACGAAAGGTCAATATGAAAAGTTTGCCCGAATATGCAAAGAGCTTGAGGGTGAGAATATAAATATTGGTATCAAGCACTGTGGAAACAGCGCCACAATAATCGATCTGCCGGATATGCACATGGATATGGTCAGGGCAGGCATAATGCTATACGGGTTAAAGCCCTCTTCCGATGTAATGCTCGGCAAACTGGAGCTTAGGCAGGCGATGTCCCTTAAGGTAAGGATAAGCCATGTAAAGGAAATAGAAGTGGGGCAAAGTGTAAGCTACGGAAGGAAATTCATTGCCGAAAAAAAGAGAAAGATCGCATCGCTGCCAATCGGCTATGCCGATGGATATACCAGAATGCTGTCAGGAAAAGCGGAAGCCCTGGTTCATGGCAAAAGGGTGCCTGTAGTGGGGAGGATCTGCATGGATCAGTGTATGATTGACGTCACCGGGATAGAAGATGTGAAGGT
The DNA here is from genome assembly GCA_964447145.1 of uncultured Clostridiaceae bacterium. Classification (GTDB taxonomy): domain Bacteria; phylum Bacillota; class Clostridia; order Lutisporales; family Lutisporaceae; genus BRH-c25. The sequence goes on from CAYURW010000118.1 coordinate 3,350, forward strand.
TGGCGACGAAGCAGTGCTTTTCGGCAGACAGCAGAGTGAATTTATCCATATTGATGAGCTGGCTGAGAAGCTTGATACTATTAATTACGAAATTGTATGCATGATAAGCAAGAGAGTTCCGAGAGTGTATATAAAAGGCGGGGAAATTGTCGGAATGCTGAATTACATTACCGGCTAAAGATCAGGCAGCTGCTAAAGATCAGTGCAAAAGTATTATAGAACAAAAATAACAAGAGGCCGCTCATTTGGTAAAGTGTTAATTGCAACACAAGGTAAAGTACCGAAGAGGGCCTCTTATTAATTTATATATAAAGATGAAGTCAAATTGGCATTGTTCATAGTAACCATAGTGAAGTGAATTGACAATGTCGGACATTTATGTTAAAATACACTTGAAATGAACAAATATTGATAAAAATCAATATATAACTTATAAATATGTCGGACATTTAGCATAAATATGTCGGACATTTAGCATAAATATGTCGGACATTTAGCATAGAAATGTCCAACATATAATTAGTACTAATTTTGTGCCATATCATTAGAGTTGTTAAACTTTTGCTTCGAAATATAAATTTTATATTTTCGAACCAAAAAAATATGAAGGGAGAACAGATATGAAAAGAGTTTTAGTACTTATCCTTGCAATCTTTATGATGGTGTCAGCAGCTGCATGCGCAGCACCTGCTCCGGCTTCACCTTCCACCCCGGCGGATTCGACAGCACCCGGCGCTGATGCTGCTTCCGACAAGAAATTCGAAATTACCATTGCATTGCACACTAAGGACGGCACTTCCGAAGAGGCCTGCGACATTTTCAAAAAAGAAGTGGAAGAAAAAACAAATGGAAACGTCTCGGTTTTGATCTATGAAAATGGCACCTTAGGAACAGAAGCCGAGAACATTTCTCAGGTCAGTTCCGGCGAAATTAACTGCGCACTTTTGGGAAGCCTTTATCCCCAACAGATTCTTTCAGAATACAATGCCTCCGGAATTCCATTTGCCTTCCCTGATGTAGAAGCCGTGGAAAGCTATTGGAACGGCCCGGTAGGAGAAGAGATGAGACAGGTTTCTGTCAGCAAATCGGATATTAAGCTTGTCGGCCTTATTCGCCGTGGCCCCCGACTTCTTACAGCAAACAAAGAAATCGTTCATCCGAAGAACCTGGCCGGCCTCAAACTGCGCCTGCCTGAGAATGCCCAGTGGATTGCCGTATGGAAAAGCCTGGGCACCAATCCTACCCCTGTAAACTGGAATGAGGTTTATACTTCTTTGCAGACCGGAGTAGTTGATGCGCAGGAAAATCCCATTGCCACCTATTACACCGCAAAAATTCAGGAGGTGCAGAAGTATACTATGGTAACAAACCATATTAATCAGCACTTTGCCTGGGTATTTAACAACAAATTTTTCGAAAGCCTGCCTGCGGATTATCAGCAGATCGTTCTTGACGCCGTTAACAATGCAGTAGAATTTGCCAAAGCTGATGTTGCCGCAAGGGAGGCTGATTATAAGCAGAAGCTCATAAGCGAAGGACACACATTTGTGGATGTAGACATAGCAGAATGGCAGGCAGCTGCCAAAAATGGCATTATTGAGGCCATGGAAGGCTTGAATGATGCTGCCAAGACAGCTATAAAGCAATATATGAAATAAAAAACACTAATATGATTACAATAGCTTCTGCTTCTGAAAGTTCGGGCCTATCCGGGCCCGAACCTTCAGATAGAAATTCTCCGCAGCAAGGAGTGCTTAGTGCGTTAATCTTTTTGAAGGGAGGCTGATACTGTGCATAATAAAATATCTGAGCTGATAAAAAAAATCATCAATATACTGCTGTTTTTATGTATGCTGTCCATGATATTTTTGGTGGCATCACAGGTGCTTTTCCGTTATGTACTGAAATGGTCCGTCCCATGGACGGAAGAGATTGCACGTGTATTTTTCGTGTGGATCATTTTTATTGGTGTAGTTTTGGTAGAGGAAGAAGAAGGCGGGCAGATTGCTGTTGATATGTTTATTCAGAAGCTTCCCCCTGGGATATACCGCATATGGAAATCCTTAATTTTGATCCTGGAATCCGTTTTTATAGCTATTCTGTTCGTGGGCAGTATCAAATCTTTCAAGGCTGTTTCTTTAATAAACCTTGGCACAGTCCCAAGCCTCGATTATAGAATTTTATATGCTCCCGTACTGATTGCGGCACCATGCATTATATGGTTCCTGCTCAACCGATTGGCGGCATTATACCATTTCCGGCAAAATAAGGAGGTAGCCAAGTGATTAAACTGGTCATATTTATTACAGGTCTTATAGCATTATTCTGTTTCGGTTTTGGCGCCCCTTATGCAATCGGGCTTATCAGCAGCTTGGTGCTGATTATTGATAATGGTTTTGCAAATTTCCCGACCCATACGGTTGCTCAAAAAATCGTAAACTCAGGCAACAGCTTTGTGTTGCTGGCCATCCCATTCTTTCTGCTTGCGGGAGAGCTTATGAACACCGGAAGCATTACCAGAAAAATATTCAAATTCTGTAACACTCTTGTAGGTTGGATTCCAGGCGGTCTGGGGCATGCCAACATACTGGCCAGCATAATATTTGCCGGCATGAGCGGTTCTGCCGTAGCTGACGCTGCAGGGCTGGGAACTATTGAAATACGTGCCATGGAGGATCAGGGCTTCGATACGGATTTTTCGGCGGGCATTACTGCAGCCTCCTCCACTATTGGCCCCATAATCCCCCCCAGCATACCAATGGTTGTTTTTGGAGTAAGCGCCTCGGGGGTGGCTATTTCCAAGCTTTTGATATCCGGTATTATCCCCGGCCTGCTTATGGGCATTACACTTTCCATAATGGTAATATTCATGTCTTTGAAGAGGAAATACCCTCGAAGCAGTTTCCCCAAATGGTCTGAACTCTGGCATGACTTCAAGGACGCATTTTTCCCCCTGCTGACTCCCACTATCCTGATTGGCGGTATGTTAAGCGGTATTTTTACCCCGACCGAGGCAGCGGTAATCAGCGTGATTTACGCATTTATGCTTACTGTAGTTATATATAGGGAAATCAGCCTTAGGGATCTGTATAAAATTATAATACGTGTGGCAAGGGATTCAGCCTGCGTCCTGTTTATAATCGTTTCCTCTGCCTTATACGGGTATCTCCTTGTGCGGGCACGGATACCCCAAATGCTGATTGATGTAATGTTAGGGCTGACCACTAATAAGTATATAATCCTTCTTCTTATTAACTTGCTTCTATTGATTGTGGGATGCTTTATGGATGCGAATGCAGCCATACTCATCCTGACTCCGGCACTTATGCCTTTAGTATTAAAAGTGGGTATTGACCCTATTCATTTCGGCTTAATGATGGTTCTAAATCTGATGATTGGACTTCTTACGCCCCCTGTAGGCATGTGCCTGTATGCTGTATCAAAGGTGGCCCACATTTCGCTGGAGCGTGTCATTAGGGGTACTGCGCCGTTTTATATACCGTTATTGATTACATTGATACTGGTAACGTTTATTCCTGCATTGTCCACATGGCTTCCGAATTTACTGTTGAAATAATGCCGTACAATTATATTAAAATGGAGAAAAGTGATAATTATGAAAGCAGCATTTGTTACAGATATAAAACAAACCCAAATCCGTGAAATTCCAATACCAGAAATAAAAAAAGACGAGGTCCTTCTCCGTGTAAAGACTGCAGGCATTTGCGGTTCGGATCTGCACGTTTTTTTAGGTACCCATGCATTCCGCAAACCTCCCGTGATACTGGGCCATGAGGTGGCTGGCGAAATCTTTCAGGTAGGTGAAAACGTAAAAAAATTCAAAGTAGGCGACCGTGTTACCCTTAATCCTTCCGTAATGTGTTATTCATGCAAGCAATGCAGGAGCGGGCTGGTTAACCTTTGTGAAAATCGGCGGGTACCCGGTACGGAAAGCTGGATAGGAACATTTGCAGAATATTTTCCGGCTCCCGAAAGCATTGTGTATCCGATATCCGGCGGGATTTCATATCCGGTTGCTACTTTGACGGAGCCTCTGGCAGTTGCTGTCCATGTGCTTGGACAGGTTAAAAGTGCA
>CAYURW010000119.1:0-7416 GCA_964447145.1 uncultured Clostridiaceae bacterium
GAGCATTTGCCACGGCTATAGGGGCTGAGGAATTCGCTGCCCCCAACTCTATGGGCACAATGGCGTATACCTTTTTTTCCGTATATTCCTGCAGCTCCTTTACTGCCTGAATCATTCTGTCCTTCTCATTGTAAACAGACTCCGTCAGTCCGTATTCCGCCATTTCCTTGCGCATTTCAGGAGTGACCGGGGCAATTGACCCCATCAGATAAGTTGTAATGACCAGGGCATCGTCGGGAACATCGGAATAATCTATCCAATAAATTTCCGTCCCTTTTTCATGTTCGCTCATCAAAGCTGCCAGTCCCGATTCGGGAGTCCCTCCTCCTCCTGTTCCGTAAAATGTACATCCTTTTACAAAATCTTCAATATCCTCTTTAGTTTTTAAAACTGTTTTTCCCATAATCGTTCTCCTTTCAAAGCAGTTATCTGGAATTCTGCATGATTCTTGCGGCGCTGCTTGCCTGCCGGAATAAACCTGATTAAAATCTGATATTTGGAAAGCCTATATATGTCGTGATTCAAAAATAAGCAAAACTGTTGATCATCAACCATCTGCATAAGGTGCCGGGCGGCAGGCAGCCTATATAATATTCTTTATTCATTGAATGATTTATATACATGAGCTTTGAACGGAGGTGCAGCATGAAGTTAACAGTTAAAGACATTATGAAACTTGGGCCTCTTGCGCAGGGAAAGGTAATCGCCGGTCAGAAGGGCCTGTCCAACGCGGTGGAAAGCGTAAGTGTTCTGGAGGTGCCTAAGGCCACGGTTTTTGTACAGGAAAAACAAATTGAAATATCCGCTTTCTATGCAATAGCGGATAACATTGAATCCCAGCTGGACGTGGTAAGAGGACTCAAAAAATGCAATGCCAGCGGACTTATTCTCTGCCATGTGGGACTTATTTTGGAATCAGTTCCAAGACAGCTTATGGATTTGTGCAATGAACTGGACTTTCCTTTGATACTTGTTCCGCCCCAAATCGCCTATATAGACATAATTTCGCCTATACTTGACAGCCTTCTGCAGCTGCAAAACAAGAAGCTTGAACATGCGATGAAAATATATGACAAAATGACAAACCTGATGATAGAGAAGAAGGATTTTGACGATATAACCGCTGCCCTTTCAAAGCTCATAAACCGTTCCGTATACTTTTATAATCACAGCAATGTGTGCGTCTCTCCCTCCCACAATAATCTGTCTGTGGAATACGACATCTATATAAGGCAAAACATCCAGGACTATTTCAACAGCTTCATTGAAGACAAAAATGACGTCTATATCAGTACAATGGATGGCGGGGATAAGATCCTCCTTGCTCCCATTGCAAGCAGCATGATGTACTATGGAGTGATGGTTGTTTTTGATGCTTCAACCTTGGGTGATCTGGATTTCATCTCTATTCTCCAGACAAAAAATGCCCTGGGGATTGTATCCCTTAACAAAATCAATCTGAAGGATTACAATATATTGCTTAAACGTGACTATATCAATGATCTTATAGAATGGAACTTCAAAGATGAGCAGGCGGCTATACAGAGGGGCTCCTCTCTGGGGCTTGATATGTCAAGGATAAAAATTGCCATGATAATCGGCGTATTCAATTTTACGGAAGTATGCGCTGAATATTCGGAAAGCCAGCTTCAGAAGCTGAAGACGGATTTTAACAATGCAGTCCAAAATGAACTCTCCTACTTTGCGCCGGACAGCATTACATTCAATGCCAGCGATAAAATATTGATACTGTTCAGTTTTGAAAAATACGGAGAATCTGTCCGGCAGCGCCTCCTAAATATCGGGGGGCAGCTTAGAAAAACGGTCGCCCAGGTGATGGGCCTGTCTGCTTCGGTAGGGATCGGAGGATATTACAGCAGCATATCCAAAATAAGAAACAGCTATCAGGAGGCCTTATCTGCATTGAAAATTTCAGACAGCATCTTCGGGAGGCCCCGGTGCACCTTTTTTGATGAAGTCCAAATTTATTCCCTGATCCGTGACAGCATAGACGTCCAAAGGGCAAAGGCCGCGATGGACAGCATGGTGCTGCCGATAAGGCAATATGATAAGGAAAACAATACCCAGCTGCTTCTTACATTCAAAATGCTTATACTGACAGATATGGACACAGAAGAGGTATCAGAAAAGCTATTCCTTCACAAAAATACAGTACTCCAGAGAAAGAAAAAAATATCAAAGCTTTTTAAGTTTGATCCTTTCGCAATGCCCTACAGGCTGCAATTTCAAATTGCAGCCATGATTGATGAATTTTGAAGCTGCGGCATGATTTCCTATGACTCAGGCTTGCCTTTACATGTCATGTTGCCCATGGCACAAATTGCTTTGTTTTTTAATTTACAATATTAGACGGTTTGCCCTCAATAAAGGATTTGAGGTTTTCTACGGCTATATTTATGAGCCTTATGCGACTTTCCTTAGGGGCCCAGGATATGTGGGGAGTGATAAAGCAATTTTTTGCCCCAAGCAGCGGGTTATCTTCTTTTATGGGTTCTGTGGAAACAACGTCAATTCCAGCGGCATATACTTTTCCCGAATTGAGAGCATCGGCAAGATCCTGCTCAACCACAAGGGGTCCCCGGGAATTGTTTATCAGTATGACTCCGTCCTTCATTTTTGCTATGCTGCCTTTGTTTATTATTCCCTTAGTCGAAGGAAAAAGAGGGCAATGCAATGCTATAACATCTGATTTTTCTAAAAGCCCGTCAAAGGTCACATATTCGGCACATTCACGCCCTGAGTCGCTTTCATGGCCGTCATAGGCTATAACCTTCATTCCCAGTGCTGATGCAATCCTTGCCGTATTTTGGCCAATGCGTCCCAAACCGACAATCCCCATTGTCTTCCCGGCTAACTCAATCAAGGGGTAATTCCAGAAACACCAGTCCGGATTATTTGCCCATTCGCCCCTGTGCACCGCGTCAGAGTGCGCAGCTGTGTGATGGCAAATTTCAAGCAACAGGGCAAAGACCATCTGCGCAACTGCGGCAGTGCCGTAGACCGGAATATTTGATACCGGTATATTGTGTTCCCGTGCTGCCTGCACATCGACAATATTGTAGCCTGTGGCCAGCACCCCTATGTATCTTAGTTTTGGGCATGCGGCAATTACCTCCTTTGAAACCGGGGTCTTATTGGTAAACACAATATCAAAATCTCTGATCCGCTCCAATACTTTGTCCTCCGGAGTGCGATCGTAGACCTTCAATTCCCCCAGACTCTCCATGTCTTCCCAGCTCAAATCCCCGGGATTCAGGGTATACCCATCCAAAACAACAATTTTCATAATTACCCCTCCAAATCATATTTGATATTTTGCAGAACAAACTGCAGCAACCCATTGCATTCTATACCTGCAGCATGCCTATATGCTGGTATCTGCCTATGATGCATTAGTCCGTCACTTTTTTATCTCCTTCATCAGACGGAGTATGTTATCCACAGTAAATTCAAGATTCTCGGCGCTTTTGAATCTGCTTGACTCAAAGGCTTCCGGCATTCTGTTTATAGTGAATATCGAAGTCACCCCGCAGTCATATACGCTATTGATGCCGTCCTCCGCACCCCCGGCAATGACTATGACGGGAACATTCTTCTTTTTTGCCCTTTTTGCCACGCCTATGACCACTTTGCCCCTCAAGCTCTGGGTATCTATTCTGCCCTCTCCGGTAAATATAATATCCCCATCGGATATAATCGATTCAAACTTCACTGTGTCAAGGACCGTTTCTATTCCCATTTGAAGCTTTGAATCAAAAAAAACCATCATCCCTGCCCCCATAGCTCCTGCAGCCCCCGATCCGGGAATATCCCCCGGATCCTTGCCCAGGCTCTTCCTTATGACCCCGGAAAGGTGCTTTATGCCCTCATCAAGCATCAATACCGTCTCCGGATCCGCTCCCTTCTGGGGCCCAAATATATGTGCCGCTCCCGACAGCCCGTACATTGGATTGTCTATATCACACATTGTAATTATTTCTATTCCCTCAAGGACTTTATCCCTACCGGAAATATCTATCCTTTCGATTTCACGGAGAGTTCCCCCCACCGGAACAAAGCTTTCGCCCTTTTTATTCAGAAAGCTCACGCCAACAGCCGCAGCGGCGCCGCAGCCCCCATCATTCGTGGCGCTTCCCCCAAGGCCCATTATGATTTTCCTTGCTCCTTTATTGGCAGCGTCCAGAATCAACTGCCCCACTCCGTATGTAGTAGTTGCCGCAGGCTCCTTCCTGCCCTCAACCAGAGGCAGCCCTGCACAAGCAGCCATTTCTATTATTGCAGTATTTCCGCCCTCGATTATTCCGTAAAAAGAATCCATATCTTCGAAAAAAGGCCCCTTTACAGTTGTGCTTATCCTTTCCCCCCCCAGTGCCGCAAGGAAGCAGTCAACGGTGCCCTCCCCTCCGTCTGCAACGGGTATAGTCACGGAATTACATTCCGGGAAGTGCTCTTCCACCTTGTTTTTAATAATTTTGCATATTTGAAGGGAACTAAGGGTGCCCTTAAATGAGTCGGGAATAATGATCGCTTTTTTCATTGGCTGCACTGCCTTTCTATCTGATTCTTATATACTTCCACTTGCCTGTCTTAAACCTTGCATAGACAAAGCCCCACCTTACAAGCTGGTCTACCAGTACGGCAGTCCATGCCCCAAGCAATCCGTAACCCAAAATGCTTACAAACAAATAAGTAAGTACGACCCTTACGAGGATCACACTGAAAAATGTGGCTACCAGCGGCCAGAATGTGTCCCCCGCACCCCTCAGGGCCCCCGCCAGTATAAGCTGTGAAGACTGAAAAGGCTGGACCAGGGCAATTATCTTTAATGCATTGGAGGCATTTTTTATAATTACAGGGTCTCCGGAATAAAGCCTGACTATCCAGGGCCCGAAAAAGAACAGTATAACAGCCATAAGGGTAGAGATTATCGACCCGATTCTCCGGGTTTTTCCTGCATACTCCTCGGCCCCGTCATACTCACCGGCGCCTAATTTAATACCTACCAGGGATGAAGCTGCGATCCCAAAGGCCTGCCCCGGCTGAAAAGAAAGGCTCAGTATGCTCAAAGCCACCTGATGGGCCGCATAAATAATAGTACCGAGCCCCGCAACTATTCTGGCAAACAGCAATACCCCGGCTCTCATTACTATTTGTTCCAAAGATGCCGGAATGCCTATTTTGAATATATTGGAAACGATTCTTTCGTCAATCTTAAAGGGCTTTTTTATGTCAAATTTTACTATGCTGTTCCCTTTGAAGACATATCTGAAGATAATAATACTTGCAACCATGTTTGACAATGCTGTGGATATGCCTGCACCTGTTATTCCAAGCCTCGGGAACCCTATAAGGCCGTATATGAGTACGGCATTTCCAAAAACGTTCAGAAAATTGCACCGAAGGTTAATTGTCATGGGCACCTTCGTTTCGCCGACTCCCCTCAATGCGGCCGATATTGCCATATTGAAGGACTGGAATATAAACCCTATCATAATGATCTTGAAATAGCCTCTTCCTACTGCCAATGTGTCTGCCTGGGCTCCCATAAGATTCATAATGGAATCAGTAAAAATAAGCCCCAGCACTGAAAGAGGGATCGCCAACACCAGCATGCAAAGAAGCAGCACATGCTTCATAGTTGTTTCTATTCTTTCATTCTGGTTGGCGCCGTAGTATCTGGATATCATTGCCGTTCCGCCCACATTCAGCGCCTGAACAAGGGACAGGCCGATAAAAAGAGGCTGGTTGGTCATTCCCACTGCTGCCACTGAAGCGGCTGCCATGGCAGTGTCCCTCATCCTCCCCAGCATCATCATGTCCATCATTCCGAACAGTGAACTCAAAAGGAGCTCTGCCAGTATGGGCCAGGCGACATTGATTATCTCGGCATTGGATTTGTCTTTGAAGTTTATATGTAATTTCGATTTAATCTTTAAATTATTCATCCTGCTGTCCTTTTCTTTGTTTTGTATATTCTTTGTATATTGCTTCATATACGCTCTGTACTTTGCTTCATATACGCTCTGTATATTGCTTCATATACGCTCTGTACTTTGCTTCAATAATGTTATGTGTTTTACTTAATATGCAGCGAAACTTCCGCTATGCTGTATAACCGCTATCATGTTGCGGAAACTTCCGCTATGCGTAATACTTCTATAATACTATAATAACTCAAATTTGTTCTTATTGAAATCGATCAGCCTCTCATCTCTCATTCTGCTCAACTCCCTGGACATTGCGCTTCTGTCCACAAAAAGATAATCTGCAAGCTCCTCCCGGTTAAAAGGTATTGTAAATTTATTGGATTTTGAATTGTCTTTTTGAATTTCAAAATATGCCATAAGTTTTTCTCTTGTGGTCCGTTTTGAAATGATGTCAACCTTCTGATTCAGTATCAATACCTTTTTTGCCAGTATTTTCATCATGTTCTCGATCATTTTTGTGTGGAAGGCGCAGGCAGAAGTGCAGGAAGTAAAAATCCTTTGATAGTTGATCAACAGGACTTCACTGTCAACCGCAGCCTGGGCGGAAACAGTGCTGCTGCTGATTTCGGAGCAGGCAAAGGCCTCGCCGAACATTTCTCCGGGATACACTTCGGCAATAATACCTCTATTGCCGGAACCGTCTTCTTTTATGATAATTATTTTGCCCGAAAGCACGATCCCTATATGGCGGAGCATTTCTCCGGCCAGGAATATGAAACTGTTCTGCTTGTATGAACGATAATCCGCCGACAAACACGAAAGCATCTTTTTCAGGTCATTTCCCGAAATTTCCCCGAATAGCGGGTTTCGTTTTATCACTTCAATGTGTTTCAAAGTATTTTCCTTTCGTTGCATATGCAACAGATTATTCTTTTTCAGTATACTATACTAAAAATACAAAATCAAGTGAGGTGAAAATCATGATAAGAAAAATAATTAAGATAAACGAAGAAAAATGCAATGGCTGCGGGCTTTGTGTATCAGCCTGCCATGAAGGCGCCATAGGATTGGTCAACGGAAAAGCGAAGCTTCTCCGGGATGATTATTGTGATGGGTTAGGAGACTGTCTGCCCTCATGTCCTACGGGAGCCATTACCTTTGAAGAGCGTAAAGCATTGCCCTATGATGAAGCTGCTGTCAAAGCAAAAATGGAAAAACCCCAGAATCTGCCTTGCGGCTGCCCCGGGAATGCCGAAGTCTGCAGGACACAGCTAAACCAGTGGCCGGTGCAGATCAAGCTTGTTCCTCCCAATGCACCGTATTTTAGGAATGCAAATCTGTTGATAGCGGCTGATTGTGCAGCCTATGCCTATGGAAACTTCCATAACAGGTTTATGAAAAATAAAATTACACTTATAGGCTGTCCGAAGCTTGATGACATAGATTACAGTGAGAAGCTGGCAGCCAT